>JARBUG010000040.1 GCA_029239785.1 Symbiobacteriaceae bacterium | reverse complement strand
GGTGCCGTGGGGGGTCATGAGCGGGAAGTCGCCCATGAAGACCTCCTGTTCCTTCACTTCACCGGTCTCCTTGTTGATCAGGCGCACCCGGACGCGCAGCGGCGCGGCGAACGTAACGTCCCGCTCCTTGCATTCGTCCATGGCGTACTTCGGCTCGCCAAGGCTGTAGTCGATGAACTCGAGGACCAGGTTGCCCGTGAAGTCCTGGATCGGGGAGATGTCACGGAACATCTCCTGTAGGCCTTCCTTAAGGAACCACTGGTACGAGTTGTGCTGCAGTTCGATGAGGTTTGGCATCTCCAAAACTTCATCGATCCTTGCGAAGCTGCGCCGCTCTCTGAGCCCGGCTTGCAGGATCTTCGCCATACGGTCTTGGCCTCCTCACATTTGTGCTTGGTGGCCATCAAGAAGCTCCCCGTTTGGAAGTGCCCACCGCGGAAGCGCTCGATGTGGTATATGAACCTCCTGAGGGTTATTTATTTGCCCTGGCAGGAGAATTCGGCCCTGAAGCAGAAACAGAATGGCAACACCGACATGGTGGAGGGAATTCGGCGAGGCCGGAAGCCACACCCGATAAGGAATTCCGCCTTGTAACCATGGACGGTGTTTCCAGGCAAACACATTTTCTAGTGGTGCCCCGTGTGCCAGGTAAGTATGCATGCATATTGCCTGAAAGCACGCGAATTGCCGGCAGGGGCCGGCATTTCCAGGGGACCAGTTCCAAAGAACTATGTGGATGGCAGGATATCATGCTACCATGCCAGGGAAGTCATGTCAATAAGCGCAACCCCTCGCAGAGGGGTCTTTTTATTTTGTTGGCATGGTTCTTGTATGGGCGCAAAAAGAGGGCCGGGGATGACTCGCGATGTACGAGAAATCCCCGGCCCTCCTTTGCGATGAGGTTAATTACTTGACCTCGACTTCGGCGCCAGCTTCCTTCAGCTTGGCGGCGATGCCTTCGGCGTCGGCCTTGCCGATCTTCTCCTTGACAGCCTTGGGGGCGCCGTCAACGAGGTCCTTGGCTTCCTTCAGGCCCAGGCCGGTCAGCTCACGGACAACCTTGATGACGTTGATCTTGTTGGCGCCAGCGGCCTTCAGGATCACGTCGAACTCGGTCTTCTCCTCGACGACAGCAGCGGCGGCGGCAGGGCCGGCAGCGGCGACGGCGACAGGAGCGGCGGCGGTAACACCGAAGGTCTCTTCGAACTGCTCCTTGAGCTCCTTGAGCTCGAGAGCGGTCATACCCTTAATGATTTCAATAACCTCAGCAGCCTTGGACATTGTGGGATCCTCCCTTATCAGATAAGAAATGTTGATTGCCAATTAGGCAGCAAACCGGAAAAGCTTAGGCCTCAGCGCTATCGAGCTGCTTGATGCGGGCGTCGAGGGCGTAGGCAAAGCTGGACAGCAGACCGTTGAAGGCGCCGGCGACACCCTGAAGGGGCGCCTGGATGCCAGCCAGGACCTGAGCGAGCAGGACCTCCCGGGAGGGCAGATCAGCCAGCTCCTTGACACCCTTGGCGTCGATCACCTTGCCTTCGAGGATGCCGGCCTTCATGATGAACTTCGGAGCCTTCTCCTTGGCGAAGAAGTCCCGAATCTTCTTGGCGGCGGAAGCCTCGTCGACGTTGGAGAACGCCATGGTGGTGGTGCCGTGCAGGAACTTGTCCAGACCCTCGATGCCGAGGTCGCGGGCAGCGATACGAACGAGGGTGTTCTTGGCGACCTTCAGCTCGACGCCAACCTCACGCAGCTCCTTGCGGAGCTTGGTGACCTGGGCGACGGTCATGCCGTTGTTGTCAGCGAGAACGACGCTCTTCGCCTTCTGAAGCCGCTCCTTAACCTGAGCGACGGACAATTCCTTTTCAGGACGAATGGGCATTGCAGTAATTCACCTCCTTGCCGGTGAATGAAAAAAGACCTCCGACCATAGTTGATCGGAGGTCTGTATGTACACACAGACCCTCAACACCTTGCAGGCAAGGCGGTTGAGTTCCGACCTCGGCAGGCTGACGAACGAGTGTCGTCACTTAGGCTTTATCAGCACCAGCTGTCTATGGCCGATATGAACTTCAAGCACAATGAGGATTATACACAGCCCGGGTAGGGGCGTCAAGCGCGTAGTCGGTGCCAAACACAGGAATCGGACGGTGCGGGGCCACGCGGGGACAAATGCGAACGAGGCATTCGTACGGGAATGCCTCGTTCGTTGCACCCATGAGGGGTTTACGCAAACTTCTCTTCTTTCCGGGCGGCTTCAAGCAGCTCTTCCAACCGAATCTTCTCCTGGACGAGAACGATGCGCTCGGAAGGGGTCGCCTTGATCCAGCGGTCCACCAGCCCTTCGAGACGAACCCGAATATCACGTTCGCTCATCATGTTCCCTCCTTGCTATGTTGAGGTTGGTAACGAGAGGATATTTCTCCTAACGGCTCCCTCGCATATGTAAAGAATACGATATAACTGTCGAACTTGCAATACGTTATCGACCTGATTCGACATTGTATAGTGGTGGTATAATCCACGCAGAAGCATTAACGAACGGCACTTTTGACTCTTTACGCTAGGTGCGTCAATAGTTACTTTGGGTCATGGGCACGGGTTGAGGACACAAAAAAGCGACCTGGCAGTTGTGCCAGGTCGCTTCGGTTTGTGAGGCTTAGTGCTCCGCCGTGGTGGCGGTCAGCTTGGTGGCGTTGACCTTGATGCCAGGGCCCATCGTGCTGGAGATGGTGATGGACTTCAGGTAAACACCCTTGGCGACAGCGGGCTTCGCCCGGATGAGGGCGTCCATGAGCGCCTTGAAGTTGACAGCCAGGCGGTCGGCGTCGAAGGAGGCCTTGCCGATGGGGGCTGCCACGATACCGGCCTTGTCGGTACGGTACTCGACCTTACCGGCCTTGGTTTCGCGGATGGCGTTGGTGAGGTCGAACGTCACGGTGCCGGTCTTGGGGTTCGGCATGAGGCCGCGGGGACCGAGGACCCGGCCCAGCTTACCGACCATGCCCATCATGTCAGGGGTGGCGATGGCGACGTCGAAGTCCATCCAGCCTTCCTGAATGCGGGTGACGATGTCTTCAGCGCCAACGACGTCGGCGCCGGCCGCTTCGGCTTCCTTGGCCTTCTCGCCCTTGGCGAAGACCAGGACCCGGACGGTCTTGCCGAGGCCGGCGGGCAGAACGACGGCGCCGCGGACCTGCTGGTCAGCGTGGCGGGGGTCGACGCCCAGACGGACGGAAACTTCAACGGTCTCATCGAACTTGGCGGTGGCGGTCTTCTTGACCATCTCCAGCGCGTCGGCGGGATCATAAAGCTTGGCGCGGTCGAACAACTTCGCCGCTTCGCTATACTTCTTGCCGTGAGTCGGCATATGGATTTTCCTCCCTTGTGGTAATGCAGTAAGTTCGGCCTGTCAGCTCGCTGGCTGAATGGCCTCCCACAAGCCCAAGCGGCTGGTGGCTACTCGGCCTCGACGCCCATGGAACGGGCGGTGCCGCGCACCATGCTCTTGGCAGCTTCCATGCTGGCGGCATTCAGGTCGGGCATCTTGATCTTGGCGATCTCTTCGACCTGCTTGTCGGTCAGCTTGCCGACCTTCTTCTTGTTCGGCGTGCCGGAAGCGGTTTCAATGCCCAGGGCCTTCTTGATCAGAACGGCGGCGGGCGGGGTCTTCAGGATGAACGTGAACGAACGGTCTTCGAAGACGGTGATCTCGACGGGAATGACGAGACCGGCCTGCTCCTTGGTACGCTCGTTGTACTCCTTACAGAAGCCCATGATGTTGACGCCGTGCTGGCCGAGAGCCGGGCCAACGGGCGGCGCGGGGGTTGCCTTGCCGGCCGGCAGGGCCAGCTTGACAATAGCGGTTACTTTCTTCGCCACGGTGACTCCTCCTTAAAAGATGTGGTCTGGCGGGCAACCTGTCGGCGCCCTCCCACTGCGGGCAGAACCCGCACACCAAAGGGCCGCGCGCCGCGAAGCGCACGACCTCAATGATACTAACACAAAGCAGCCAATCGCGGAACTGGAAGTTGATCAGATCGTCTCGATCTGGACGAAGTCCAGTTCTGCCGGCGTATCGCGGCCGAACAGGCTGACCAGTACCTTGACCCGCCCCTTTTCGGGGTAGATCTCCTTGATGACGGCCGGATGGTCCTTAAAGGGACCGGCCACCACGCGGACAGGCTGGTCAATTTCGAACCCGACCACGACGGTCTGGGCGGCTTTATCCTCCTGGGCGCCGAGAATGGCCTGCGCCTCTTCTTCGGTCAGGGGGATGGGCTTGTTGCCAGACCCGACAAACCCGGTGACACCGGGGGTGTTGCGCACGACATACCAGGAGTCGTCGCTCATGGTCATTTCCACGAGCACGTACCCCGGGAACACCTTGCGCTTGACCTTCTTTTGTTTGCCGTCCTTGATTTCGATTTCATCTTCCATAGGGACGAGGACGCGGAAAATCTTTTCCTTCATCTCCATGGATTCGACACGCTTCTCCAGGTTGGTCTTTACCTTGTTTTCGTACCCGGAGTAGGTATGGACGACATACCAGTTTTTGCTTTCCATTCAGTCCGGGGAGCAGGGGTCGCGTCCCCGTGCCACCTGCCTTTGCTAACGTGCGGCAAACCAATCGAGACCCGCGTTGAGCGGCAGGTCAATGATCCACAAGAACCCCATGACCAGGACCACGATACCGATGACGACGCCGGTGAGCTTCGCCGTACGGGCAGGCGTGGGCCAGACCACCTTGCTGAGTTCGCCGAGAACTTCGCGAATGAACGTGCCAAACTTTGCGAGAGTTTCCTTGACCTTTTCCATGTCCATGACCTCGCAGTCCTACAAGATGCTTAACACAAATAAAGCCTGGCATAACGCGCCAGTATTGAAGATTGTAACACACACCCATGGGGATGTAAAGGCTTCCAGCGACCTGGTATCATTGGCAAGAACACTCGAAGGTAGATTGCCCTGCCTCCGGGCTCCATACTCCCCACGAAAGCGAAAAGCGCACAACGGACATGTTGTGCGCTTTTGTGGCAGGGGCAGTAGGACTTGAACCCACAACCTACGGTTTTGGAGACCGTTGCTCTACCAATTGAGCTATACCCCTGTACGAGCCGTCGCCAGCAGGTTAGTACGGGCAACGGCATTACGTGCGACCGCTTACCGGGTCTCCCGATGGGCGGAATGGTGCCCGCACGTGGGGCAGTACTTCTTCAGTTCGATACGACCGGAGTCATTCTTCTTGTTCTTGTAGGTCGTGTAATTGCGCATCTTGCAGTCAGTGCAAGCCATAGTGATAACAACCCGAGCGCCTGCCTTAGCCATTTAGCGACACCTCCCATCGAAGAGGGATTCATCTCCCTCGAAACCATGCTTATACAAGTTACCACGCGCGCAAAACCCTGTCAACATTCGATACCGGGAGGGAACGGCTCCTTTGGATGGGAGCAGAATAGCAAAAACCGGGGAACTTTCGTTCTCCGGTTTGCTTGCTGGTTGCGGGGGAGGGATTTGAACCCTCGACCTCCGGGTTATGAGCCCGACGAGCTACCGGACTGCTCTACCCCGCGGTGTGGAAGGGACGTTTCTCATGTTACCCCACACCCCGGCGTACGTCAATCCTAATTCAGTTAATGCGTAATGATGGAGTTACTCGCGTGGCGGCATGACAAGTGCCTCGCCGTCGACCACCAGGGTACCTTCCTGGGTGGTGGCCGTGGTGTGAAGCCGCAGCCGCTTACCATCGATGATCTCCACGACTTCGGCCTGCGCCGTCACCGTGTCGCCAATGTGGACGGGGGCGGTGAACTTGAGCGTCTGGCCCATGTAAATGGTGCCGGGACCGGGCAGCTGCATGCCAAGGACGGCGGAGATCAACCCGCCGGAGAGCATGCCGTGGGCAATGCGCCCGCCAAACCTGGTGTTCTTGGCCCATGTCTCATTCACGTGTGCCGGGTTGAGGTCGCCGGTGATTCCGGCAAATAGGTAGACATCCGTCTCCGTGATGGTCTTGGTGAACGAGGCCTTATCGCCAACCTGGTACTTCATTTGTGTATCCTCCTTAGCGCTAGCCGTACCGGAAGTGAACGCCAAAGGTGCCCTGGGGGTATTCCCAGGAGATGGCGCCGGGCCGCGGGCAGATGATCCGGCAGGTGCCACATTCCAGACAGCCCGCGTAGTCAAACTTCAGCTCGCCGTTGGAGACCGTGTAGAGCAGCGCCGGGCAGGCCCAGGTGCAGGGCTTGTCCGTGCAGGTCCGGCAGATTTGGGTATCTACCTTTATATGTGCGTTCTCTTCGTCTACGGCGAACTTGTTAACGCCGAGGCGGTCTTCGATGGACATGGGCTTCATTATAGCGCTCGCACTCCTCTCCAGGCGTCGCCTGCCAGTTGCATGAGCGAGGCCTTGCCGTTCATCTCGGTGAGGGCCATGCTGGCCAGGTGTGCAGGCTCGGTGGTGCCGTCTACGGTGAACATGCGCGTCAGAATCGACTCGATGAGCGCCGGATAAGTGCCAAACATGCGCGGCGTGTTTTCGATGAATCCGGGCACACGCTGGTAGAACGCCAGCTCCTTGAGCACGAAGCTGTCGCGCAGGCGCTGCTCGTATCCCGTGAGGGTTTTGGCCGAGTAGTCGCCCTTGGCGGCCGCCTCAATGACGGCCTCGGCCGCGTGCATGCCGCTGGCGATGGCAAAGTCCATGCCGCGAATGACGAAGCCCAGGTTGAGGACGAACCCGGCGGCGTCACCGGCGATGAGGATGCCGTCGCCGGCGAGCTGGGGCATCATGTGGACGCCGCCCTCGGGCACGAGGTGGGCAGAGTACTCCGCCACCTTGCCGCCCGCCAGGAGCGGCTCCAGGGCCGGGTGGGCCCGGAAGGCCTCCATGAGGTCGGCGGGGCGCACCTGGTGCTTTTGCATGCCCGCCACGGTCATGACCAGGCCCAGGGAGACTGACTCCTGGTTTGTGTAGAGGAAGCCGCCGCCGGGCAGCCCGCCGCTCGGCGAGCCGACGAAGAGCTGGGCCGCCCCCTCCCCGGGGTTCAGGTTGAAGCGGTCTTCGATGACCTGCCGGGGCAGTTCGATGGTGGTCTTGACGCCTGTGGCGATGTGGTGCGGGTCGATCTCCCTGGTGCGGAGCCCGGCCTGCCGGGGGAGCAGGCAGTTGGCGCCTTCCGCCACGATGACCGCGTGGGCGTACATTTCATCTTCGCCGCAGCGGACGCCGACGACCCGGCCGTCTTCGACCAGCAGCGCATCCACCTTGACGCCGGAGGCGACCATGGCACCGGCGGCTTCGGCCTGTTCGGCCAGCCAGGCGTCCAGGCGGGAGCGGAGCACGGTGTAGGAGTTGTCGCCCATGCGGGTCGACTTGAGGTCGAGGGAGATGGCGCTCTCCTCGGTCAGGAAGGTGACGAGTTCACGGGTGACGCGGCGCTCCATGGGCGCCTCGGCCCAGTTGTCGGGTAGGAGGCGCTTGAGCGCGTGGGTATACAGGCGCCCGCCGGTCATGTTCTTGGCGCCCGGGGCGGCGCCGCGTTCGATCAGGACGACTTCGAGGCCCGCCCGGGCCAGGGTCAGGGCCGCGGCGCTGCCCGCCGGCCCCGCCCCGACTACGATGGCGTGCATGCGTTCTTCCGCCATGGGGGGTACTCTCCTTTAGCCGAGCAGTTTCTTTAGTTCCGCCGTGAGAGCGGGCAGGGCGGTGTAGAGGTCCGCCACCAGGCCGTAATCGGCGTGCTTGAAGATGGGGGCGTTTTCATCCTTGTTGATGGCGACGACGACCTTGGCGTCGCGCACGCCCGAGACGTGCTGGACCTGGCCCGAGGTGCCCACGGCGACATAGACCCGCGGGGCGACCTTGCGGCCGGAGATGCCGATGTAGCGGTCTTCGGGGAGCCAGCCGAGGTCTTCGGCCACGGGCCGGGTGCAGCCCACGGCGCCGCCCATGGCGCCGGCCAGGGCCTCGGCCAGGGCCAGATCCTCGGACTTGGCAACGCCCCGGCCCACGCCGACCACGGCGGGCGCCTCGGCGATGTCGGTCCCTTGCTGGGTGCGCGGCCGCTGCGCCACGACCCGGACCCGGGCGTCGGCCGCTACGGCGATGACCCGGACTTCGCCGCTGCGGGGGCTGGCGGCGGGCACCGGGAAGGTACGGGCGGGAATGGTCACCATCATGGGGCGGGTGCGGAGCAACTGTGTTGCGATGCCGCCGCCGCCGTAGACCATGCGGTCCACTTCCAGGGCGCCGCCCGCCTGGGGGCGCAGGGCGAGCGCCTCGGCGGCCAGGGGGGCGCCCAGCCGGGCGGCGGCCCGGGCGGCGAGCCCCTTGGCCCGCAGGGTGGCGCCGAACAGGACCAGATCGGCGTCCGCGCACAACGCCGCGAACTCGGCGGCAGCAGTCTCCAGGGGCTGGCCGGCAGGCAGTTGGAGCACCACGGCCTCGTCGGCACCGTGGGCGATGGCATCGAGGGCGGCTTCCTGGGCGGAGTCAGATGTGACGGCGGTCAAGGTGGCGCCCAGCCAGTCGGCCAGCTTGCGGCCCTCGCCCGTCAGTTCCAGCAGCGTGCTGCGCTGCTCGGCAAATACGATCACTCCAGGCATTCCTGGCACTTCCTCTCTGTGTTCGTTAGCGCAGGGCGGCAGCGATGGCCTCGGCGAGGGCGGTCACGCTCTCGGCCTTGACCTGCTTGCGGTTGCTGGCCGGGGCCTTCACGCCCCGGGCTTCGGCCCGGGCGCCCAGCTCGGCCTCGGTCAGGCCGAGGGCGGCGGCGTCCAGCACCGTGACGGGCTTCTTGGCGGCGCCCATCACCTGCTTGAGCCCGGGAATGCGGGGCTTGTTCAGGTCAGGCAGCACGGTGACCAGCACCGGGAAGTCCGCCTCCACTACCTCCACCCCATCTTCCAGCTTCCGCTCGGCCACCACCCCGGTCGCCGTGACGGTCAGCTTGTTGACAAAGGTGATGCTGGGAATGCCCAGCAGTTCAGCCACGCGGGGCCCGACCTGCTGGCCGTACACGTCGCCGGAGCCTTCGCCGCAGAGGACGAGGTCATAGGCGCCGGCGGTGCCGATGGCCCGGACCAGGCCCAGGGCGGTAGTGACGGCGTCGGTATCGGCAAACGCCGCATCAAGCGCGAGGATCGCCCTATCCGGCCCCCGCGAGAGGCAATCCTTGGCCGAATTCTTCACCTCGGGCCCGCCCAGGGAGACGGCGGTGACGCTGCCCCCGTTGGCCTCCACGATCTGCACGGACGCCTCGATGGCGTTCCGGTCGTATTCACTGATCTTCCGGCCGGCCCGCTCAAAGTTGAGCGCGCCGTTTCCTTCGACCTTGATGTCGGCCTCATCCACAACCCACTTGTAGCACGTAATGATGTTCGGCATGGTGTAACGCTCCTTACTTCAGGCAGTTGGCAGCAATCACCATGCGCTGCACTTCCGACGTGCCCTCGTAGATTTCGGTGATCTTGGCGTCGCGCATGAGGCGCTCGGCGGTGGTGCCCTTGATGTAGCCGTAGCCGCCGTGAATCTGCACGGCCTTGACCGACTGCTGCATCGCCGTTTCGGCGGCGAAGAGCTTGGCCATGGAGGCCTCCTTGGAGTAGGGCTTGCCTTCATCCTTCAGGGTGGCGGCATGGTAGACGAGGTGCCGGGCAGCCTGCACCTGGGTCGCCATGTCGGCAATCATGAACTGGAGCCCCTGATTGGCGGCAATGGGCTTGCCGAACTGCTGCCGCTCCTTGGCCCACCTGACCGACTCATCCAGGGCCGCCTGGGCGATGCCCAGGGCCTGGGCCGCGATGCCAATGCGGCCGCCGTCCAGGGTCGCCATGGCGACCTTGAAGCCGTCACCTTCCTTGCCCAGGCGGTTGGCAGCAGGGACGCGTACGTCTTTCAGCAGGATCTCGGTGGTGTGGGCGCCGCGAATGCCCATCTTCCGCTCGTGCTTGCCCACAGCGACGCCCGCAAACGCCTTCTCTACGATGAAGGCGCTGATGCCCTTGGTGCCCTTGGACTTATCGGTCATGGCGAAGACGATGAACACGTCCGCCTTATCGCCGTTGGTGATGAAGACCTTGCTGCCGTTGAGGACGTAGCAGTCGCCGTCCAGAACGGCGGTGGTGGTCTGGCTGCCGGCGTCGGTGCCGGCGCCCGCCTCGGTCAGGCAGAAGGCGCCCAACTTGGCGCCGGAGGTCATGTCGGGCAGGTACCGAAGCTTCTGCTCCTCGGTGCCGAAGTTGTAGATCGGCCAGCAGGCCAGGGAGACGTGGGCCGACAGAATCACGCCGGTCGAGGCGCAGACCCGGGAGATCTCCTCCACCGCAATGGTGTAGCTCAGGTAGTCGGCGCCGGCGCCGCCGTACTTGTCGGGGTAGGGAACGCCCATCAGGCCGAGCTCGGCCATGGCGGCCACGGACTCTTCAGGCCACTTGGCCTCGTCATCGATTTCGGCTGCAATGGGGGCGCAATACTGGGCGGCGAATTCACGGGCGGTGTTGCGAATCAGTTCCTGTTCTTCGGTCAGTGTAAACATGATGCCACCTCATCTATCTTTGTGATATTTTTCACAAGACAATCCCAAAGGGGCGGGAGTGCCCGCTTGATACGGGACACTCCCGGGACCCAAGACTTTTTACGTGCGCTCAACGACCACAGCGATGCCCTGTCCGCCGCCAATGCAGAGTGTGGCCAGGCCATAGCGGCTCTCCCGCTTCTGCATTTCGTGCAGCAGAGTGACCAGAATCCGGGTGCCAGACGCACCGACCGGATGGCCGAGGGCGATGGCTCCGCCGTTCACGTTGACCTTCGCCATATCCCACTGGAGTTCACGGGCCACGCCCAGAGACTGGGCAGCAAAGGCTTCGTTCGCCTCGATCAGATCGATGTCGGAGAGGCTCAGACCAGCCTTGGCCAGGGCCTTCCGGGTGGCGGGCACGGGGCCCATGCCCATGATGCGGGGCTCTACACCGGCGGAAGCGTAACCACGCACGACGGCGAGGGGCTTCAGGCCGAGCTGGGCCGCCTTTTCAGCGCTCATGAGGAGCACGGCAGCAGCGCCATCGTTGATGCCGGAGGCGTTGCCGGCGGTGACGGTGCCGTCCTTCTTGAAGGCCGGGCGCAGCTTGGCCATGCCATCGAGGGTGGCGCCGAAGCGGGGGAACTCATCGGTATCGACGGTGACATCGCCCTTTTTGGAGGGGATGACGACCGGGGCGATCTCATCCTTGAACCGGCCGGCCTTGATCGCCGCCTCGGCCTTGTTCTGGGAAGCCACGGCAAACTGGTCCTGCTCCTCCCGAGAAATGCCGTACTGCTCGGCGATGTTCTCAGCGGTGATCCCCATGTGGATCTTTTCCATGCCGCAGGTCAGGCCGTCGGAGATCATGCTGTCGATGATTTCGCCATGGCCCATGCGGTAGCCGGTGCGGGCCTTGGGCAACAGGTAGGGAGCGGTGCTCATGGACTCCTGGCCGCCGGCAATAACCGCCTCGGCGTCGCCCAGGAGGATTGCCTGGGTCGCCATGGCCACGCTCTTGAGGCCCGAGCCGCAGAGCTTGTTCACGCTGGTGACAGGAACGCTGACGGGGATACCGGCCTTGATGGCGGCCTGACGGGCGGGGTTCTGGCCTTCGCCGGCGGTCAGAATCTGTCCGAGAATGACCTCGTCGATAGCGCCGGCTTCGACGCCAGCCCGGCGAAGTACTTCACGGATGACGACGGCACCCAGTTCGTGGGCCGGGAGGGCGGAGAGGGCACCGCCAAAGGAGCCGATGGCGGTGCGCGCAGCGGAAACGATGACGACTTCACGCATGGGAAAACGACCTCCTGTGTGGCTCTCGCAACCTCATGCTATGCCTGTACAGTTGCGCACCAGTTACACCACGGTTACCGACCGTGCTTTTTCTGCCGTGCTCCGAATATGCACAAGGGTATCTATAGTGAGAGAACGAAAGGGTATGTGATTCCGGTCACGAGAGGAGCGAATCAGGTGAGCCAGTACAAGTTCGAGCAGTTTGCAGCAACCCGACGCATCGGCAGCTTCGTGCCGGCGCCCGACGGCAACTCGGTCTACTTCACGGCCGACATCAGCGGGCAGTTGAACCTGTGGCGTGTTCCGACCGAGGGCGGCTGGCCTGAGCAGCTGACGCTCTTCACGAACGAGAGCGTCCGCCAGGCAACCGTTTCGAAAGACCACAGTAAAATCGCATTCCTGGCCGACGTGAACGGCAACGAAATGTACCAGATTTACCTCATGGATGCCCAGGGCGGCTGGCCGGAACAGATCACCAACCGACCCGATGTGCAGTACTCGTTGGGTAGCTTCTCGCCTGACGGGCGGTACCTGGCCTACTCAGGCAACGCCACAGTGGCACGGGATACCGACATCTACCTGCGTGACCTGCAAACCGGCGAAGTCCGCCAGATCACCGAAGGCGGGCGCCTCATGGATTTCGCCAGCTTCTCACCGGACGGCACGCACATGCTGGCGGTCCAGATCATGGGCAACACCAACCAGGACATGTGGCTGATTGACGTGGCCACGGGTAACGCCCGGAACCTTACGGCGCACCCCGGGCGTGAGGCTATGCACTACCCGTACTCGTGGCGGAAAGATGGCAAGGCCTTCTACTTCTTCAGCAACGATGGCCGCGAGCATCTGGCCATCGGCCTCTACGATCTCGAGGCTGACAAGCAGAACTACATCATCACGTCAGACTGGGACCTCGAGGACATGGCCGTCGGCTGCGGCGGCAAGCTAATCGCATACAGCATCAACGAGGCGGGCAACAGCCGGCTCGTGCTAATCGACACCGAGAGCGGCCAGGAAGTGGCCCTTCCGGCGATGCCCAAGGGCGTTATTTCGCAGATGAAGTTCGCCGGGCAGGATGAGCAGCGGCGTCTGTTCGTCTCCATGAACTGCTACAACCAGATGAACGCCGTGTACGTGGTCGACCTCGACCGCACCGAACTGCGGCTGCTCACCCCGTCGATGCTGGGCAACCTGCCCGCCGAAGTCTTTGTGGCGCCCGAGCTGGTCCATATCGAGGCGTTCGATGGCCTCAAGATTCCGGCATGGCTCTATCGGCCGCAGGGCGTTCAGCCCGGCGAGAAGGTACCGGCGGTCCTTTCCATTCATGGCGGCCCGGAGACCCAGGAGCGCACGGAGTACCGCTACAACGGCTTCTACCAGTACCTGCTGAGCCAGGGCGTGGCGGTGCTGGCGCCGAACATTCGGGGCAGCACGGGCTTTGGCATCAGCTATCAGTTGAAGATTCACCGCGACTGGGGCGGCGACGACATGAAGGACATGGAGTCGTGCGCCAAGTACCTACAGTCGCTGGAATGGGTCGACGCCAGCAAGCTCGCAGTATGGGGCGGCAGCTACGGCGGCTTCGCCACGCTCACCTGCGCCACCCGCCTGCCCGATTACTGGGCCTGCGCCTGCGATTTCTGCGGGCCGGCCAACCTGGTCACCTTCGGCAAGAGCGTGCCGCCGCACTGGAAGCCCATGATCAAGGCCTGGATGGGCGACCCGGACGAAGACCGGGAGTTCTTGATGGAGCGGTCGCCGATCACATACGTCGACAACATCAAATGCCCGATGATGGTGGTGCAGGGCGCCACGGACCCGCGGGTCGTGAAGGCAGAGTCCGATATGATGGTCGAGCGGCTGCGCGAACTGGGCCGCCAGGTGGAGTATCTGGTCTTTGAAGATGAAGGCCACGGCTTTACGAAGCGGACGAACCAACTGAAGGGCTACAAGCTAATGAGCGATTTCCTGCTGAAGCATCTGAAGGGTTAATCCGCGATTCGAGCCCCCGGCACACCCGGGGGCTCGAACTTTTTTTCGCAAAAGGTGTTGACCCTCACGTAACGTGATAGTTTAGGGTAAAGACGTGGAGGTGATCACAGTGGCACACACGGTCAAGGCGGTCGCTGAACTCGCCGGCATCAGCGTCCGCACACTGCACCACTATGACGAGATCGGGCTGCTCAAGCCCGCTCAGGTGAGCGCCTCCGGCTACCGGCTCTATACGCAGAGCGACCTTGAGCGGCTGCAGCAGGTGCTCTATTTTAAAGAGCTGGGGTTTGGGCTGCATGAAATCAAGGAGATCATCGACAGTCCCGGGTTCGATCGGAAGCGGGCGCTGCTGGAACACCGGCAGTTGCTGGCCGAACGGCAGAATCGGATCGAAAAGCTGATTCATTCGGTGGACCGGACACTGGAAGCGATGGAAAGGGGTATTCAGATGGCTGAGAAGGATATGTTCGAGGGCTTTGATCATACCAAGTACGAGGAAGAGGCCCGGCAGCGCTGGGGCCACAGCGAGGAGTACCGGCAGTCGGAACAGCGCACCAAGAAGTACACCAAGGCGGACTGGGCGCAGATTCAGCAGGAGTCCGGTGCGGTTTATCAGGGTCTGGTCAGCGTGATGGACCGGGACCCCGCCGACCCGGAGGTCCAGGAATGGGTCCGGCAGTGGCATGAGCAGATCAACAAGTGGTTCTACCAGTGCTCGACGGAGGTCTTCCGGGGCCTGGGCGATATGTACGTGGCCGATGAGCGGTTCACCAAGAACATCGACAAGTACGCGACCGGCCTGGCGGCCTTCATGAAGGAAGCCATGCACGTGTACTGCGACCGGCTCGAGGGTAAGTAGTCTGATGCGTGCGTACGGACCAGGGAGTTCTCCCTGGTCCTTTCCTTTTGGGCGGAAACAGGGAGTTCGCCGCGTATCTGGCAGGTGGTTCGTGCTGATATAGTCAGTGCAAACATGCTTGAGGGGAGCGAGTTCCATGAGTCGATTCACCTTTGCACAGTTTGCCGCCACCCGCCGCATCACCGGCTTTGAGCCGGCTCCCGATGGAAACGCCGTCTACTTCATTGCCGATAGCAGCGGACAGTTCAACCTGTGGCGGGTCGCCGCCGAAGGCGGCTGGCCGGAGCAGCTGACCCAGTTCAGCGAGGAGAGCGTCCGTGATCTGGTCGTTTCCGAGGATGGGCGCCAGATCGCCTTTTTGGCGGACCCCAAAGGCAGTGAGGTGAACCAGGTGTACCTGATGGCCGCCCAGGGCGGCTGGCCCGTGCAGGCGACCGACCTGCCCAGCGTACGCCACGGCCTTGGCTGCTTCTCGCCGGATGGCCGGTACCTGGCCTATTGTGCGAATGCCACCACGCCTCGGGATATGGACATCTACCTGCGGGATCTGCAGACCGGGGAAACCCGGCAACTGACGCCCGGCGGCCGCCTCATGTACCCCGCCTGGTTCTCGCCAGACGGTACGCACCTTCTGGCCGTGCAGCCCATGTCGAACACGAACCACGATCTCTGGGTGATCAACGCGGCCACGGGCGAGGCCCGCAACCTGACTGAGCATGCCGGGCGCCAGGCCTCGTACTTCCCGGGCGCCTGGCGGGGAGACAGCAAGGGATTCTGGTTTTTCACCAACGATGGCCGGGAGTTCATGGGCATGGGCTACTGCGACGTGGCGTCCGGGCAAAAGGAGATCGTGCTGACCGCTGACTGGGACATGGAGCGGCTCGCTGTCTCCCATCGGCACGGTCTGATGGCTTACTGCATCAACGAAGCTGGAAACAGCCGGCTGCGTGTGGTCCACCTGGCCACCGGTTGCGAGCTCCCCTTGCCAGAACTGCCGAAGGGGGTCGTCGGCAATCTCCGGTTCGCAACCCACGATGAGCGCCGCCGCCTCTTCCTTTCCATGAACTGCAGTAATCAGGCGGCAGCGATCTACGTGGTTGATCTGGACCGCCAGGAGTTGCGGCTCTTGACGCCCTCCATGCTCGGTAACCTGCCGGCCGACACCTTCGTGTCGCCCGAACTGGTGGAGGTCGAAGCCTTTGACGGCCTCAAGATTCCGGCATGGCTGTACCGGCCGCATGGCATCAAGGCCGGCGAAACGGTGCCCGCCCTCCTGGCGGTGCACGGTGGCCCGGAGATCCAGGAGCGACCGGAGTACCGGTACAACGGCTTCTACCAGTACCTGCTCAGCCAGGGGGTGGCCGTGCTGGCGCCCAACGTTCGGGGCAGCACCGGCTTCGGCATCAGTTGGCAGAAGCAGGTGCATCGGGACTGGGGCGGCGGCGACCTGAAGGACCTGGAGGCCTGCGCCCGCTACCTGCAGTCGCTGGACTGGGTAGACGGCAGTAAGCTGGGCGTGTGGGGGCAAAGTTATGGCGGCTTCGCAACGCTTAGCTGCGCTGCCCGGCTGCCTGGGTACTGGGCCTGTGCCGGGGACTTCTACGGCCCGGCCAACCTGGTGACGTTTGCCGCCAGTGGGCCGCCCACCTGGAAGCACGTGATCAAGTCCTGGATTGGCGATCCTGAGGAGGACCGGGAGCTGTTGGTCGAGCGGTCGCCCATTACCTATGCCGATCAGATCAAGTGCCCGCTCCTGGTCATGCAGGGCGCCACCGATACCCGGGTGGTCAGGGCCGAGTCGGATCAGATGGTGGAGCGACTGCGGGAACTGGGCCGTGAAGTCGAGTACGTGGTCTTCGAGGACGAGGGCCACGGCTTTACGAAGCGAACGAACCAGCTGCGAAGCTTCGAGTTGCTGAGCAACTTCCTGCTGCGGCATCTGAAGGCATAACTGGAAAGCAAGAACCGGTGGTCAGGGCGAGCCCTGATCACCGGTTCGTCTTCATTATACGTCGTATCTTGGAAAAGAAACAGTCTTTCTGTTTTCATGAGTTATCCGTATGGTAGGAACGTACTTGCTGCATCAACAGAGGAGGAACACTGCATTGTTCGTAGCCAGCCAGATCGAAGAACTCGTGCAGGGGTGCTTGGAAGCGCACGGCATTCCAGGGTTGGCGGTGGGCGTCGTGAGCCAGGGCGCCCTGCGGTACGCCAGGGGCTTCGGCGTTGAGACGCCGTTCCGCATCGGGTCGGTCAGCAAGCCGCTGGTCGGCACGGCCATTATGCGGCTCGTGGAGTCCGGCGCCCTGGGCCTGGATGTGCCGGTAGAGCGCTATGTGCCATGGCTCCGACTCAGCCGGGAGGCCACGGTCACGCTGAGAATGCTGCTCAGCCACACCGCCGGGCTGCCCGCGCTGCCCCCCTACGCGATGGGTCCTTCTCGGGCAACCATTGAAGCGTATGTACGGGAAGAGTTTCCCCAACTGCCCCTGGTTGCGGAGCCCGGCGCCGTCTTCCTGTACAGCAACCCGGGTCTGGTTCTCGCCGGGCACATCGCCGAAGTGGCATCGGGCCGGCCGTTTGACGACCTGGTGCGTGGCCTGGTGCTGGAACCCCTGGGCATGACGGAGACCCACTTCGATCTGCCGGAGAACCCCGGTATTCGACCGGCCGCCGGTGCCGTCTCCACGGTGTCCGACCTGGCCCGCTTCGCCCTGATGCAGATGGGTGGCGGCGGACAGATCCTTTCGCCTGCCTCGGTCGACCTCATGCAGAGTGAGCAGGTTTCCCGGTATACGATGGACGGTGCGGGGTACGGTCTGACCTTCTTCCGGCGGTCTTACAAAGGGCTGCAACTGATCGGCCACGAAGGGAAAATCGGCACCTTCGGGTCCATTCTGGACATGGCGCCTGAGGCCGGGGCGGCAGTCATCCTGCTGGCGAACCAGATCGATTCGCCCTACCTGCTGCGTCCCCTGGCCCAGCGCATTTTGGACTCCCTGCTTGGGCTGCCCACTGATGTCAAGCCGGTGGCCGTTGCGGTGCCCGACCGCTCGGTCTGGCCCGGCTTTGTTGGCACCTACATCCACCCAACGGACGGATTGGCCACGGTGGCGGTGTCTGAGGACGGCCACCACCTGACCGCCGACCTGGGCCACGGGCCCTTCCCCCTGGCGGCCCACAGCCAGCGTACCTACTTCGCCAACGGGCCGCGCGGCTGCGTATCCCTCGGGTTTGTGCCGTCACGGGCGGCAGGGCCAGCCCCCTTTCTCATGGTTGACGGCGAGGCGAGGGCCAGGTTTCCGTTCGACCCGGCCTTCCAACTGAGCCCAGCGGCTGTCTCGCCGTTCGTTGGTACATATACATTCGCACCCGTCGCGGATGCCCGGGTGACCCTGCGGCTGGAAGGCAGCCAGTTGTGGGCCAACTTCCCCTGGATGGCCGAACAAGAGGTTCTTTGCCGCCCGCTCAACACCAACACCCAGTTTGTGTGCAGCCAGGGCATCTTCACGCTGGAGCGGGGGGACGACGGTCGGGCCCGGTTCCAGATGAACGGTTGGGTGGGGCATATGGAATGAGGCGGGCCGCCATGGCCCGCCTCTCTTCTGCTGATGTTACCCGCCCAAATAGATCCGCTTCACTTCGGGGTTCTGCCGGACCTCGGCTGCAGGGCCTTCCATGACCAGGCGCCCCACCTCGAGGATGTAGGCGTAGTGGGCCACCCGCAGGGCCAGGTTGGCGTTCTGCTCAACCAGCAAGACGCTCGTCCCCTCGGCATTCACCTGCTTGATGATCTCAAAAATCTCCCGCACGATGAGCGGGGCGAGGCCCAGGGAGGGCTCGTCCAGCAGGAGCAGCTTCGGGCGGGCCATGAGCGCCCGGCCGATGGCCAGCATTTGCTGCTCGCCGCCCGAGAGCGTGCCGGCCACCTGATTGACCCGTTCGGCCAGCCGGGGGAAAAGCTTCAGGACCCAATCGAAGTCCTTCTTGACCCCGGCCCCGTCCTTCCGAGTGTAGGCGCCCAGCTTCAGGTTCTCAGCCACGGTCAGGTGGGTGAAAATCTGGCGGCCTTCGGGTGAAATGCCCACGCCCATGGGGATGATCGCGTGGGTCGCCGACCGGGTCAGGTCGTGGCCGTCAAACACGGCGGTGCCCCCCGTGGGGTGGAGCAGGCCGGTAATGACCTTCAGGGTCGAGGTCTTGCCGGCACCGTTGGCGCCCAGCAGGGTGACAATCTTGCCGTCGGGCACTTCGAGGGAGACGCCGTCCAGAGCACGGATTTTGCCGTAAGATGCGCTGATGTTTTGCAGTTTAAGCATTGGCGGCCTCCTCCTCCTCGCCGAGGTAGGCCTTAATGACGGCGGGGTTGTTCTGGACTTCGGCCGGGGTGCCGTCGGCGATCTTTCGGCCGAACTCCATTACGGTGATATGCTCGCAGATCGACATGACCAGCGACATGTCATGCTCGACCAGCAGCACGGTGGTCTTGTACTTGTCGCGCATGATGCGGATTAGCTGCGCCAGATCGTGCGTCTCCTGCTCGTTCATGCCCGCGGCGGGCTCGTCCAGCAGAATCAGCTTGGGCTGGCTGACCAGCGCACGGGCGAACTCGACCCGCTTCTGAATGCCGTAGGGCAAGAAGGCGGGGAACGCATCCTTATAGGCGGCGATGCCCAGGAACTCCAGCACTTCCAGCGCCTTGGCCCGCTTTTCGGCCTCCTCCCGCTTGACGGAAGGCAATATGCGAGACAGCAGGGCCGGCAGCAGGCCGTACCTGAAGTTGTGGTGCTGCCCGACCATCAGGTTATCCATGACGGAAAGGCCCTTGAAAAGCTCAACGTTCTGGAACGTGCGGGCGATGCCCCGGTTGATCACGTCGTGGGGCTGGGCGCCGAGCAGGTCCTTGCCCTCAAACGTGGCCGTGCCTTCGGCGGGATCGTAGTAACGGCTCAGCACGTTGAACACGGTCGACTTGCCGGCGCCGTTCGGCCCGATCAAGCCATGAATCGACCCCTGCTCCACCGACAGGTCGAGCGCGTTGACAGCCACCAGGCCGCCAAAGCGGACGGTAACGCCTTTCAGTTCAAGGATTGCCATACTACTTCACCCCCTTGGCTGTGAAGAGGTTTTTCGTCTTCCGCCACAGGTCCACAAGACCCATGGGCAGATAGAGCACGACCAGAATCAGAATGATGCCCGTAAGCACCTGGTTGAAGTTCTTGAAGACGTTCTGCAGGAAGTGCGAGTGCTCAAAGGCGCCGGACTTCTGGATGACCAGCGAAATCCGCTCCGTCAGCTTGGGCAGGAACGACATGAAGATGGCGCCCACGATTGAGCCGTTGACCGAGGCTAAGCCGCCCAGGCAAATGATCGTGAACAGTTCCATGGAGATGCCGCTGCCAAAGTCGTGGGGCGAAATATAGTTGATCATGTGGGCGTACAGGCTGCCGCCAATGCCGGCGTAGAAGGCCGACAGGGCGAAGGCCTGGGTCTTGTACTTGGTCAGACTGATACCCATGGCCTGGGCCGCCACCTCGCTGTCACGCAGGGCGATAAAGGCACGCCCGGTGCGGCTTTTGATGAGGTTGACTGCCAACCCGGCCATGATGAATAGGGCAATGAGGATCAGGTAGTAGAAGGGCCGATCCTCCCGGAAGGAGATGCCGAGCAGGTACGGCGCCGCAGGCTTGACGCCCGTCCAGCCGCCGGTCAGCGACTCCCAGAGGTTCAGCACCTGAGGCACAGCCACGCCGAAGCCCAGGGTCGCGATGGCCAGGTAATGGCCCGACAGGCGCAGGGCCGGGAAGCCCAGGGCGTATCCGACCAGGCCGGCCGCCAGACCGGCGATGGGCAGGGCGCCCCAGAACGGAATGCCTACGAACTTGCCCAGGCCGTACGAGGTAAACGCGCCCACAGCCATGAAAGCTGCGTGACCGATAGAGATCTGACCGGCAAAGCCCGTCAGCAGGTTGAGGCCGATCGCCATGATGGCGAAAATCAGGGCCCGGTTGAGCAGCAGGACGAGCCAGGAATACTCGGCTCCCAGCACCTGGGGCAGCACCAGCAAGACCGCAAGTCCTACCAGGGCCGGCAGTTTCTTGACCATGGGCTACACCTTCTTCTTCTGGATGGTGCCGAGCAGGCCGGCAGGGCGAATGACAAGTACCAGGACGATCAACCCGAAGGCAAAGGGGGTCTGGAGCTGGGAGTTCCACTGTCCCACCAGGTTCTCCAGCACGCCCAGGGCGAGGCCGCCAATTACGGCGCCCGGCAGCGAGGTGAACCCGCCCAGCACGCCGGCGGTGAAGGCCTTGATCTGCAGGGTGGCCATAAAGTTGATGTCAAGGTTAGTGACCGGGGCGGTAAGAATGCCGGCGGTAGCTGCCAGGATGCCGCCCAGGCCCCACGTAAGGGCCAGGATCCGGTCGGTGGGAACGCCCATCAGCTTGGCAGCCGTGCGGTTCTCAGCCACGGCCCGCATGGCGACACCAAGGATGGAGAACTTGAAGAGCAGGAAGAACCCGAACATGATCACCATAGCCACGCCGATGTTCATCAGGTTCTGCATGGTGAACACGATACCAGCAACGGTGATCGGCGCACCGCTTAATGCGGTGGGGAACGGCTGCAACTCGTAGCCCCAGATCCAGCCGGCGACACCGTTGATGATCTGGAAGAGGCCGAGCGTGGCGATCATCACGCTAATGAGCGGCGCCTTGGCCAAGGGCCGCAGCACGATCCGCTCAATACCGGCGCCAAAGATCGCGGCGAAGATCAGCGCCAGCAGGAAGGCGCCCCAGAAAGGAAGACCGACAGAGGTGAGAAGTGTAAAGGCGACAAACGTGCCGAACATGGCCATTTCGCCCTGGGCGAAGTTCACCACGTCGGACGTTTTGAAGATCAGTACGAGACCCAGGGCGGCCAGGGCGTAGAGGGAGCCGGTCGCCAGACCGCTGATGATCTGCTGGGCCAAAATCATGCGATATGCCCTCCTAGGAGCACGGGGGGAGGAACTGCTCCTCCCCCCTGCCTCCGGGTACTACTTCAGGCGGTACGGCTGCGTGTTGATCGGCAGCATCACGATGTTGCCGTCCTTCTTCTCGACCTTGTTCAGGTAGAAGGCGGTGGAACCGCGACGGTCGCCAGGGCCGTAGGAGATGTCCTTGGCCATGATGCCGTTCCAGTTCTTCAGGGCTTCAAGAGCGGCGACGAACTTCTCACGGGTGAGGTCCTTGCCGGCGTCCTGCAGGCCCTTGACCAGCAGCTCGGCGGCGATCCAGCCGGCGGTGGAGTAGGCGTTGGGAGCCTCGGGCTTGCCGTCGGCGCCGATGATGTACTTGCCGTAGACTTCGTTGAACTTCTTGATGTCAGGGCTGTTGGGATCGGCCACGGGCACCCATCCGCCGGTGATCAGGCCAACAGCGGCGTCGCCAGCCAGCTTGGGCAGGTTAACCGGGTCAGCGTTGACGTAGGAGGTCAGGGGCACGGCGGTCAGGCCCTGCTTCTGCATCTCCTTCATGATGCCGACGCTCTCGGCAATCGTGGTGTAGAGAATGACGGCCTCGGCACCCTTGGCCTTGGCGTTCAGCACCGGGGTGGCGAAGTCAACGGCCTTCAGTTCGTGGGCAGCTTCATAAACCAGTTCGCCGCCCGAAGCCTTGACCTGGTCCTGAACGCCCTTCAGGCCCTGCTTGCCCATGTCGGTGTTCTGCCAGAGCACGGCGACCTTCTTCTTGCCCAGGTCCTGGATGGCGTACTGGGTCAGGATCTTCGCCTCGTCGTAGTTGTTGGGCTGAACGGCGAAGACGTTCTTCTTGGCCGGGTGGGCGGTCTGCTCAATGCCGGTCATCGGGTAGACGACGGGAATGTTCTGCTCGACCCAGTAGTCCATGGAAGCCTGCACGCCCGGGGTGCCCAGCACGGGCGCCATGGCGAAGACCTTGTCGGACTCGACCAGTTCCTTGGAAGCGGCGAGGGCCTTGGCGGCGGTGAACTCGTCGTCGACGACCTTCACGATCTCGATCTTGCGGCCATGGACGCCACCGGCGTCGTTGACGTACTTGATGTAGGCTTCGAAGCCCTTGCGGACCGAAATGCCGATCGGGGCGACGCCACCGGACTGGGCGGCAAAGCCGCCAACCTTGACGGTGGTGTCGGTGACGCCGGGAACTTCAACCTTCTTGGGCTGGTCAGCGGGAGTGGTAGCGGCCGGTGCGGTATCCGGCGCCTTCGTGGTGTCCTTGGCGGGCTCGGAGCAACCGGCGGCGAGGCCAGCAACCATGACGAGCGAGAGCAGTCCTGCCATGAAGCGTTTCACCCTGGTATCCCCCTTAAAGAACTTGTGAATCGGAACCTTACTTACATATACCAGCCGCCGTTGCAATCAATGACGGCACCGGTCATGTAGTGAGCACGGGGCGAGGCGCAGACACCGGCCCAGTAGGCGATGTCTTCGGGCTTGGCCCAGTAGCCGCAGGGAATCTTGGCCGTAATGCTGTCCTGGTACTCCTGCGGGTACTTCAGCATCATCTCGGTCAGGATGTAGCCCGGGGCGAGAGCGTTCACGGTCACGCCCTTCTTGGCGAACTCGATGGCAACTTCCTTGGTCAGGCCGATCAGACCGGCCTTGGAAGCGGCGTAGTACGGGGTGCCGAACACGCCCGTGCGGCCGACGTAGCTCGAAATGTTGATGATGCGGCCCCAGCCGCGGGCGGCCATGAGCGGCACAAACGCCTTGCTGCAGAGGAACGGGCCGGTCAGGTTGACGTCGATGACGGCGTCCCAGTCGGGCTTGTTCGACTTGCGCATGTGGCCGTCACGGTTGATACCGGCGTTGTTGACGAGAATGTCGACCTGGCCCACTTCGGCGGCCATGCGGTTCACATCTTCCTCGTTGTTGACAAAGCCGGGGTAGAACTTGGCGTTTACGCCCATCGCCTTGAGTTCGGCGACGGTCTGTTCGGCCACTTCCGCCATGGGCGGGATGTCGTTGATGATGATATCGGCGCCCTTGGTGGCTAGCTCGATGGCGATCGCCTTGCCCAGGCCTCGGGCGGAGCCGGTAATGAGCGCTACTTTGCCCTGCAGTTCCTTATCCACGAACAGGTACCTCCTTCGCAAACTGCTGCATGAATGTTGCGGCGTCCTCGAGGCTGGTGAACTGGCGTTCCTCGTCGGACTGGACGTGGCGTACGGTCACCCGCCAGGGGCCCTGGTCGGCTGCCGTCTCGGCGTCGGCGTAAATCCGAACGACGAATGATGCGATTAGAGGCTCTCCCACCGTCTCTCCCCCGTTTACAGCAGATTCCGGGTCAGGAACTGTGCAGCCGCCTGCGTGAACTGGGCCGGCTGTTCCAGGAACATGCAGTGACCCGCTTCCCGCAGCATGACGATCTGGCTGCCGATGATCCGGCGCTGCAGGTCGTGGCTGTAGCTGACGGGCGTAAGCACATCTTCATCGCCGGTGAGGAGGAGTGTGGGGCAGGTAATGTTGGCGGCAAGGTCGAGCACGTCGTGCTCCATGCCGCCGGCGATCAAATGGCGAACGGCGTAGACGGGGAGGGCGGACCCCTTCTCCCGCCAGGGCTTGAGCGCTTCGTAGTGCTTGTTGAGGTACGAGGCGCCCCAGATCCAGGGGCTGGAGATATCGAAGCGGAGGGGACCGCCGCCGGCTTCCATGCCGTTCAGCCAGCTGGTCAGCTTGACCTTGAGGGCGGTGTCGGCCCGGCCGTAGCCGTTGGCCAGCACCAGGGCGGTGACCCGCTCGGGCCATCTGGCGGCAAACTGAAGCGCGATGCAGGCGCCGTTGCTCACACCGAGGAGTGCGACGTTGGTCAGGTTGAGTTGCGTTAGGAGGTTGTGAAGGTCTTCGGCGTGCTGCTCCGGTGTGTAGGGACCTTCCTCGGGCTTGTCGCTCTGACCCTGCCCCCGGCAATCATAGGTCAGCACCCGGAAGTGGTCGGTGTAGGCCGGCAAGTGTCCGTTCCAACTGGACAGGTCAGTCAGCAGCCCGTTGATCAGCACCAGGACCGGGCCATCTTCCTTGCCCTGCCAGCGGTAGTGCAGGTTCATGCGCCTCACCTCCGGGGGAGCCAGCCGTACTTCTGCGCCTCTTCCTTGAGCTGGTCGCGGAAGTTCGGGTGGGCGATCTTGATCAGATTGGCGCACCGGTCGTGGGCGGAGAGGCCGCGCATGCGGGCCACGCCATACTCGGTGCAGACGTAGTCCAGGTCGTTGCGGGTCATGGTGACGATTGAGCCCGGCGCCAGCATGGGCGTAATCGTCGAAACGGTGCCGCCCTTGGCGGTGGAGCGGAGGCAGATGATGCCCTTGCCGCCCTCGCTCATCCAGGAGCCGACGTGGGTGTCACGCTGGCCGCCCGTGCCGCTGTACTGCACCGGCCCGAGGGACTCGGAGCAGACCTGGCCGGTCAGGTCGACCGAAATAGCCGTGTTGATGGAGACCATCTTCGGCTGTTTGGCGATGTTGTAGGGGTCGTTGGTGTAGTTGCCGTCGCGAATCTCCACGGCGGGGTTATCGTCCAGCCAGTCGTAGAGGCGGCGGCTGCCGGCGGCGAAGCAACCTACCGTTTTGTATCTGTCGAGCGTTTTGCGCGCGTTGGTGATGACGCCGGCTTCGTAGAGTTCCAGCATCGCATCGACGACCATTTCGGTGTGGACGCCGAGGTCACGCTTATCCTTCAGGAAGGTGGCGACGGCGTTGGGAATGCCACCGATGCCAAGCTGAATGGTAGAGCCGTTTTCGATCATGTCGGCGACGTAGCCGGCGATTGCCTGCTCCTCGGGCCCGGGGGTGATGTTGGGGAACTCCACCACGGGCACGTGGTTCTCCACAATCCAGTTGACCTGACTGATGTGGAGCATGGTGTCACCGAAGGTGCGGGGCGTGTTCTCGTTCACTTCGACGATGACGAGGTCGGCGGTTTCGAGCACCCACCGCTCGTAGCAGGTCGAGAGCGACATCGAGAAGTAGCCGTGCTTATCCATGGGCGAGACGGTATGGAAGAGCACGTTGACAGGCTTCGCCTCGAACCGGTCCTTGCCGGCCCGGTGCAGGTTGTTCGGAATCACCGTTACCTGGCCGTGGGCCTTGGTAGCCTGCCGGGCGGCGTCGCCGTAGAACCAGGCTTCGTGCTTGAAGGTGTCGGCGTACTCCGGCTTGGCGATCCAGTCGTACTGGCGCATCAGCAGGGCGGCGAGGACCCGAATGTCGGTCCGCTTGCCGTGCAGGGTGTGCAGGCGGCTCAGCAGGCCGGGGGGCTCGGCGCAGCACATGCCAACGGCGATCTGGGCGTGGTCGGGGACCTGGGCGACCGCTTCATCGATGGAGGTCAGCTTGCGGCGGTACATGTCGTGCCAGGTTTCAGTCTGCATGGTGGGTTAGGCCTCCTCGACCGGGCCCCATTTGATGGCGGTGGCGCCCCAGGCGTATCCGACGCCGGCGCTGGCGCCGACCACGAGGTCGCCGTCCTTGATCTTGCCCTGCTCCAGGGCGAGGTGAATGGAGAGAATCTGGTCGAACTGGCCAATGTGGCCGTAGTCGCTGAGGTAGATGGAGCGGTCGGCGGGGACGCCGAGTTCAGCGAGGAGGGCGTCGTGGCCGGACTTCTTCATATGAAGAATGGCGAAGTAGTTGATGTCGGCGGTGGTGTAGCCTTCGATGGCACAGGCCCGCTTGACGCAGTTGACAAAGTTCGCCGTGGAGACCTCGTTGAGGCGGGTCTTCATGGTGACGGGGTCGAGCACGTCCAGCTGGTAGAGTGCGTCGTCGTGGTTGTGGAGGCCGGCCTTGGTGCCGCCGCCCAGAACGCCGACGGTCTCGGAGAGGGAGCCGTCAACCACCATGGCGGAGCCGATGACGCGGTTGCGGCCGTAGTTCTTCTTGAGGATCATGGCGCCGCCGCCGGCGCCGAGGTTGTACATGAAGCTGACCCGGGCGTTCTTGTAGTCGATGAAGTCGCCGTTGCGGTAGCCGCCGGCCAGGAGGACCGTGTTGATGGCGGGGTCACTGATCATGAGCGCTTCGGCGAGCTTCATGCCGAGGACCCAGGTGCCGCAGCGGAGCTGGACGTCGAAGGCCCAGGCGCCGGTGGCGCCGAGTTCGTAGGCGGTTTTGATGCCGGCGGTCCAGAGTTGGTATTCCTTGTACTCTTCGCCGATGTAGATGACGAGGTCAATGTCGGTGGGGGCGAGGCCGGCGCGGGCGACGGCCATTTGAGCGGCCTTGATGCCCATGGCGGCGGTGCCGTCTTCGGGGCCGGGGACGGGCTTTTGGGTGATGCCCATCTTCTTCTCGACAACGTCGAGGGGAACGCCGGATTCTTGGGCGATGTAAGCGGCGGTGTGGTGGGTATCGGGGATGTAAATCCCGGTGCTGACCACGCCGATGTGCGGGCGGGCGGTCGTCATTGAGAGCACCTCTCTTGGCTGAATTCCCTAGTTTGCATGGTAGGGGTGAGGAGTTGCTCGGCAGTTACAAGTTAGTTACGTGGTGTTTGGGTCGTGAATTTTGGGGGTCCTCCCCTTTTGGGCGGTCGTCAATGAAGGCGACCGAGCCTCCAATGGAGGCGACCGAGCCGCCAATGAAGCGAACCCATTTCCCAATGAAGGCAACCCAGCCGTCAATGGAGGCAACCCGCCGCCAATGAAAGCAACCCTGCCGCCAATGAAGGCAACCCTCCCTCCAATGGAGGCAACCCAGCCGTCAATGAAAGCAACCCTGCCGTCAATGAAAGCAACCCTGCCTCCAATGAACGCAACCCTGCCTCCAATGAACGCAACCCTGCCTCCAATGAAAGCAACCAACCTTCCAGAAGGGCGACCGGGTCTTAAGATAGACCACAGGCCTTTTCCGAAAGGCAACGCCACCGAGTGTGAGCACTGTGCTACAGTGCACACTTCGGTGGCGGCGATTGTGGCACGCTGCTCTGCCGGGTCCCACGGGGCCGCTACTGTCCTTTTCTTGGCGACCAGTAAGCCGGGTACTCTTCTGCAAAGGCGATAGGCGGCTCCTTGCCCAGGACCCGGGCGATGGCGTACAACTGGCCCCGGTGGTGAAGCTCGTCCTGGTAGGGATGTTGCAGCAAGAGCCAGCCCCGAATGCCCTCGTGCCAGGGATTGTCCGGGCGCAGATCGGTCAGGCAGGCCGCGTCCGCCGCCTCGGCCCACTCCTGGAGCTTTTGGTCGGTGTAGGTGAGCCACTCCCGGAGGCCAGCCACCGAGGACGCCGTGGATGCCATGTCAGGCTCGTCCGGCTCACCGGGGAGGTCGTGCCAGCGGCGCTGGAGCACCCCGCGCGCCACGAAGTGCTGGTGTCCGCCGATGTGGTAGAAGAGTTCACCGGTGGTGCGCCACTGTGGGACCAGGCGGAAGCCCAGGTCGGCGTCGCTGAACCGGGAGAGGAGTTCGAGGGTGACCATGCGCACGCCGTGCCAGTGGTCGAGGAAGGCGTGGAATGGGGCGTAGGCGGGGGCGGGGCGCCGCGAGCGGAAGTAATCCTCCACCCGTTGCCGACAGTTGGCAGCGAAGGAAAGCCCACCGAGGTCGGCCGGGCCGACCCAGCGCAACTCAGCAATCTCGCGGGGGTTGGGGACTGGGGTGCCGCCGACACGGCAGGTGTAGACAAGTGAGACCAGATGCACCGGCTCGCCGTTGGCCTCGGAAAGGCAACTATAGACGTTTTGAAGGACCGGACTGATGGGGCTTACCTGCAGTTCCTCGTGCAGTTCCCGGCGAAGGCACGTTTCTGGCTCCTCGCCGTGCTCAAGGCGCCCGCCGATCACTTCCCAGAGCCCGGGCGCCGTGCGGCGGTTCTCCGACCGGCGGCTGATGAGAACCTGGTCGCCTGCCTTGTTCAGAATCAGCGCACTGCACGAGATGATCTGCATGGCATTCACTTCCGGTCAAGGATTCGAGACAAGATGGGTCGCCTCGTACAGGGTCCGGCCAGTCGCCGTGGTGCGGTTGCCTCGGGCTCCGCCCGGGATTGCATGCTTCGCCCTCGAGAAGGCGTGCGCGGATGGTCGGAGAGGTGAATTCCGGGCCGCAAACGGCGGCTTTCGACCTCTCCACCCGCTCCTGCGTGGAAAACCGGAATGTCACCGTGCAAAGGCGGGCGGAAGGCGCCTGCGACCCGGGGATTGTCGGTCGGGCGGCAGTTTCGGGCGAAAGCTAAGCGCTCCGCCCCCGGAGGGTCTGCACCACGGCCGGCAACGCCACACCGCCGGCGACAGCAAAGAGAACCGGCCCGATATTCGGGTCAGACGCAAGATTGACAGCGCCCACGAAGAGCACCAGCGCTGCAACGACAGCCAAGGTGATGCTGGCCCACCGGGGCCACACCCCTGCCCGGAAGGCGACAGCCAGCCCGGCAATACCGGCAGTCAGAAGGAACTGAAAGAAGCCAAAGCCATTACCCCCGCCTGAGAATGAGCCGGAGGTTTCCGGCACCTGCCAGGTGGACCTGGAGCCGTCGGAGTATTCGTAGCCGGTGGTTTTCCAGTCGACCCGGGCGGAGTAGGTGGACGAGTACCAGGGAAGGAGCATGGCAATGAGGGCCAGGCCGGCCGCCGCGAAGAGCCAGATGTGGACGGGGAGGCCCAGGACGGTGCGTGCCCGGGGGGCGGGTGCAAAACCGGGGCCGGGACCGCCGAACACCGGCCCGCCCGGCGCCGGCCCCGCACCCATAGGACTCCCGCACTGTGCGCAGAACCGGGCCGGAGCCGGGTGCACATGGTGACACTTAGGACATTGCATGGTGAATTCACCAACCTCGATCGTAATGAGGTTAAGGACTTCGGCGGGAAACGAGGAATAGCCTGCCAAAATCGAAAGAGCCACAGCACTAGGCTGTGGCTCACAAAGGCACTACCCCATAAACTCGACCAGGCGCCGGGTAAACCGGACCGGGTCCTCCACCGGAGCCGAATGCCCGACCTCAGGCCAAACCTCCAGCACCGACCCGGGAATCGTGGCCTGGGTCCGCTCCATCATTGCCTGCTCCGTCAGGTTCATCTGATCCAGCGCATGCCCGTTGGGAATCAGGGCCGAAGCCGACTTGGCCAGCGACTCCTCCAGCAGCCGGGCGTAGTACTCATCCTTGGGCGCCGTAGGCATCATGGCGCCCAGGGCCATCTTCAGCACTTCAGGCATCTTGACCGCCATCTCCAACTGCGGATACCGCTCGGCCGGCGTCACCAGCCCCTCGGCCGGCGCCGAGTTGACAATCATCAACCGCTCCACAAGCGTCGGATGGTTCACGGTCAGGTACAGCGCCACGCCGCCGCCCAGGGAATGACCCACGACCACCGCCCGCTCGATTCCGAGCGCCAAAGTGAACTGGTAGATATCCTCCGCCAGATCGGTCATCGACCACTGCTCGGCAGGATGCCCGGAGTCGCCGCAGCCCCGCAGGTCGGGCGCCACGGCCCGCACGCCCGCGGGCAGATTCGCCATGACCCGCTCCCACCAGAGCGACGAGGCGGAATTGCCGTGAATCAGCAGCACCACCCGGTCGCCGGCGCCCTGCTCCCGGTAGAACATAGGAAGACCATTGGCCAGTTCGATTGTCGGCATAAGCTGCGTCTCCTCCTCACTCCGCATATCACCTGTATCGTAGATATCCGCAGTCACAAAAGAGTTACACGTCGGTGCTCCGGCGGATGCGTTCGTATAGCTGGTGCGTGCCCGGCATGGGCTTCACGCCCAGCTCCTGCTGGAGGCAGCTGGCGCACTTATCGTAAATGCGCATGGCCTTGGGCCGGTTCCCCAGGCGGAAGTAGCTGTACATGAGGAGCCGGTAGGCCTCTTCCCAGCAGTGATCGCGGGCCAGAATCCGGTCGCACAGGCGGATGCAGCCCTCGAAATCATCTTCCCGTGACGCATGCTGGGCGAGCCACTCGGCAGCACGCAAATACAAAACCTGAAGCCGCTCCCGCTCCTCGGTGCACCAGTCCTCATAGGGCGCATCCTCCAGGAAATCGCCCTGGTACAGGTCCAGCGCCTGGCGGAGCAGGGCAGCAGCCTCGGCATCCTGGCTCCGGGCGCCCAGGGCGAGCCCCCGGGAGACCAGCGACTCAAACTCATCGGCATCCAGCCAGAAGCCGGAGGCCAGGTTGAGGCCGTAAGCCGTTCCCTGCCGCAGAATGTAGAACGAGCCCGAGCGCGCCGCCCGGTGCGGCTCCAGTGCGCTCCAGAGCGCATTCAAGGCGACCTTGAAGTCCCGGTGGGCCGTATCGCCGTCAGCATCCGGCCAGAGCAGGTCGATAATCTGCTCCTTCTGCAGCATGCGCTTGCGATTGGTGACGAAGAGCTGCATGAGCTGGCGGGCCTTTTCCCGCTGCCACTCCCGGGGCGCCACCTCGTGGCGGCCACGCCACACCTGGAACGTACCCAGGGTGCGCAGGCGCAGGGTGAAACCGGGGTGGTTTTCGGCGTTGGGAATGCCCAGTTCGGCCAGGAGCCAGGCCGCATACTCGGCCTTCACGCCCCGCTTCTGGGCGTCGCTGAGCAGCGGAATCAGCACCTGCGGGTCACGGGGACCGTACAGCGTCCGCCTCGTAAAGATAAAGCTATAACCGTTTGCCTGGGTGCTGCTCAGCACCTGGGCCATGGCGGCGTCAAACACATCCCAGTGGCCTGCCCGCCGGGCAGCCTTGGCCTTCCAGAGCCGGACGAGCGCCAGCCCGTGGGAATCGCCGGAGGCCAGGAACGCCTCCTCCGCCTCCCCCAGGTACTGGTCGGCCTCGGGGCGCCCGCACACCAGGGCGCTGCTCCCCAGGCTGAGCAGGCAGAAGCCGTGGAACCAGAGGTCGCTGGCCTTGGCCGCAATGTCGGCGCCCTCGGTGCCAAACCGCCGGGCCATGGCCCAGTCGCCGGCCAGGTGGCCGTAGAGCATGCACAGCCCGGCCAGGGGCTCGGACTTGCCCCGCACCACGCCCAGGCTGTCCATCAGGGCGATGGCCTGGTTGTACTGCGCAGCGATTTCGTCGACCGTGCTGTGCGGACTGAGCTGCAGGGCATGACCCATGCGGATAAAGCCCACCCCTTCCACGAAGGGCGAGCGCTTCTCACGGCCGGTCTGAATCCCTTCCTCAGCGGCCCGGCCGGCCCGCTCCTGGTCGCCCAGCAACGCCGACAAAAGCGAAATCAGCAGCGGCACTTCCCGATGGCTATGGCTCGCGCCCGCCCGCCCCTGGCGAACCTGCCGCTCCAGCGAGCCCATGGCAGCGGCCAGGCGCCCGGTGCGCAGGTCGGCCCGCACCTCGAGGTCTTCCCGCAGGGGCATTTGCGCGGCGGCCATGCTGGCAAACCGGGCTGCGTCATCGGGGCGCCCCCGGTTGGTCTCATTCTCGGCGACCAGGGCCATCAACTGCGCCCGCTCCCGCTCGCTCAGCACATCGGCCAGCAGCAGCGCCTCACGCAGCAGTTCCTCGGCATCGCCAGGCGAAATCGTATCCAGGTACACGCGCGCCTGCCCCTGCAGGGCCAGGCACAGCCCCTGGCGGTCGCCCGCAGCCCGGTACCCCTCAGCGGCCCGGCGATAGTAGTCAAGCGCCGTGTGAAACCTGCTGGTTAGCCGGTCGACATCGCCGCGGCGCAGCAGCAGCTTGGGCTCCCGGGCAAACGCCTCAGCCGGCAGTCGCTCCAACAGCCCGCCCAGCACCTCCACCCGGCCTGCCTCCAACATGGAAGCCGCCGCATCATGAATAATGGCCGCGGCCCGCCCGAAGTCTGCGGCCGCCAGGTAATGCGTCGCCGCTTCCTCCAAATCTGCGGCGGCCTCAAAATACCGAGCGGCGGTCAGGTGGTTCGCCCGCCACGTTTCGCTGTCCCGCCCGGCCCGTTCCCGCAGAAATTGGTGGAACAACTGATGATACCGGTATGCTCCGCCGCCCACGTGCTGGATGAACAGGCCGTTCTCTTCCAGGGCGGCCAGCACCTGCGCCGAACCGGGCTCACCCACCAGGGCGTCGCAGGCATCGGGCGCGAGCCGGTCCAGCACGCATGTGGTCAACAAGAACCGGTGCACCCAGGGCTTCTGCCGGTCCAGCACTTCCTGCGCCAGGTAGGCAAAGAGCGCGTCCACCGTGTCCGGCCCCCGCTCCCACACCTGCCGCAGCGTGCTGCCCTTGCGCAGGCTCTGCCAAATCAGCTGCAGGGCGATAATCCAGCCCTCGGTCCGGCGCGCCAGCAGCGTCGCCTGCTGGTCGCTCAGGTCGACCCCGTACTGGTCGGCGAACAGCACCTCGACCTCCTCAGGCGTGAAGACCAGGTCGGACTCGCCCAGTTCCAGCACTTCGGCCCGGGCCCGCCACTTGGGCAGGCTGGGCAGCGAAGGGCGCCGCCGGCTCGCCACCACCAGGTGGACCTGCGGCGGCATGTGTTCCACCAGGTGCTCCACCATCGCCAGAATGGCCGGCACCTGATCAACCAGATGAAAATCGTCAAGCACCACCAGCATTTCCGGCTGACTGGAGAAGACGATGTCGTTGATCAGCGCCTCCACGGCCAAATGCCAAGGGCGGTTGGGGCCTTCACCTTCCTGTAGAATGGTCAGCGCCTTCTCACCGACAAGCGGCGTCTGAAGCCGGAGCGCGTAAATCAGATGCAGCAGAAACGGCAGCGGGTCTGCATCGCCCTCGGCAATCGAATACCAGGCAACGCGATACGGCAGATCTGCCAAAAAGCTGCACAGTGCGGTGGTCTTGCCATAACCCGGCCCGGCCTGCACAACCGTAAGCGGCACTTCCAGGGACTCGCGCAACTTCAGGTGCAGGCGAGACCGCGCCAGGGTGTGCCGGCGCGGCCGCGGGGGAAGCAGTTTGGCGCGGAGCACCTGGTCCTCACCGAATAGCACAGGTATACCCCCCATTCGCTGGCAAACTTCCACCACCGAACCACCATTTCCTTCTGAGTAGTACCAAAGAACCTATTTGCTGAGCCTTAGAAAAACGTAAGGTTCTCGGTCGAATCTAGAAAGAACCTGAGAAGAAGATAAGGCTATACTTTGGGTGGTGATAGGGGGCTCGCCTATGCAAGATATTCGCTGCCAGTGTGGCAAGATCGTTTGCCAAGTCCTGAACACGCCGGGCACGCCCAGGGTTGTTGCCGCACCACAAGCAGGCGGTTCCACCGGCCCCTCAGCGGTGATTCTGTGCCGCCACTGCAAGCGGTATGTGGTGCTCCAGGTTCCATCAGTAACCGGCGTGGCCTATGCAACTGCTGTTCCCACGGAGGCTCCCTAGCAAGGGGCTTTTTATTCCGATAGGTTCGTGAACAATTTCACATTGACCCCAGAGGTATAAGACACTTAGTCAGCCCAGAGGCATTTACAGTCCAGAGGCATGCACACCTGTTTTGGTTGTGCATGCCCTTTATTTTGCTCGTGAGGAGGCTGTCGCCCGCATGCAGAGCATCCGTTGTCGGTGCGGCAAGATCGTCTGCCAGGTGGAGAACGTGCCCCAAGTGCCCCAGATCGTCGAGGATGCCCCCCAGGGTGTGCAGGGTCCGGCAGCCGTGATTCTCTGCCGGCACTGCAAGCGCTATGTAGTGCTCCAGTTCCCGGCTCTGACTGGGGTGCACACCGTCTCGCAGATTCAGACCCTGGCCCCGGAACGGACCCTGGCCACCCGGTAGTCCGACAACCTCATAGCCAGACCCCGAGGTAAGGACGCAACCCGTCAGCCCTGAGGCTTTAAGTCCGGAGGCATGTGCGCATCCCGTGCATGCCTATTTATTTTGCGCTGCTACTCTGCTCGGGCAAGGAGGTGCCGTTGATGTTTCTACTGACACTGCTCACCATGATGCTCGGTGCTCTGGTTGATCTTCTGACACACGGCGTTCACAGACCCTCTTCCTAGCGAGGCGTCAGACACCTTGCGGTGCACAGGACCACACTGTTCGGAGGCCACGTCAGCCCCAAAGTGACAACCATTCTGCTGTATCTACACAATCCCTGTGAGTACCGGAGGTACTGCCATGAGCATCTCACGCCGCAAATTCGTTACACGGGCCGTAGGCCTGGGTGCCGGACTTGCGCTCGCCCCTGTCGCCGGACTGGTCGCCGCAAAGAAGGCTCACGCTTCGAGCGAGGCCCCCACCGGCCCGCAGCCGGCCGTGCTGTATGACCTGACCAAGTGCACCGGCTGCCATTTGTGTGAAGTGGCCTGTCAGGCCAACAAGGGACTCCCGCCGGAAAAGGCCCTCCTCACCTTCCGTGAACCTGTCGAGTCGGCAGGTCCCAAGGTGGCCTGGGTAGTCCGCCGCCAGCAGTGCATGCACTGCCAGGATCCGGCCTGCGAATCGGTCTGCCCGGTCGGCGCCATGGTCAAGACGCCCGAAGGCCCCGTCATCTATAAGGATGAGCGCTGCTTCGGCTGCCGGTTCTGCATGAACGCCTGCCCCTTCAACGTGCCCGCCTTCGACTGGGACAGCGGCGTGCTGGACAAAGCCCTCATCCGTAAATGCGACTTCTGCGCCGACCGCCAGAAGGAAGGCAAGCAGCCCGCCTGCGTCGAGGCCTGCCCGGCCAAGTCGGTCATCTTCGGCGAACGCAACGAACTGCTCGCCGAGGCCCACAAGCGGATTCAGGAGAACCCCGACCGCTACGTGAACCACGTGTACGGCGAGCACGAAGCCGGAGGCACCTCCTTCATCGTACTCTCCAACGTGCCATTTAAGGATCTGGGCTTCCCCTCGCCCGATACCAAGCCGCCCCAACTGGTCAGTGAAGCGGTCATGAAGGGCATGGAATGGTTCATTCCCAGCTGGCTCGGCGTCCTCGTGGGCGTCACCGCCATCACCAAGTTCCGTCAGCGCCGCATGGCCGGCGCGGCGGAGAGCAAATCTCATTCGCACCACGGGAAGGAGGAATAGCCATGGCTACGATCTCTCACTCCCATCCCGTGGCTACCACGCAGCAACAGCCCCGCTTTAGCGTGGGCAGAGCGATCATCTGGGTTCTGGCCGCTGTGGGCGTTTTCACGATCGTCTGGCGGCTCATGTATGGCATGGGCGGCGTCAGCAACATGAGCAACTCCGTATCGTGGGGCTTCTGGATCGGCGAAAAGCTGACCGGCGTCTTCTCGGGCGGTGCCGCCTTCACCCTCTGCGCCGCCATCTACATCTTCGGCAAAGAGGAGTTCCACAAGCTGGTGCGCCCGGCGGTCCTGACCGGCCTGCTGTGCTACATCTCCTTCATTCTCCTCCTCTTCTTTGACCTCGGCCGCCCGGAACGCATCTGGCACCTGATCATTTACTGGAACATCCACTCGCCGCTGTTCGAAGTCGGCATGTGCGTCATGGTCTACACCACCGTGCTGATCTTTGAGTTCATACCGGTGATGTTCGAGAAGTTTGGCTGGAACAAGGCCGTCCATGCGATGCACAAGATCACCCTGCCGCTGATGATCCTCGGCGTTCTCCTCTCCACCCTGCACCAGTCCTCCCTTGGCTCGCTGATGCTCGCCGAAGTTGGCAAGGTGCATCCGCTGTGGTATACGGCGCTGATTCCGCCCTTCTTCTTCATCACTGCCATTACGGGCGGCATCTCGTTCCTCATTCTGATTGAGACGCTCCGCTGCCACTACTACAAGCAGCCCTTCGAACTGGACATCCTCAGCCGGTTGTCCAAGGTCGTTCCCTGGGTCCTGGGCCTCTACCTGGTGGCCAAGTTCGCCGACCTGGCCTACGCCGGTGAACTGAATCTGCTCTTCACCTCCGGGCACTACTCGGTGCTGTGGTGGACTGATCTGGTGATTGGCACGGTGATCCCGCTCGTGCTCTTTGCGATACCGAAGATCCGCACCTCGGCCAAGGGCCTCCGCTGGGCCGCCCTGTTCGTCTTCGTGGGCACCAGCCTGATGCGCTTCAACGTCAGCCTGATCGGCTGGAAGCGGCCCGAGGGCACCCACTACACGCCGCACTGGATGGAGATCGGCATGGGCGTTGGCATCATCGCCATCATGATCCTCGTGTACGACTTCATCGTCCGCTTCTTCCCCGTCCACCCCGCTGAGCATGAGCACCACTAGGAAGGAGGAACCGAGTATGAAAAAGCGACTCTACCTCCTGCTCCCGGTGTTTGGCGCCGCTTTGGTCATGGTTTTCGTAGTCGGCTTTATGGGACGGCAGATGGCGCAGAGCGCGCCGCCTTCGATTCCCGAGAAGTTGCTGTACTGCGGTACCTGCCATTCGATGGAGAAGGAGACCGAAACCTGGCAGAAGAGCCCCCACTCCGGCGTCGCCTGCCTGCAGTGCCATGAAGAGAGCGATTCTGCCTGGGTCAAGCATGAGCTTGACGCGAGCGGCAACGTGATGGCCGATAAGACCCAGGCCAAGTCGATCCACACGCTCCCCCTGAAGGCGCCGGACGCCCGCTGCGAAGAGTGCCACGCCGATCAGATGGATTCGATCATGAAGGACGTCGTCCCGACGCCCATCGCTGGCGCCAAGGCCAAGGGTACCCCGGGCAAGCCCATGACGGTCAAGGCCGCTCATGCTGTGCACACCGAGAAGGTCGGCCTCTCCTGCGCCGAATGCCACACCGATTCGGCCCACGGCACGGTTCTGACCGGCACCGCCCTGCGTGACAAGGCGCACGAACAGTGCATGACCTGCCACGTTGAGAAGCAGGTCAAGATCGCCGTCATCGATTCCACCAGCTGCGGCGCGTGCCATACCGACGTAGCCAGTGTGACCCCCGCCGACCACAAGAACACTGCCACCTGGACCAAGACCCATGGTCAGAACGTCAAGACCGGCGCCTGCGGCGCCTGCCACCTCGACGAGAGCGCTGGCACCCATTCTCAGATCGCCCAGCCCGCGAACTTCCCGTCCGCTTCGAAGGACACTTGCGTTGCATGCCACAGCGGCGTGCAGATGCCCCATCCCGTCTCGTTCATTTCTACCCACGGTCAAGTCGCGATGAAGGCCCCCACCGGCACCTGCGAGTCCTGCCATTCGGCAGGCTCGCAGGCCTCCGCCGCTTCGGGGGGCGCCCAGAGCTGCACGAGCTGCCATGCCTCGACCATGCCTCACCCTGACAATTTCCTGGCGCAGCACGGTGCCGCTGCGAACGCCAACCCGGCGTCCTGCACCACCTGCCATTCGTCCAGTAACAAGGCCAATCCGACCGCCTATCATGCCTCCTCCCGCTTCTGCACCGACTGCCATGGCGGCACGACCATGCCGCACCCGGCCAACTTCCTGTCCAAGCACGGCGACCTCGCCAACGCAAACCCGGCCTCATGCACAAATTGCCATTCTCCCAGGAACGCCGTGAGCCCGAATGCGGACTACGCTTCGCCGAGCTACTGCATGGACTGCCACCTGACGCCCATGCCGCACCCGGCCAGCTTCCTCTCCTCGCACGGCGCGGATGCTCGGAAGTCGCCGGCCACGTGCGATGCCTGCCACTCCTCGAAGAACGTGGCCAAGCCCACGGCGCCCCACGCCAACGCCGGCTACTGCGCAGGCTGCCACGACTCCTACGAGCATGAGTCCGGCTGGGTTGGCAGCCACGCCACCGCCGTTGATGAGTCCTGCGCCACGTGCCACACGCTGCAGGGTCAGCCGGGTCAGCATAACGCCTGCTCGACCTGCCACAACGCCGATGGCCAGTGGCACCCGAACATGTGGTTCGTCTCCCACGCCCGCGAGGTCGAGAAGACCGGCGAAGAAGCGTGTGCGACCTGTCACGATGTCGTGCAGCCTTCCTGCTCCAAGTGCCATCGCGATCGCTAACCCTCCGGCCCACGCCTGACGGGTTACGGCACCCATTGAGGGTGCCTAGACCCTCTCGGCATGGGCCGGTCAAGGTCAGGCCCACGCCTGACGGGTTACGGCACCCATTGAGGGTGCCTAGACGACTGGAGGTCTGACCATGCGTAAGCTCATGGTTTCCGTGCTGGGCGTCGCCCTGGCCCTGGCATTCCTGGCCTTCTCGGGCGCCCCCGCCCGGGGCACAGCCCTGGCCGCCGGCCCCACCGTTACGGCAACCGCCCAGCCCCTGGGCATTCAGCTCGAGTGGACCGACCCCAGCCCTGCCGGCGTCCTGGGTTACATCATCCGCCGGGGCGAAGCAGCGGGCGACGAAGCACGGTGGCCCCTCACCGACTTCCCGGTCCAGGGCGACTCCTGGCTGGACGAAGAGATCGTTCCCGGCATGACCTACTACTACGTGGTGGTCCCGGTCCGCAAAGACGGCGCCCTGGGCATGGACTCCGCCGAGGTGAAGGCCACGGCCGTGAGCGTGGCAGCTGACCGCCGGCTCGTTCACTTCCACATGGATGCGACTGGTGCCATGATTCGGACCGCCGCCGGCGACAAGCCGGTCGCCCTGCTGGGCAAGCCCCTGGTCGATCACGGCCGGGTGATGCTCACGGTAGATGACATCGTGACGCTCACCGGCGCCGACCTGCGGCAGGTCGATGGCCTCCCGGTCATCGTTCTGAAGCTGCCGTCGGGCCAGGAGATGACGATGGAGGTCGGCAAGAACGCCATGGCCTTTGCCAAGGCGAGCCGGACCGACATCAGCGCCCCGATGCTGCGGGACGGGCGGATTTATGTGCCGGTCCGCTGGGTCATCGAGGCGATCAACGGTGAACTCCGCTTCAACCCCATCGATCAGTCGGTTACGATGGTGGTTGCACGGTAAGATGCTGGTCGTGCAAAGGCCCGGGGCGCCTGCGTTGGCAGGTTCCCCGGGCCTTTTGTCTTGCTTACTTCGCGATGTCGTAGAGGAAGTACTTGCCCGTCTCGTCGACGGTCAGAAGCTGGGAGCCCTGGCCCAGGAACTGGCCAACGTTCACGGTCTGAGAGCCTTTGCCGTCAGGCGTGAAAATACCCAGCGACTTGGCGCTCTTCGCATCGGAGGCGACGGTGAGGAGCTCGATGGTCGCCTTGTCGCCACCCCGGGAGACGGCGAGGGTCGGGCCCAGGGCCGTGGGGCCGGAGGCGATCCATTCGGGCGGGGCCGCGTCGGAGTTCTCGGCCGGGAAGCTGCCGATCAAAGCCGGGCCGCCCACGCCGTCCCACTTGTACAGGTCGAGGAAGAACTTGTCGCCGTCGAAGGCGTAGCCGAAAAGCAGGTTGTTCTTGCCAGCCTTAATTGACGTCTGGAACAGCGCCGGCCAGGCATCCTTCCGGCCTTCCTTCTTATAGGCCCAGCTGTCTGCGGGATACCGCCAGACTTCGAACCCATAGGTGCCGTCGCCAAGCTCTTTCAGGAAGATCGTTTCGGTTTTGCCGTCGCCATCGTAGTCACCCATCAGAATGCCCATGGCGCCGGGGTCGTCCATCTCCCGGTAATCGCCACCCTCGCCGATGACCAGCAGCTTCTGCTCATACAAGGCCAACATGATCATGGCCCCGTTGTTGTTGAGGTTACCGATGGCCACGGAGCGCATTTCACCGTAGTCTTGCTTGAGGTCGACCTTGGTGAGCTGGTTGAGCTTGCCCTTGGCATCAAACTTGTAGAACCGGGCGGTCTGGCTGTCGGCGATGCCCAGGTACTGGCCCTCGCTGACCATGATTTCCGGGAATACGCCCAGGTCGCCCTGGTTGACCAACTTCACCTGGTGGCTGCCAATGCTCTTGCCCGCTGCCGTGGATGGCGCGGGATTGGTCTTGGGCGTGGTGGGGTCGGTGTTGACGACGTTGGGCTGGTCGGCAGGCGGCGTAGCGGGCTTGTCACGCATGAGCAGCACCGCCACGGCGATGCCTGCCAGCAGCACAACGCCACCGGCGATGGAGGCCCAAAGGACCCAGCCCTTGCCACCCTTGGCCTGGAGCGGCTGAGGCTGCCCGGGGTAGCCCTGCGGTGTGGGGTAAGACTGGCCCGGCGCCTGCGGCGGATACCCGGGCTGCTGCGGCGGGGGAGCCGGCATGGCTCCCGCTGCGGCCTGCGGGACCGGGGTTGGTGGCATTTGCGGCCCCTGTGGAAGCATCTGCCCGCCGCACGACGGACAGAACTTGCCGCTCGGCTGGACATTACCGCAGTTCTGGCACTTAACTGACATGGGGCGCCTCCTTTTCCGGGTCTAGGTATAAATACTCACGTGTACTTCTTTCGGGTGTCGGGTTATCCCTGCCAATTCAGGAAAAGAAACATACCCGGGTGCCTTCACCCGGGTATTTCAAACCTGGCCGACCTTCAGCACCCTGCGCACCGTGCCCGGGGCAAACAAGCTCTCCGGCGGCTTCACCATGTTCATGGCCTGGAGGAACGCATCGTTCAGTTCCCGGTCGTGGGTCGCGGCGGCCAGGAGCCGGTGCGTGTACTTGGCCACCATTGACAGGGCAGCCGGGCGCCGGGGGTCGGGTCGCTGGCGGCCCTGGTCGGCACTGACCGCCAGGTGCCAGGGCACATCCAGCACAGCCGCCAGGCGGTGGCGAAACCGCTGCGACAGCCCGGCAATCTGCCACTTGGGCTGCGCCTTGAGGCAGGCGTCCAGTTCCAGGGCGCCCATCGTCAGCCCCTGCCCGTAGACCGGGCTAAAGCTGCACGCCGCATCGCCCAGCACCGCCAGTCCTTCCGGAAACCGCTCCATGCGCTCATAGTGCCGCCGCAAGTGGCCCGGGAAGCGCTCCACCCGAATGTCACCCAGCGAGGCCGCATCATCCACTGCCTCGTGCAGGTCGGGAATGGGCAGGGTGCGGGCGAACGCCATCCACTGGTCCGGGTCGGCTGAGGGGTGGTCGCCAAAGTACCCCCACACCGAAGCAACCCAGCGGTCGCCCTCCACCGGCAGCAGAAAGCCGCTCCGGGCGCAGGGAGTTCTCGTGGCGATGGTCAGCGCCTTCCAGTCCGGCCCGGGCACCGGCACCTGGAAGACCCGCGAGGCCATCACCAGGTCCAGCCGCACGCTGGAAGTCGGGACCGTCCCGAACCCCAGCCCATAGAGCCACTCCGTCAGCCGGGATTCCCGGCCGCCAGCATCGACCACCAGCTCAGCGATGAGCGGTTCCGGCATCGAATCACGAGTGATCTGCACGCCACGAATCAGACGCCCGTCCGCCGTCGCCAGCAGATGGTCCACCGAAGTTTCATCTAATACGAGTACATTGCGCAGCCGGGCCAGGCGCTGGCGCAGCGTCCATTCCAGCAGGGGCCGGCTGACACAGTGAATGGCGAAGCCGCTCTTGTAGCGATCTTTCCAGGCGCCCTGCACGTAGGCCCGCACGTCGCTCGACTGGTCGAGCCGTACGGCGCCCGCCTCCTCCAGCTCTGCAAAGAGGCCGGGGAAGAGTTGCTCCAGCGCGTGGGCGCCCCGGGCTAGCAGGGCATGAACGTGGGGCGGCGTAAGCCCGCTCTCCGGGGCCGGGGGCATGGTTGGCAGGCGGTGGCGCTCCACAACTGTGACCCGGTCAAAGTGCCCGGCAAGCACCCGGGCGGCCAGCAACCCCACAACGCTGGCTCCGATTACGACGGCATGGTTACCGCCAAGGTGGTCTCGAGACATAGGTAGCGCAACCCCCAGTTTGTTTACCGGACCCGCCGCCCGGTACGAATGTATATACATCATCATGAAACGACGCCTTTGACGATATTTACGTATCAAAAGTTGTTGACCGGGCTCTATCTTCGCAGATGAACATGATTCCGGCTCCCCCGCCCGTACATTCATCTCACAGGAAACTGCACGCGCATCGATTCCCACGAATCACCAAGTCCGGTATCATTTCGTCAGTACGGTACGAGAAGGGTTCGCCGAGCTGACAGGGATCGAAGCGCAGGACAAACGAGGAGAGACGCCCATGAATCAAAGGGCTGGTCAACGGCATCTTTGCCAACCTGAAAGGCATCGCCCACAAGCTCCAGGGAGAGTGGCACGTCCCCGGCACGACCATCTCGCACGGTGAGGTGATCTACACCGTCCACAGCGGCGCCGCGGTGACCATTCCGTTCTGCGGCATCTACCAGATGCGCGACGGTTTGATTGCCTCGTACCAGGTGTTCATCGACCCGGCGCCCCTTTACGAGGCGCTGAAGCAAAGCTGAAGCAAATGACAAAAGCTCCGGGGGCAAAACCCCCGGAGCCTTATCGTATGTGGAGCTGGCGACAGGAATCGAACCTGCAACCCCCTGATTACAAATCAGGAGCTCTGCCAGTTGAGCTACGCCAGCGTGAGCAAGCAATATTATATCACAACCTACGGGTCCAATCAATTGTCAATCTCAGGTAGGTTTTCGCTCATGTACGAGGGCCCCGGGGCGGCCCTCAGCCCGCTCTAGTGCCCGCAGCCGCACCGCCGCTTGTGGCGATTGGTGTTGGCGGCCACAGTCGAGGGGCAACTCTGTTCCTCGGCGCACAGTACATTCTCCGGGCAGATCAGCCGCGGCACCGGCACCAGCGTCGGCGCCATGTTGACCGTGGTCGTCACCGGCACCGTCACCGTTTGGGTGACCGGCACGCAGGTGAAGCACCCAAAGTCCGTCGGCATCTGCACGATGGTCGTTTCGGTCACCATCGTGTTCATTGTTGTTGTTACCGGGCAGGTAACAATGTTCCGGGCCTGGCCCGGGGTGCGGAACGAGACCGGCGAGCAGTCGATCTCGATGGTGCCCACGGGAATCAGCCGCTCCCGACGGCGCCGGCGGCGCCTCCGGTCCCGGCGGTCCCGGCGGTCGTCGTCGCCGGTGCCAGCAACGTCCCCTGTGGTGTCGCTGCAACCGCAATCGTGATCATCGTGGTGGCGCCGGTGGCGCCTCCGATCCCGGCGATCGTCGTCACTGACACCGGCGACGCCCCCCGTGGTGTCGTCGCGGTTATCGCGGTCGCCGCAGTCCCTGCAGTCTCTGTGGTCCCCGCGGTCCCGGTCATCATCGCGGTGATGACCGTCGTGAAGTACACGCGCCATGAGGCTGCCTCCTTTCCTCCGTCTACATCACCATATGACCGAGCCCTCCCGTTTGACATAAAAAGGGCCGCCTTCGTGAGGCGGCCCCTGCGTTTGTGTGTAGTTTCTAGTCGCGGCCCTGTTCGCCACCGCCGTTGCGATGGTCGAGGTACCGTTCCAGCTTCCGCTTGACCCGCTGAAGGGCGTTGTCAATGGACTTGACGTGGCGCTTCAGGTCAATGGCGATTTCGTGATAAGACTTACCGTCGAGGTAGCTCATGAGTACTTTCCATTCCAGGTCGCTGAGGATCTCGCCCATTTTCTCTTCAATATCCCCGAACTCTTCACGGCTGATGATCAGTTCTTCCGGGTCTGTCACTTTGGAACCGGAGATGACGTCAAGCAGCGTGCGATCCGAATCTTCGTCGTAAATCGGCTTGTTCAGGGAGACATAAGAGTTGAGAGGGATATGCTTTTGGCGGGTGGCCGTTTTGATGGCCGTAATGATCTGGCGGGTGATGCAAAGCTCCGCAAACGCCCGGAAGGAGCTGAGCTTATCCGAGCGGAAGTCGCGAATCGCCTTGTACAGGCCGATCATGCCCTCCTGCATAATATCGTCACGATCAGCGCCGATCAGGAAGTAGGAGCGCGCTTTCGCCCGGACAAAGTTTTTGTACTTATTGATCAGATACTCGAGGGCCGCATTGGACCCATCACGAGCGAACTCGACGATATCTTCATCGAGCATGGAGTCATAGTCGTTGAAGACATCTCGCTGCGGCGACGCCGTCATGTACGTCTTCCCCTCCCTTTCCCTTTTTTCATGACTGCTCTAGTGGTGTGGCAGGCCCCCAGCCGATGAAAAAAACCCTGGCCAACCGGCTGTGAAGGGTTAAGAGAGGCTCCTATTCGCATTACGTCAACCCAAACCCTACTGTGGATTATACCCGTATGGGTCTCGCACCGTCAAGGACAGAGGGGTCAAATCCCGGCGATTTCTGTCTGAGGCGGGGAGGGTTTTCGCTATTTGTGTCGAAACGAAATGCTCTTGGACTGTCCCTGTGCCAACCGTACTTTGTGGACAACGCTTTGCCATCATACTACACCGCCTCTATCATATCCACACAACAAATCCTCCCAACGCGCTGCGTCGGGAGGATTTTCGCGTTCTAGCGAATACCGGGTGCAAAGAGCCGCTCACTGCCCGGAACGTTGTCAACCCCAATGCGCACCTTGCCCGCCTTGGGCCGGTACTTGTCGTGTGACACTAGCTCCCGACGCTCTTTGCCGCCTTCCGTGAAGACCCGGTAAATCTTGACCTCGATGCCGTAGTGGCCCTCATCTTCCACATGACGCTGGTTTGCCGAGAGCGTCCGGTCCGGGATTTCCTCCAGTTCCGGTGGAAAGTACCTAATGTCGCCGGCCTCCAGGCTGATATCCACCGGACCGGGCGGCTCCGGTGCGTAGAGCACCACTTCAATCTCCTGGGGCGTTCCGGCAACAATTCGGGCGCTGACCAGCAGCATGGTATCGGTGTTGTTCCGGAACTTGAAGTCGAGCACGTTCCAAGCCACGGTAGCGTCACGGCCCGGCTCTACATACTGCAGGGGGCGGTCATGATGATACCGTTCCTTGATCTCCAGGCCGCCGAGCAGCACCGCGTTGTAGAGCGTTGACGAAACCTGGCAGATTCCACCGCCATAGCCCCGCACAAACTCGCCCTGGAACAACTCGTTGGCCTGCGCCCAGCCGTGCTCGGCGTCACGGGGACCAACCACGTCGTTAAAGGAGAAAACCTGACCGGGCTTGATGGCAATCCCGCTGATTTTCCGCACCGCAATGGCGATGTTCTGAAGCCGGCCCGGGTCCGCCGCCAGAATGGGGGTCGTGAAGCGGGCCGCCTCGTAGCGCTTGCCTTGGGACAGATCGACCCGCCGGACCTGGGGTTCGACTTCCCGGACGATCAGGTCGATTTCGCGCTGCCCCTGCCGGAGCGCCCTGCGAATGGCTACCACGCTGGCTGCAATGTCGAGCGTCTGGCCGGTCGCCTCCTCGGACACGGTATCGCTTTCGAAGTGATACGTGGCGTCCAGGGCCGGGCGCCCCAGCTCCTCGGCGATCTTCGTAAGCCGCTGCGTCAGCGCCTCGGTCCGCAATTCGGCATCGTCGGGCACGTAGTACCCATGCACGATACCGGCCAGAAAGGCCGTAGCCTGCCGCATGAGCGACCCCCGGCGCCCGAGGCTGCGGGCTTCACGCAGGGCGCCGTTCACATCGGGCAGGGCGCCCACCTCGCGCAGGTTGAGCGGCCAGGTCCGATCGCCCCAACGCAAGGTTGCCTCCCAGGCCCGGGCGCCCGCCCCGGCGGCGGCGGCAGGCCCGCCGCCCGCGCCCGCCCCGGTGCCGCCGGCCCCGGCCAGCACCGGCGACCGCCCAACCTGGGCCCCGAACAGCCGCACCCGCGCCTGCGAAAGCGCCATGCCGCCCACCGGTGTCTTCCCAACCACCACGCCGGGCAGAATCCGATCTGTCCGGCTGTACCACGACACAAACCCCAGAAAAAGTCCCAGCAGCAGCGACGACGCCAGAAGCCCCAACCCGATCCCCCGAAACAAAATCTGCCGCGGCGACATCCCCGCACCTCCCCGCAGGTGCTGTCGGTAGCGTCGCCGCGGCAACTTCATAAGGCGCCCCTACTTGCGAGGGGTGCCAAAGTCCCGCTGTCTTCTGATTTCATACACCAGAATAGCGCCCGCCACCGCAGCGTTCAGTGAGGTGACGTGCCCGAGCATCGGCAGGCGGACCATGAAGTCGCACTTCTCGCCCACCAGACGGCCGATTCCTTTGCCCTCGCTGCCAATGACCACCGCCAGCGGCCCGGTCAGCCGGGCCTGGTGGTACATCTCCTTGGCGTCCTGGTGGGTTCCCACCACCCAGACACCCCGCTCCTTCAGCTCCTCCAAAGTGCGGACGATGTTGACAACGCGGGCAACGGGCACGTACTCAACCGCACCCGCCGATACCTTGGCCACCGTTTCGGTAAGCCCGGCGGCGCGCCGCTCGGGGATGATGACCCCGTGGGCGCCCGCCGCATCGGCGGTGCGCAGGAGCGAGCCCAGGTTCTGGGGATCCTCGATGCCATCGAGGACCAGGATCAGGGGGTCCTCGCCCTTGGCCGCTGCTGCCGCGAAAATGTCATCTACCTCAGCGTACGTGTGCGCCGCCACCATGGCGATGACGCCCTGGTGGTTCCGGTCCGGCGCCAGTTGGTCCAGCCGGGCCCGGTCGACCTCCTGAATGATGACGCCCTGCTCCCGGGCCACGCCAATCACCTGGATGATGGAACCCTCCCGGGCCCCTTTCGCCACAAGCAGCTTGTTGATCTCACGGCCGGCCTTCAGCGCTTCCAGGACGGGAATTCGCCCCTCGATCTGTCCAGACACTGGTCATTCTCCTTTGTACACAGGATGCCCCGCCCGCGTCGGGGCTATGTGCGGCGTACGTATACTTCAAACGTGCAATCGTAAGGGTTCTTCTCATCCTTCTCCCGGAAGGTGGACGAGGTCAGCTCCCATTGGGACTCGTCGTACTCGGGAAAGAACGTGTCTCCCTCGAAGTCAGCGTGAATGCGGGTGACGTGGAGCGTATGCGCATGGGGCAGGAATTGCCTGTACACCTCGGCCCCGCCAATCACGAAGATCGGGCGCTCATCGCGCAGGACTTCATCAATGGAATGGATGATTTCGCAGTCAGGCGGTGCGAACGCCGGGTCGCGAGTCAGCACGATATTGGTCCGCTTCGGCAGCGCTCCGCCCATTGATTCATAGGTTTTGCGCCCCATCACGACCACCTGCTTGCGCGTCAGCTTCCGGAAGTGGATCAGGTCGGCCGACAGATACCAGGGCATTGTGCCATCCTTGCCGATGACCCGGTTGCGGCCCATGGCCCAGACCAGGGCGATCATGAGGACATCTCCCCGCGAATAGGCGGATGGTGCCGGTAGTCGACCAGTTGGATATCATCCATTGTAAATGCGAAGATATCCTTCACGTCCGGATTCAGCCAAAGCCGGGGCAGCGGCAGGGGCTCGCGGGTCACCTGCACCTTCACCTGATCCACCAGGTTCCGGTAGATATGTACATCGTTCAGATAGTGGGTGAAGGTACCCACTTCAAGGCCGGTCACCTGCGCCACCATGTGCATGAGCAGCGCGTAACTGGCGATGTTGAACGGCACGCCCAGGAACAGGTCGGCGCTGCGCTGCCACATGGCCAGATTCAGTTTTCCCCGGCTGACCTGGAACTGAAACGGGCCGTGGCAGGGCGGCAGGGCCATCTCATCGAGCTGTGCCACGTTCCAGGGGTTTACGATAAGGCGACGGGCGCTGGGGTGGGGCCGGTCCGGTTCGGCGACGATCTGTTTGATCTCGTCGATCACCCACTGAATTTGGTCGAAGGTGCGTCCGTCGGCGCCTTCCCAGGCGCGCCACTGCTTGCCGTAAATGGGGCCGAGGTTGCCACCCCGCCGGGCGGCGTCCTTATCCCAAATGTGACAACCATATTGATGTAGATACTCCAGGTCGGTGCGGCCGGCCAGGAACCAGAGCAGCTCGACCTTCACCAGTTTGAAGTAGAGTTGCTTGGTGGTCAGGGCCGGAAAACCGTGGTGAAGGTCGTGCTTGAGCATCCGACCGAAGACGCCCACCGTGCCCGTACCGGTCCGGTCCTGCGTAAACCTGCCGGCGGCGAGTTCTGCCTCGTTTTCGTTCAGTATCTCCGCGCAGAGCGCCAGATACTGACCCTCGATGTTCATGTGACTCCCCCCTCAAAGGGATGCTGTTTTCGACAATGGATGGGGTTTGACCTTCCCCGCGGCAGGGAAAGGAGGGGGATGGCCCTCGAAAAGAGCGCCCGCCCCCTCCCCTTGCGACGGGGCGCATGCCCCTTCCTCAAAACGAGTCGTTTTCCTCCAGCGCCGCAAACAGCTTCTTGACGTTATCATCATGGAAGCCTTCGTTGCCGGTGCGCTCGATCAGTTCGAACATCATCCCGGAGACGGGGTCGCGGCGGGAGAAGGCCTGCTTCAGCCCGGGCCCGATGATCACATCGGTGTCAAACGGCAGCCCCCGCTCCCGCAGGTCTGCCACCACTGACTCGATGCCCTCGACCATGAAAGCCACGTGCTGGACGCCCGGGCCGTATTCGGCCACGTACCGGGAGACCTGTGATTCGGGCGATGTGCCCTTGAGCAGTACCACTTTCAGGTCGCCCGCCTGCATGACCACGGAAAGCATACCCGTTTTGGTGCCGACCGTCTCACGGCGCTCGCTTTCGGCAAAACCCAGGCGGTCGCGGTAGAATGCCACCGCTGCCTCCAGGTCATCCACAGCCACCGCCAGATGGTCGACCGTGCGCAGGCTGCCGCTAAGTACGCTCAGATCCGGACTCGTGTTAGGTCCCTCCGTCAGTCTTTCCACCCCCTTCCGGTGTCAGGATACGCCGCTGCGCTCGTCGATGACCCTGAGCGCCTTGTTCCTCCCCTCGCCGTCGGGGATTGTCGCAACCCGAACGCCCATGGCGACGCCCAACTCCTGTTTGATGGCGGCCTTGAGCCGGCGGGCAAGGGCAGCCTCGTCGGTCTCCTGCGGGCGCCGGGGCTCCACCAGCACCTCCGCCTCATCAAGGGCACCGTGCCGCCACAGCCGGACCTGGTACCGGTGGTGGAGCTCGGGAAAGCTGAGCAGCACCCGCTCGACCTCGGTCGGAAACAGGTTGACGCCGCGAATGATCAGCATTTCGTCGACCCGGCCGCGTATGCGGTCGATGCGGATGTGAGTGCGGCCGCAGGGGCAGGGGTCGGGCAGCATGACGGTCCGGTCGCCGGTGCGGAACCGAATGAGCGGGTAGGCCTCCTTGGTCAGCGAGGTGAGCACCAGCTCCCCTTCTTCGCCTGGCGGGAGGCGGTGGCCGGTCATCGGGTCGATGATCTCGGGCAGGAAGTGGTCCTCAGCGAGGTGGAGCCCGTTACGGTGCTCGCATTCCCAGGCCACGCCCGGCCCGAGCATTTCGCTGAGGCCGTAGGAGTCGTAGGCCAGGAAGCCAAAGCGCTCCTCCAGGCGGGCCCGCACCGCCTCCGACCAGGGCTCCGCCCCGAAAATGCCGTAGCGCAGGCCGAAGGAGCGCGGGTCGATGCCCTCCTGCTCGGCGACCTCGGCCAGGTGCAGCGCATAGGATGGCGTCGCTTTCAGCCCCACGGGGCGCAGGTCGTTCATGAGCAGCAGCTGGCGATGGGTTGAGCCTGCGGAAGCCGGTACTACCAGGCAGCCCAACCGTTCGGCGCCCCCGTGAATGCCCAGGCCGCCGGTGAAGAGGCCGTAGTTGAGGGCCACGTGCAGGGTGTCGCCGGGCCGGGCGCCGGCCCCGGCCAGCAGGCGGGCGCAGAGTTCGGCCCAGGTCGCCAGGTCGTTTTTGGTGTAGCCCACCAGGGTCGGTTTTCCCCGGGTGCCTGACGTAGCATGGACCCGGGCCAAGTCCCGTTGCGGCACGGCGAAGAGGCCGAACGGGTACTGGTCGCGCAGGTCCTGCTTTGTGGTGAAAGGGAGGCGCTCCAGGTGTTCGAGCAGGGCCCCGGCGGGGCCGGCGGGGCGCCCGACCGCCCCGGCAGCGAGTTCCCCCATCCCGCGGGCCACATAGAACGGCAGCGCCGCCACCCGCTGCAACGTCTCGCCCAGGCGCTCCGCCTGGAGCCGGCAAAGGGCCGGCCGGTCCATACACTCCATCTGCAGGTTGTAGATCATAGCGCCACCTCGCCCCATGCTATGTCGCTTGACATTCGAAGGTACGAGGGGTACGGACCAGCAGGTTTCACGCAGGAAGACCGTCAGGGCAAACTGCTGCCCGTGGTCTCCGGGCGCCCGGTGGAGGGGGCTCTGCACATGAACCAGGACGCCACGTTCTTTGTCAGTTCCCTCACTGCCGGTGACGAAATGGCCCACAAGCTCGGCGAGGGCCGCCACGCCTACCTCTTCGTGATTGACGGCGAGGTGACGGTGAACGGTGAGACCCTGGGCAAGGCCGACCAGGCCCGCATCAAGCAGGAAGAGATCCTGAACATCAAGGCCACGGGGGCGGCCGAGTTGGTGCTCTGGGACACAATCTAGGGTTAGCGGCGCCCACCAGGCGCCAGTATGACGACGGGCGGCACCATCGAATGGTGCCGCCCGTCAACTCGTTTTCAACCGGTTTGGCCCCTGGCCGAGGGTTCAGCCCTCCAGGTAGCGAGCCGCAGCCCCCAACACCTGCTCCAACCGCTCATACCGCCCAGCCAGGTACAAGTAACCGGCCAGCGTCTCAAATGACGTCGAAGCCGCATACTCAGCCGCATCGCTCCCCTTGGGCGCCGCATGGCTCTTGGCGTTCCGGCCCCGCCGCACCACATCCTGCTCCTCCTCGGAAAGCGTGGGCAGCAACTCCGCCACCGCCTTCGCCTGGGCCGCGGCCCGCACATACCGCACAGCGGTCTTATGCAAATCGTTCACCCGCACATGCCCCAACTCCAGCAAGCGGCGCCGCACAAACAACTCGTACACGGCATCGCCCACATACGCTAGCGTCAGCGGCGGCAACAGCAGGGGATTCTTCATCGGCTGCTCCATTTGTAGCGGATCGGGGACAAAATCGCTCACTTCCGCTTCCACCGCACTCCCTGAGGCGTATCTTCCAAAATGATACCCATGTCGTTCAACTGGTTGCGCAGCCGGTCAGCCTCGGCAAAGTTCTTCCCCTTGCGGGCCGCCTGCCGGGCATCAACCAGCGCCTGCACCTCAGCATCGAGGTCGGCCTTGGCCTCAAAGGCCCCCTGCAGCAGGCCCAGCACATCGGCCAGCTCCTTCAGCAGGTCCAGGGCGCCCTGCGCCAGCCCAGCCGAAGCACCCTGCTGCACCCGGCTGTTAATCTCCCGCACGAGCTCAAACAGCACAGAAATGCCGCCGGCCGTGTTGAAGTCATCATCCATGGCCTCCACAAAGCGTTGCCGGGCCTGCGAAAGCTCACCCAGCACCTGGGCCTCGTCCGGCGTCAAATCCTTGACTTCCGCCGACTGCACGATGTGCTGCAAGTTCGAGACGGTGTTGCGCATCCGCTCCAGGGCGCCCTTGGTCTGGTCGACCAGTTCACGCCGGAAGTCAAGCTGCGTCCGATAATGCGCATTCAGCAGGTAGAGGCGGACAACCTCACCCTCATACTCCTTCAGAATGTCACGCACCGTGAAGAAGTTGTTCTTCGACTTGGACATCTTTTCGCCTTCGATATTCAGGAAGGCGTTGTGTACCCAGTACTTCGAGAACGGCTGATGGTTGCACGCCTCGCTCTGGGCGATCTCGTTCTCGTGGTGCGGGAAGAGCAAATCCTCGCCGCCGCCGTGGAGATCGATCGTCTCGCCCAGGTACTTGCGGGCCATGGCCGAGCACTCAATATGCCAGCCCGGGCGCCCGGCGCCCCAGGGCGCCTCCCAGGCGGGTTCGCCCGGCTTCTGCCCCTTCCACAGGGCAAAGTCAAAGGGGTGCTCTTTCCGGTCGTCCGGGTCAACCCGCTCCGAAGCGCCGGCCAGCAGGTCATCCAGGTTCTTGCGAGAGAGCTTGCCGTAATCAAGCTTCTTCGTTACCCGGAAGTAAACGTCGCCGCCTTCCACAGCGTAGGCGTACCCCTGATCGATCAGTTCCTGAATCATCGCGATCTGCTCAGGAATCAGCTCCGTGGCCTTCGGGTGAATGTCGGCCGGCAGCACACCCAGGCCCTTCACATCCTCGAAGTAAGCCGCAACCATTTCGTCGGCCAACTGCTTGACGGTAATGCCCCGCTCGTTGGCCCGGTTGATCATCTTGTCATCAATGTCGGTGAAGTTCTGGACAAACGTCACCTTGTACCCGCGGTACATCAAATAGCGGCGAATGGCATCGGCCGCCACAAAGCTCCGCCCGTTGCCAATGTGGAAGTAGCCGTACACCGTGGGGCCGCAGTTATAGAACCGGACCTTGCCCGGCTCCAGCGGCACAAACTCTTCCTTCTGCCGGGTCAGGTCATTGAATATCCGAATTGCCATCAAAAACGCCCTCCTGTAGTGACCGGCGCAGCACCGCATTCTCCGACTCGAGCGAATCCACCCGCCGGCGCAGCGCCTGCATTTCCTTATGAATTGTATCAAACATTGCCATGACCGGATCAGGCAGCTTTACATGATCGAGCGGATCGACCTTTTGGCCACCCTGTCGCACGATGCGCCCGGGGTTACCCACCACCGTCGCATCCTCGGGAACCTCCCGCAGCACCACAGCGCCGGCGCCGATCCGGCTGCCGGACCCAACCGTGAACGACCCCAGAATGCGGGCGCCGTTCCCCACCACCACGTCGTTGCCGATGGTCGGATGCCTCTTCCCTTTTTCATGCCCAGTTCCGCCAAGGGTTACCCCCTGATAGAGCGTCACGTTGTCGCCAATTTCGGTAGTCTCACCAATCACCACACCACTGCCATGGTCGATGAAGAAACCCTGGCCAATCGTCGCCCCGGGATGGATTTCGATCTGCGTAAAGAAACGGGCCATTTGTGAGATGATGCGGGCGAACAACTTGAAGTTGCGCACCCACAGCCAGTGGGCGATGCGGTGCGCCCAGAGCGCCTTCAGGCCCGGATAGCAGAGTAATACCTCCCACACCGTCCGTGCCGCCGGATCACGATCGAAAACGACCTGTATATCTCTCTTCATCTGGCGAAACATCCCCCACACCCCTCTTTGCGCAAGCAATATAAAAGCCCGCCCCTGGCATACGCCAGAGGCGGGCAAAGTTCACCCGCGGTTCCACTCTGATTGGACGCTCATGAAATAAGCGTCCCACTTTACTGGGGTGCCAACACACCCTGTGCCCTGTAACGGTGGCCTTCCGTGGGCGCCTCACGGGCCGACTCGTGGTGCCTATGACACCACTTGGACCCTTCGGACCCCGACTCCCGGGCGCATGTTCGCTGCGTTCCTCCGGCCTCCGCTTACAGCCTTGGCGGTGGCTCTCTGGGCGGCATTTCGCAGGTACTTCTCCCGTTCCTGGTCTTTCGCTATAATTGTCTCTCATTATATGAAGACGAATCGAACCGTGTCAATAGATACGGCACCGGAGCAGAAGTCTATCCCACCGGAGCAATGAGCGCCACCGCATAGGCCGCCATGCCCTCGCCCTGACCCACGAAGCCCATGCCCTCGTTGGTGGTAGCCTTCAGGCCGACCCGGCGGGCCTCCACGCCCAGCACCGGGGCAATGCGGGCCTTCATCGCATCTACATGCGGGCCGATTTTCGGCCGCTCTGCCAAGAGCGTCATGTCGCAGTTGACGGGGCGAAAGCCTTCCTGCGCCAGCAGGCCGACCACATGCTCCAGCAGCTTCAGGCTGTCGGCGCCTTTGTAAGCCTTGTCGCTCGGGGGAAAGTGGTACCCTATGTCCCGCAGGCCGGCGGCGCCCAGGAGGGCGTCCATCAGGGCGTGCAGCAGCACGTCGGCGTCCGAGTGGCCATCGAGCCCCTTTTCATGTGGGATGGTGACGCCCCCCAACACGAGCGGGCGCCCTTCCACCAAGCGGTGCACATCGTAGCCAAACCCAACGAACATGACCGCCTACCCCCTCTCCCGGCGCTCAAGAATCGCCTCGGCGACGAGGAAGTCCTCGGGCGTCGTCAGCTTGATGTTCTCGTTGCTGCCCGGGTAAATGTGGACCGGCACGCCCATGCGCTCCAGCAGCGAAGCGCAGTCGGTGCCCACCACGCCGTCGGCGATGGCCTGGCGGAACGCCTGGGCCATGGGCTCCACCCAGAATACCTGCGGGGTCTGCACGGCAAAGACCGTCGACCGGTCCGGCGTTTGCGTCACGATGCCGTCGGGCTTCGCCATCTTGATTGTATCTTTCACGGGCACGGCCAACACCTGGGCCTGATGCTCGGCGGCGGCGTGAAGCACGCCTTCCAGCATCTCCATGGTCAGCAGCGGCCGAACGGCATCATGCACACAGATGATGCGCGGGCGGGAGTGGACCTTTTGCAGGCCAGCCCAGACCGAGTCCTGCCGCTCCTTGCCGCCTTGAATGACATACGCGACCTTCGGGAAATGGCCGATCAGTTCTGCGGTCGACTCCACATCGCCGGCGACCACCACAATTTCATCGACCAGCGGGCACTCACTGAACAGGCGCACAGTACGCACCAGCACCGGCTCGCCGCGCAGAGGGAGGAACTGCTTGGCAGTCCCTCCCCCCATACGTCTGCCAGAGCCGGCGGCCGGAATGATGGCGCTTACCGCCACCGAAAGGCCTCCGATCTGGATACTCACAGGCCCACCCTCTCTGCCTGAACCTTGGGTTTGGCAAATATCATGCGTCCGGCGGCGGTCTGCAATACGCTAGTTACCACAACACCGATGGTGTCGCCGATGTAGCGCTTGCCGCCGTCCACCACGATCATGGTGCCATCGTCCAGATACGCGACGCCCTGGCCGACTTCCTTGCCGTCCTTAATAACGGTGATGGTCATCTCTTCGCCGGGGAGAACCGCCGGCTTTACGGCGTTGGCCAGATCGTTGATGTTGAGCACCGGCACACCCTGCAGTTCGGCCACCTTGTTCAGGTTAAAGTCGTTGGTGACGACCTTGCCGTTCAGCAGTTTGGAGAGCTTGAGCAGCTTGGAGTCGACCTCCAGGCCTTCGCCCACGTCCTGCTCGTCGATGCGCACTTCGGCGCTTAGTTCCTTCTGAATGCGGTTTAGAATGTCGAGGCCGCGGCGGCCGCGATTGCGCTTAAGCACATCCGACGAGTCGGCAATATGGCGCAGCTCTTCGAGCACGAACCCGGGAATGATCAGGGGACCTTCCAGGAAGCCGGTTTTGACGATATCGGCGATGCGGCCGTCGATAATGACCGAGGTATCGAGGACCTTCGGGCAACTACTGGCGCGTCCGGTCGCTGCGTCCTGATGGGCATCCCTGTCGGCCTTATGCTTCTTGATGCCGGGGAAGCTAAAAATGGAGGTGGCCTCTTCCCGCTTGCGGGTGCCCACGCTAATACCCAAATAGCTAAAGACGACAGCCGACAGCACTGATATGAGCGTGCCGATGACCGGAATTCCCTGGAGAATCACCTGAAGCAGGACCGCAATGAAGAGACCGATAATCAGACCGACGGCGCCAAAGACGAGATCCATAAGTGCGGTTCGAGCCAGACGACCTTCAATCCAGGTCGCCAGCGGGAACAGGAAGAACCCGAGCAAACCGCCGAGCAGGCTGCCCAGCGTTAAAATGAGCGGCGTTACCAGCACATGCTGGGGAATGCCGGGAATATCTTGAAACAGGCCCAGGCTAAAGAACGTCAAACTCAATCCGCCAAGAATACCCGCGCTGGTTAAAATGAGCCGCAGGTTTTTCTTCAACATCGCCTCACCTCCGTGAATACGTCGTAGTGGACACCGGTGCCCTTATTATGACGTCCGAAGCCTGCCTCCAGGTTCTAAGTTTTCCCCGCGAAAGGGAAGAAAATGGCGCCGGAATGATCCGGCGCCGAAGCAGAGGGTTGCTGCCTATTGAGCCAGCGCCTGGTCCAGGAAGCGATTCGCCTGATCCAACTCGAGATCTTTCGCCAGAACGATCTCGGATAGCAGAATCTGGCGGGCGTTATCCAGCATTTTGCGCTCACCCGTTGAGAGTCCCTTTTCCCGCTCACGTTGCGCCAGGTTACGAACGACTTCGGCCAACTCCAGGATGTTGCCGCTTTTGATCTTTTCCATATTGGAGCGATATCGGTGATTCCAGTTCTTTGACATGAGCGACTGTCGGGCTCTGAGTACGTCTAGCATATGGTTCAGCGCCGGCTCCGAGATGACTTCGCGCAGTCCTGCGTGCTGCGAGTGGTCGCATGGGAGCATAACCTTCATGTCGTTGATTGGCAGCCGCATGACGTAATAGCGCATGCGCCGCCCCAGCACTTCCTGCTCCTCGATGGCTTCGATGACTCCCGCACCGTGCATGGGATAGACGACCTTATCTCCCACCTGGAACATCGGCCCACCCCCTCACCTCCGGGGACCGGACCATCGGCCTGCCGGATGTTTCGGTGCGCCTAGTGTACCAAAATTCCAAGTGTTTGTCAATAATTTTGCTATTTTACCATATATCGCTATTACTGTCAACTCGATCATGGGTAGTTGGGGGGCACCTTGACGAGTTGCAGGGGAACTCGGTAAAATGGGAATACACTTGGGGCTATAGCTCAGCTGGGAGAGCGCGTGGATCGCACCCACGAGGCCAGGGGTTCGAATCCCCTTAGCTCCACCAACAAACATAACGAAAGCGGAGACCTTTTTGGGTCTTCGCTTTCTCTTTGTCCTGATTACATTACTCAACAATAGTTCATATGTTATGATATATGTGACGCAGTTCGATGTCTGCGCGTTGTGTGTAAATAACTGCGCATCGACCAGCCCGGTGACATATCGGGGAGGGGTTGTGACAATGGCCAGCCGGTTGAAGCGGGTTGCTGCTGCTCTGCTGACTGCTTATGGTGCTGCAGCCTTACCTGTGGTCGGGCACGCGGCTCCACCACAGGTAGACTTTGTGGAAATCGATCGATTCTTGGAGAGCAACCAACGGCAGATGCGCATACCCGGCATGGCGCTGGTCATTGTTCAGGGAGACCAGGTTGTTCATCGGCGGGGCTTCGGCCGGGCCAACCAGTCCGGCCGCCCCATGAC
>JARBUG010000207.1 GCA_029239785.1 Symbiobacteriaceae bacterium | reverse complement strand
GGAGACCCTCACCCGGATCATTAACGAAGGGTCGGGCGGGCTGATCTGCATCATCATCTAGGGCCCCTTTTCGCAGGGCACTGGTCCCCCGTCCGGGGACCGGTGCCCGGCCTTTTGTGACCCGAAAGATCTACAGGCATAGCCGGTTCGCCCCACGAAACACATTCGATGTAGATAGATGTGTTCACATAAGATAACTTTGTTAGTTCTAAAGCTTCCATTTCGAATCGATCGGTCTGCCAAATCTTGCTCCCCTGTTTCGTGCATGTTACACTTTGACCGAACCAAGGGTAAAGGAACAACGTCAAATGCACCGGGCTATATAATAAAGGGAGGCATCATGACAATGGGAACCCTGGTCACTTTTCGTCCCCGGGCCGAAGATGCAGCCGCCAAAACCGAAGCCATACTAAGCAAAATCGGTGAGCTGTATCAGAAGAAAGTCAAGGCCAAGGAAGCGCTGCCCAGCGTGCTGGCCACCATGATTGAGTACGGCGAGCACGAGTTTGTGATTCGGGCCGTCATGCTCTGGGGCTCTGGCGAAATGGAAGCACACGAAGTGATGGCCATGTGCGAAGAGTACGCCGCCGTCGCCGGCATTCCGCTGGTGGGTAATCGGCCCTTCTAAGCCTGAGGCAGACGCCTGGCTTTACGCTTGACACCCGCTGAGAGCCGTGTTATTATCCCTAACAATTGAATAACAGAACTCCGGTTGGGGAACCAGCCGGGGCTCTTATCCAGAGAGGTGGAGGGAACTGGCCCGATGAAACCCGGCAACCCAGGGGTGCTCATGTGCACTCCAAGGGTGCCAATTCCACCGGCAGGCCGCGGGCTCCGCCGGGAGATAAGAGGGCAGGTTCTGTTCCGTCCTGTTGTGACGTGAGCGGCCGCTCCCTCGTGGGGGTGGTCGTTTTTTGTGTGAGGTGAGCTTTGACGTGGCTGCATCTGAACTTCCTTCGCTCCTCTCCGAGCGGCAGTACGCCGTGGTTGCCACACCTGAAAACCCGCTGCCGCTTGACTGCGGGCGGGAGCTTGCCGAAGTAACGCTCTGCTACGAGAGCTTCGGCACACTGAACGCCGATCGCGACAACGCGGTGCTCATTTGCCACGCCCTGACCGGCGACAGCCATGTGGCGGGCAAATATGACCCCGGCGACCGAAAACCAGGCTGGTGGGACCAGGCCGTTGGCCCGGGCAAAGCGATTGATACAGACAAATACTTTGTGCTTTGCACCAACGTGCTCGGCGGCTGCCAGGGCTCCACCGGGCCGGCCTCAGCCAACCCGGCCACCGGCCTGCCCTACGGGCCGGATTTTCCCCTGGTGACGGCCCGCGACATGGTGCGGGCGCAGGCCCGCCTCATGGACCAGCTGGGCATCAAACAACTGCACGCCGTGCTGGGCGGCTCCCTGGGCGGCATGCAAACGCTCCAGTGGGCCGTGACCTACCCGGGCCGGGTGCGGGCGATTCTACCCATTGGGGGGGCCGGGCGCTTCCACCCGCAGGGCATCGCTCTTAATGAAGTGCAGCGGCAGGCCATTTTGACTGACCCTGATTACCATGGCGGCCAATACTATGGCAGTAAGGGTCCGGTCCGCGGGCTGGCCACCGCCCGCATGCTCGGCATGATTACGTACCGCTCCGACGAATCGATGTGGCGGCAGTTCGGCCGCCAGGTGCGCGACGGTCAGACCGAACTGCCGGCCCGGTATGACTTCGACGGCATTACCTATGAAGTGGAGTCGTACCTGCGCTACCAGGGCGATGCGCTGGTTCGCCGCTTTGACGCCAACTCCTACTTGTACCTGACCAAAGCGATGGACCTGCAAGATATTGGGCGCGGATTTAGCAGCTACGAAGCCGCCCATGCGGCAATCAAAGCGAAAGTGCTCTGCATAGGCATTCGGTCAGACCTGCTCTTTCCGACTTACCTGCAGCGGGAAACGGCTGAGCTGGTGCGAGCGGCGGGCGGCGAGGCCGAATACCTGGAAATGGACTCGCAGTGGGGGCACGATGCGTTTTTGGTGGACTTCCACCTGATCGCGGCGTCAGTAAAATCCTTTCTGGACCGTACGTAAACCCTTCCGGAGAATGATGGACGCATATGCAATGACCGTGTATAATCGTGGCATTATGTCGTCACCTGCTGTCATGTAATGAGCCCATACAAGGAGGATCAGGCGCCCTTGGGAATTGTTGTACAGAAGTATGGCGGCTCCTCGGTGGCCAACGCCGAGAAGTTCCGCCGAGTGGCCAGGCGGATCGCCTGGAAGCGGCAGCAAGGTCATGATGTGGTCGTGGTTGTCAGCGCCCCCGGCGACACCACCGACGACCTGCTCGATAAGGCTGCGGAACTGACCAAGAACCCCAGCGCCCGTGAAATGGACGTGCTGCTCTCGACCGGTGAGCAGATTTCCATCGCGCTGCTGGCCATGGCGCTTCAGGAGATTGGCTGCCCGACCGTTTCGCTGACGGGCCCGCAGGCCGGTTTTCAGACCGATGATCATCATCGGGCGGCGAAAATCCAGCATATCGATACCAAGCGTGTCCGGCAGGAGCTGGCGCAGGGCCATGTTGTGATTGTCGCGGGTTTCCAAGGTTTGGACGGCAACGGCGACATTACCACGCTGGGCCGCGGCGGCTCTGACGCTTCAGCCATCGCTCTGGCGGCCTACCTCGAAGCCGATGCCTGCCAGATTTTTACCGACGTGGACGGCGTTTATACTTCGGACCCGCGGCTGGTGCCCACCGCCGCGCGCCTGGACGAAATTAGCTATGATGAAATTCTCGAACTCGCCGCTGCCGGTGCGCAGGTAATGCAGTTGCGCTCCGTCGAATTTGCCAAGCAATACGGAGTGGAGTTTGAAGTGCTTAGTTCTCTGGCCCCCCTGCCCAGCGAGGGCGGAATCGAGAAGGGAACAAAGGTGGTGGCAGCATTGAGCCCGAACAACAACCGCGTCGTTTCCGGCGTTGCCGTGGATTCCAAGGTGGCCCGTATTACCATTCTTAGCCTGCCTGACCGGCCCGGTGTTGCTGCCAAGGTCTTTGGCGCCCTGGGCAAGGCGAAGGTTAACGTCGATATGATCGTGCAGTCGGCCGGCGTGGTGGCTGGCGGGGTGCCCACGGCGGATATCGCCTTTACCTGCGCCCGGGATGACCTGGACCTGGCCCTCGATGTCTGCCAGGAAGTGCTGACCGCCCTGTCGGGCACCCAGCTGATTTACGATATCGACGTGGCGAAGGTCTCCATTGTCGGCTCCGGCGTTGCCTCTAACTACGGCGTGGCCGCGAAGATGTTCGAAGCGCTGGCCGAGCGGGGCGTTAATATCGAACTGATTACGGGCTCCGAAATTAAGATTTCGTGCCTGGTGCGGGCCTCGCAGGCCGTGGAAGCTGTGCGGGCCGTGCATGACAAGTTCGAACTGGGCAAGACCGCCACCGGGGCGGAAGTCAAGTAAGGAAGAGCTGTTTGAAGGAGCCACCTACGCTGGTGGCTCCTTTTTCAATGCGCGTAGATTGACTGCAATGAGCGCCGCCGCACAGAGACCGGCGAAGGCCACGAAGCCCCACCAGATTATTCCTGCCAGGTCAAGAACCCGTGCCAGATACCAGGAGTCCACAGAATCCCTCCCGGTGATGAATACGAGTTCGCCAGGCGAAATGTTCGGCAGGCTGGGAAAGAAAGATGGTTGCGCGCGGGGCTACCTTTGGTGGAGAATAGAGAGAAGGAGTCTCGACTTAAGAGATCTCCATACAAGGAGGTGCGGGCCTTTGCCCGGTGAAAGCACCGTTACGGTGACCAGCCCCAAGGGTCGGGTATACCGAATCGATCTGGCCGACCCCGAAGCGATTGCCGTCTACGACACCCAGGGGCGCCGCATGCTGCGGGTCAACTTAAAAGGCATCGGCGCTCGGGCCATGCTCAAGCGCATTCAGGAAAACATCAGCACCGGTGCGCCGGCTTATCTGGCGGCCTGGCCGCCCAAGGATGTCGACCGTATTCTGACCTGCCATGCGATCGCATGTGAACGATAAATGAAGCAATCAGGCGGGGGCGCAGTGCCCTCGCCTGATGCGCGCGACTTGACCGGGGAGGTGCCCGCCTGATGCTGTGGGCTGTTGGAATCGGGCTGCTCTGCTACCTGATTGGAGCGATTCCCTTTCCCGTCATTGTGAGCCGCTATGCCAAAGGCATCGACCTGCGCCAGCACGGCTCTGGCAACATGGGCGCCGCCAACGCCGGCCGGGTGCTGGGCAAGCGCTGGTTTGTGGCCGTCTTTCTGCTCGATTTTGTGAAGGGCGCTGCCGCTGCATACGTGGCCCGTCAGCTCCTGCCGGCGTACGTTGGTGTTGACGCGCTGCTCGCCGCAGCCATCGGCGCTGCGCTGGCCGTGGTCGGCCACTGTTTTCCGATTTACGTCGGGTTCAAAGGCGGCCTGGGTCTGGCCGCGAGCGCCGGCGCCCTTGCCATCATCAGCCCGTGGCTGATTGTAACGGTGGGCGGGTCGATTCTGATCTTCTGGACACTGTCCAGGAACATGTACGTGGGCACGGCCGCGGCCGTCGCCCTCGGGCCGGTCTACGCCCATCTGCTGATGGGCCGGTGGGATGTGACGGTGACCGTGGGGCTCTGGGCCGCCCTGATTGTTATTCTGCACATGAAGGATGTGCGGGCCTGGTGGGCGCAACGGCGCGCCAAATGAGATGCGCAAGTCAGCGATGATTCCGGGCAACCCCTGGACGCTGCTGATCACCCTGGAAGCGGACCCCGACAGCCTGGGCTGCGTGGTGCGGGTGCAGCAGCTGACCATGGACGGCGCCACGTCGGATTTCTGGGAAGTGCGGTACAGCCATATCGAAGAAGCGCTGCGGGAGATGGAGATGGCCTATGGGATCGGAACGCAAGATTGGCTCGACCTCGGGTGAGGGAGGGAGCGGGGGGTCTCGCCGCGGCGCCTGGCTGCGCTGGCTGCTCCTGCTCGCCTGGATGGCCCTGATCTTTCAGCTCTCGGCTACACCCGACCTGAAGACCGTGCCCCTGGCCCAGCGCTTTCACCTACTGCCGGCCGCCATCGGGGTGGAACTGACCAACCTCATCGAGCTGGTGCTGCGCAAAGCGGCCCACATGGCCGCCTTTGGTATGCTGGCGTGGCTCTGGCACCGGGCGCTGGGCGCTACGTTCCCGGCCTGGGCCCGGGGGCGGCTTGCGGCCATCGCCCTTGGCCTGACCGTCATCTATGCCGCTTCGGATGAATGGCACCAGACCTTCGTGCCCTCCCGGCAGGGGTCGCTGCGTGACGTGGCCATCGATACGGCGGGCGCCCTCGTCGCGCTGGCGCTCATCTGGCTGCGCACCCGCCGGCGCCCTGCCTCCTGACCGCTCCGACCCCCAACCCCGCAAAGCAGGTGTTAGCGATGCTCCAGGCGCTCTGGATCCGTGGCGAACAGCGCACCGTCATCAACTGGCCCGAGGACCGGGCCAAGTGGGACAGCGGCGAGGGCATACTCTGGCTCGACCTGCAGGCGCCATCGCAGGAGGCCATGCAGGAACTGGCCGCTGAACTGGAACTCCACCCCATGGTGGTGCGGGCCTGCCTCCATCCTGAGCACCGCGGCCGCATTCGGGAGTTCACCAGCCAGATGCTGCTGGTGCTCAACGCCGTGGGGCGCGGCTCCGAATCCGGCAAGGTCGACGTCGGCCGGTGGCGCACCTTGGAGTTAAACGTCATTGTCGGGCGCCGCTTCATGCTGACCGTCCATCCGGAGATGGTGCCGGCGGTATCTTCGCTCTTCGCCCGTTGGAAGAAGGCCGGTGAAGGTAAGCCAAGCCTGGAGTATCTGCTCTTCGCCCTGTGCGACTCGGTGGTGTCGGGCTACTACGTGGTCCTCGACCGGCTCGACAAGTACATCGATGATGCCGAAACCGCCATTTTCGCCGGGGGCATTTCGCAGCCGATTCTGGACCGAATCTTTGCCCTGAAAAAGCATATCCTCTATCTGCGCCGGGTCCTGGGCCCCCAGCGGGACGCCCTGGGCGCCCTGATGCGCCGGGAGTTCGATTTCCTTTCGGCCGAAATGCGGCCCTACTTTGTGGACGTGTATGAACATACGCTGCGGATTATTGATCTGCTCGATACATACCGAGACATGATCTCGACCGCACTCGATGCTTACCTGTCCACCGTGAACAACCGCATGAATCAGATTATGAAGATGCTGACCATCGTCTCGACGGTGATGCTGCCGCTGACGCTGATTTCGGGCATCTTCGGGATGAACTTCGCGAGCATGCCCCTGGTCGATTCCCCCCTGGGTTTCTATGTGACGGTGGGAGGCATGGTCGCCTTGGGTGGCGGAATGTGGATGTATTTCCGGGCGAAGCGTTGGATGTAGGTGTTCGCGGGCGGAGGCCCGGCCCCATCGAGGGGGCCGGGCCTCCGTCTGTTCATTCTACTTGTAGACGCCCGCTTCGACGTAGTACCACGTCTCGCCCCTGCGGGCGTGGAACCAGAGCATGGTCCCGTTCCCCATCGGGTTGAAGGCGGCGGGCTCGCAGCACATGTAGTGCATGACCTCGTCGTACTGGGCGCCCTGGTGCCGGCCGTCGTAGCTGATGCCGACCTTCTCGCCGATGCGGTAGAAGTAGAACGGCTTGCCGTCGATCAGCTGCCAGTCAAAGACCTCGTTGTAGCCGTGATGCGACTTCAGGCTCTTACCGTCGATGATGACGTCGCCCTTCAGTTCGACGACCCACTGGCCGTTCCAGCCGAAGAAGCCCTTCACCGGGTAGTCGGCCACCGTTGGCGGCAGGTCGCCCTGGTAGATCTCCTGGCCACCCCGCAGGATGACGAAACGGCTCCGCTGGTCGTCCGTCTTGATCTCAATCAGGTCGTTACCCGCAAAGGCCGGGGGCATGAAGATATGCTCCTGCATATCCCAGGGGCGGGTGCCCGCCGACGTGACCAGCATGGCAGTTGGTTCCCAGGCGTTGGCGACAAAGGCGAAGTTCTTGCCATCATCGCTGACAGCCACCTCGTAGATGCCGTTCAACCCGCTTCGTATGAGTTCATCGCCCTTATACAGGTCGTAGATGTCGGTGGCGGTTTCTACAAGCTTATAGCCAGTCGGCGCCAGCTTCTCGTTGAGGTAGATCACACGGTGACCGCCATCCTGGCCACGCCACTTGTCACGCTTACTCTTCATCTGCTCGGTCAGCCGCTCGTTGTACTCAAAGTGGCCCGGCTGATCGACGCTCCGCACCACAATCGGGTACTCTTCGATGGTGATGGAGGCGCTGGGCCCGACGACCAGTTCCGTGTGCCG
>JARBUG010000039.1 GCA_029239785.1 Symbiobacteriaceae bacterium | reverse complement strand
ACCCCAAGCCCACCCCAAGTCGACCCCTTGCCGACACCAAGCCGACACCAAGCCGACCCCAAGTCGACACCAATCCGATCCCAGGCCGACCCCAAGCCGACCCCAAGCCGACCCCAAGCCGACATCTACCAACTACTTGGTCTTGACTCGAAAAGCGTACGAGCCGTTACCATGCTCCCACCGGGCCTCGGCCCCGTAGACATACTCCCCGCTCTGCTGGGGCACCGGGAAGCTCAAGTCAGGCCCCAGTGCAACCGGCACCTGCCCCCCATCGCCCGACACCTGCCACACCTTCACGCTGCCCGGGTCAGGCGCCCACGCAAAGTGCAGTTCTACCCGGCTCCCCGGCTTCACATCCGAGGTCGTCGTCTGCGCTGCCAACTCGGCCGGCCCCGCCATGTCGACGCAGCGTGTGCTGCCCAACTCGCTCCAGCAGTACCCGCCCTGCTTGACCGGCCAATGCAATCCGCCCACAACCAGTTGCATTACCGGCGGCGCCGGTGGCACATCACGCAGGGTGAAGCCCGGTGCGGCCCCGATCGACCGGATGCGGGCAATCCCCTCCCTGTAAGCCACCAGGTCACGCCGCAGGTCGGGAAACGGCAGCTGCTCGGTGATCACCCGCAGGTAGTTCCGGTCCCCGTAGACCCGGTCCCATTCCCCGGACTGGCGTGCGTACTGAAGCCCCCCCGCCAGCACATGCATCCGCTCCGCCAGTTGGTTCACATCCTCAAAGGGGATGGTCTCCCAAAAAGCCTCCTGCCGCAGCACATGCAACTATTCGCGTGCGATAATCAGCCCCTCAGCGGCTTGCCGGATCAACGCCGCCGATTCGGCGGCAGCGGGGTCCCGGACTCGCTGGAGCGCCCAGTTCGCATCAAAGATGCTGCTGTTCGCCTGCATCAGCTAACTCCAGGCTGCTTTCTCCAACTGTGCCTGGAGGTGTGCAACCCGGCTGGCCCCGCTCCATCCATACCACCCCAGCACCAGAATGCCGGCTGCCAGCGCGGCGATCACCCAACGTTGCACCAACAGGATCACTCCTCGAAAAGGAAACGCCCCCTGGATTTTGCCCAAAATCCAGGGGGCGGTCGCACAGAACCTACGCCTTGGGCTTCACCAGCGCCACACCGCCCGCGCAGAGGGGGCAGCCCTCAGGCGCCCACGACTCCACCTGCAGCGTCACCAGCGCCTTCAGCGGGGCGCCCAGCTCTGCCGCCCCGCCGCTACGATCAGCGATGCAGGCCACCGCTACCACATCGGGCTCATAGCTCCGAATCGCCTCCATCGCCTTCAGCACCGACCCGCCGGTCGAGACGGCGTCCTCCACCACCAGCACCTTCTCGCCCGGGCGGATGCTCCACTGCCGCTTCAGGGCCATCTTGCCGTCATCGGTCTTCTCCGTGAAGATGGCCCGGGGCGCCTTGCCGCCCGGGCGCCGGGCGCCCAGTTGGCGGGCCACTTCGTACGCCAGCACGATGCCCCCGGTGGCGGGACCCACCACGGTCTCGATTTCGACTCCGTCAAACATGGCAGCCATGGCGGCGGCCACCCGCTCGGTCAGGGCCGGGAACTGGAACAGGTGGGGCAGCAGGAAGAACTGCCCCGAGTGGCGCCCCGAGGTAAGCACGAAGTGCCCCTCCCGGTAGACGCCGGCCTCCTCGAAGATCGCAAATAGCTCCTCACGGTTCATATAAGGCAACCCCCCTGAAACGAGCGCGTGACTTACCGCTCCGTCCACTTTGGCATGATCACAGAACCGGGCACCTTTCCAAATCAGACGGAACCAGATGCGGCACACAGAATATCTCGTGAATCTGGCCTGGTTTGGTGCGCCTGAGGGCGACTTCGGCCCTTTTGGGGCAAACTTGCGGTCCGTTCCGTCCGATTTGGATAGGAGGACCCGCCACCCAGCATTCCAATCTGGACGCAGGTGTGAATGGCGACCGGTGCCACTCTAAAACCGGTCCGAGTCCTTCAGGAAGTCGCGGAGGTAGTCGGCCATGGGCCCGACAGCCTTCTTGGGAGCCGGGGGCTTGGCGCCCGGGGCCGCCGGGGCCGGGGCGCCCGGGGCCGCCGGGGCCGGGGCCCCCCGCCCCGCCGCCCCCACCGCCGACCCGGTCCCCGCCCCCAGCCCGCCCTCCGGCCGGGCGGCCCCAACCAACTCCGCCACCCGCCCCACGCCCGTCTCCCGCATAAACGCCCCGATGCCCTCGGCCACATCCAACGGCGCCCGGGGATTCACAAAGCAAGCCGTCCCCACCTGCACCGCCCGCGCCCCGGCCATCAGGAACTCCACCGCATCCTCCCCGGTCATAATCCCGCCGATGCCCACCACAGGAATCTTCACCGCCCCGGCCACCTGCCAGACCATCCGCAGCGCCACCGGCTTCACCGCCGGCCCGGACAGCCCGCCAAAGGTGTTTCCCAGCACCGGCTTCCGCCGGCGCACGTCAATGCTCATCCCGAGCAACGTGTTGATCACCGTGACCCCATCCGCCCCGGCATCCTCCACCGCCTTCGCCACATCGACAATGCTGGTCACATTCGGCGACAGCTTCACCAGCAGCGGCAGGCTCGTCGCCTTCCGCACCGCCGCCGTCACCGCCGCCGCCCCTGCTAAGGACGTGCCAAAGGCCAGCCCGCCTTCCTTCACATTCGGGCAGGAGATGTTCAGCTCCAGCGCCGCCACCCCCGACCCCTCCAGCCGGCGGGCGACCTCCACATACTCATCCACCGTCTTCCCGACAATGTTGACGATGACCGTGGCGCCCTGCTCCTGGAGCCAGGGCCAATCCACGCGCAGGAAATGATCGACGCCCGGATTCTGCAGCCCGATGGCGTTCAGCATACCGCCCGGGGTCTCGGTGACCCGGGTGCCCGGGTTCCCCGCCCAGGGCTCCGCCGACGTCCCCTTCACCACCACGGCGCCCAAGTCCCGCAGCGCCATCACAGGCGCAAACTCCCGCCCATAGCCAAAGCAGCCCGAAGCCGTCCAGACCGGATTCTTGAAGCGGATGCCGCACAGCTCCGTACTCAGATCAAAATCAAGCGCCACCCAGCTTCACCTCCTCCGCCGCGAAGACCGGCCCGTCCTGGCAGGCCTTCAAGTACCCAGGGCCATCGGCCCGGGGCACCGTGCACCCGATGCACGCCCCGAACCCGCAGGCCATGTGCCGCTCGACGCTCACAAAGCAGGGCACCCCCGCCCCGGCGCAGAGCTCCTTCACAGCCTGAAGCATCCCCTCAGGCCCGCAGGCCCAGACCTCGCCCGCGCCGTCAGCCAAGGCCGCAGCAAGCGGCCCCGTCACCACGCCCCGGGCCCCCGCCGAGCCATCATCCGTCACGACCACCACATCGACCCCGGTCGCCCGCAGTTCCTCCAGACCCGCGAGGTACGCAGCAGACCGCGCCCCCACCACCGCCACCACGGAGCGCCCAACCGAAACAGCACGCGACGCGGCCATCACCATCGGCGGAATCCCAAGTCCCCCGCCCACCAGCACCAACCGCCCCGTCCCCACGGCAGGGTCCGGGAACGAATGGCCCAGCGGCCCCATTACGTCTACCTCACAACCAACACCAACCGATGACAGCAGCGCCGTCCCTCGGCCCACCACCCGGTAGATGACACAGACCGTATCACCCGACACATAACAGATGCTAAAAGGCCGCCGCAGCAAGGGATCGACCACCAGCGACCGACCGGCCGTGCAGCGCACCTCCACAAACTGCCCCGCCACCGCCCGCCTGGCCACCTCCGGCGCCCGCAGAACGAGCTTGTAGACATCCCCCTGCCCGTCATGCGACACCACCGTCGCCCACTCCTGAACCCACGGACCCTTGCTCCGACTAGCCTTCAGCATCAGCCCATCACCTTCATCTCTTCCATCTTCAGCACGCCGCCCACCACCGTGGCATGCGGCGCCCCGGTCAGCTCCCACCCGACAAAAGGCGTATTGCGCGACTTCGAAGCCATCTCCTCCGCCCGCACGGTCCACACCTTCTCCAGGTCCAGAACCGTAATATCGGCCGCAGCCCCCTCCACCAGCGCCGGCGCCTGCACGCCAATCAGCGCCGCCGGCCGGGTCGACATCAGCCGCACCATCTGCTCCAGCGTAATGATCCCGGGCTTCACCAGCCGGTCGATCACAAGGCCGACCGCCGTCTCCAGGCCGGTAATGCCGAACTTCGCGGCCTGATACTCGACCTCTTTTTCATCTACATGATGAGGTGCATGATCCGTCGCGATGCAATCGATCGTCCCGTCCCGCAGCCCATCCAGAATCGCCTGCCGGTCGGCGGCCTCCCGCACAGGCGGGTTCATCTTCGTGTTGGTGGCGTACGCCATCTCCATCACGATCTCGTCCGTCAGCGTGAAGTGATGCGGCGTCGCCTCCACCGTCACGTTGGCGCCCATCGCCTTGCCCCAGCGAATCAGTTCCACCGACCGCCGGCTCGACACATGCTGGATGTGAATATGTGCGCCCGTCTCCATCGACAACAGCACGTCACGCGCCACCTGCACCTCTTCGGCCGCCGCTGGCATCCCCTTCAGGCCCAGCAGCGAGGAGACCTTCCCGAAATGCATCGCCCCGCCGCCCGCCAGGTGCTTGTCCTCACAGTGGTCCATAATCATCAGGTTAAATTGCTTCGCGTAGATCATCGCCTGGCGCATCGTCTCGCCATTCTCCACCGGCATCCCGTCATCGGTGATGGCGACGATGCCCGCCGCCTTCATCTCCCCGATTTCGGCCAGTTCCGCGCCCTTGGAGCCCTTGGTAATGGCGCCGGTGGGCCATACTTTACAGTGACCCTGCTGCGCAGCGATGGTGTTCACATATGTAACGGTGACCGCGTTGTCGATGACCGGGCTGGTGTTCGGCATGCAGGCCACGCCCACAAAGCCGCCCCGCACCGCCGCCGCCGTGCCCGTCCGAATATCTTCCTTATACTCCTGCCCCGGCGTCCGCAGGTGGACGTGAATATCGATAAAGCCAGGGGCGACCACCTTCCCACGCGCCTCCACGACCCGATCGACGCCGACGCTGCTCAACTCATCCCCAATCCGAGCGATGACGCCATCCGCCACCAGCACATCCGCCACCCGATCCACACCGTTGGCCGGATCAAGCAGCCGGCCCCCCCGAATCAGAAGCGTGCTCATGCCGCGTCCCCTCCCCCAAGCAGCAAGTACAGCAGCGCCATCCGCACCGCCACACCGTTGGTCACCTGCTCCAATATCACCGACTGCGCCCCGTCCGCAGCGGCGGTCGCGATCTCCACCCCCCGGTTCATCGGCCCGGGATGCATCAGCAGATGGTCGGGCTTCGCCAGCTTCAAGCGCTCGGGCCCCACGCCCCAGAACTTGCTGTACTCCGCCACCGTCGGGAAGAGCGCCTTCTCCTGCCGCTCCAACTGCAGCCGCAGCACGTTGACGACGTCCGCCCCTTCCAGGGCCTCTTCGACCCGGGTGGTCACCTTGACCCCCAGCTCCTCAAACCCGGCCGGCAGCAGGGTGGACGGCCCCGCCACCCAGACCTCGGCGCCGTACTTCGTCAGCCCAAACACGTTCGACCGCGCCACCCGGCTGTGGAAGATATCGCCGATAATCGCCACCTTCAGCCCCTTGAAGGCGCCCTTCCGCTGCCGAATCGTCAGCATGTCCAGCAGCCCCTGGGTGGGATGCTCGTGCATCCCGTCGCCGGCGTTGATAACGCTGGCCTTCAAGTGCTTCGCCAGGAAGTGCGGCGCCCCGCCCATGGGGTGACGCATCACCACCGCATCGATGCCCATCGCCTCCAGGTTGCGGGCGGTGTCAACCAGCGTCTCGCCCTTGGCGACACTCGATGACGCCACTGCGATGTTGATGGAGTCCGCCGACAGGTACTTGCCCGCCAGTTCAAAGGACTTGGCCGTCCGGGTGGAGTTTTCGTAGAAGAGGGTGACGTAAGACTTGCCCCGCAGCGTCGGCAGCTTCTTGATCGGCCGGTTGACGATATCTTTCAGTGCATCCGCCGTATCCAGGATCAGGTCGATCTCTTCCGTGGACATCTCACGCAGCCCGAGGATGTCCTTCCGCTTCAGCCCTGCCATCTGTTAGCCCCTCCGCTTACAGGTCGTAGACCGCCACCGAATCGTCCCCGTCGATGTCGCTCACGTGCACCTCCACCACTTCCCGGTGGGAGGTCGGCACGTTCTTGCCCACATAATCCGCCCGAATCGGCAGTTCCCGATGCCCCCGGTCGATCAGGACCGCCAGCTGGATGGAGGCCGGTCGCCCGATGTCCAGCAGGGCGTCCAGGGCGGCCCGCACGGTGCGGCCCGTGTAGAGCACGTCGTCTACCAGAATCACCACGGTGCCGGGCAGCTTGAACTTCACCTCGGACCGGTGGACCTGCGGCACGGCAGAGAGCTCGGTCAGGTCATCCCGATAGAGGGTGATGTCCAGGGTCCCGACCGGCACTTCCTTGCCTTCGAACTCCTTCAGCTTCGCCGCCAGCCGCTCCGCCAGCGGAATCCCCCGCCGCCGGATGCCCACCAGCGCCACGCCCTCCGTGCCCTTGTTCTTTTCGATGATCTCGTGGGCGATCCGGGAGAGGGCCCGGTTCATCTGGTTGGCATCCATCAGCATCGCCTTTGGTTCACGCATGCCAGCACCTCCTGCAGAACAAAAAACTCCTTGCCCGGTTTCAGGCAAGGAGTTGGTCTTTCCAAAGTTGGGTTGGGAGGCCCGCCGGCGGTGCCGCGGACCTGCAACCAGTTTGGCAGTCGACTCCTTGCCAGCCTCGCGGGACTGGATTAAAGCAGCCGGTATCGGTAATCACATTAGCATTGAACCGAATTTTGGTCAAGCTAGTGATTCGGCAGGTGCGATCGTTTTGCCACAGAACATTATTTCGGGACGGAGCAGTACTCGGCCCTGCGGAGCAAGACATTTTTTTGCCGCAGATTAAGCAGATTTCAGGATTACGCAGATACCAGGATATACGTTCCAGGCCGCGATTTTCATATAATCCGCGGTAAAGAATGTGTCTGCTCAAAGACCCGCACGGACGCAACAAGTCCCGAAGGAAGAACTCACAAGGGGGCCACGACCCGACATGCACGTCCACTACGACCACCGAGCCTTCACCATTGGCGGCGAGCGCCAGTTGATCGTCAGCGGTGCCATTCACTACCCCCGCAGCACGCCCGCCATGTGGCCCAAGCTCATGAAGGAGAGCGTCGCCGCGGGCCTTAACACCATCGAAACCTACCTCTTCTGGAACCTGCACGAGCCCCGCCGGGGGGTTTATGACTTCACCGGCCGGCTCGATGTGATCCGCTTCTGCCAAATCGCCCAGGAGCATGGGCTGAATGTCATCCTCCGCATCGGCCCTTACATCTGCGCGGAGATCAACTACGGCGGCTTCCCCGCCTGGCTGCGCGACATCCCGGGCATCCGCATGCGCACCTGGAATGAACCCTTCATGCGGGAGATGAGCCGCTGGGTCACCTACGTCACCGACCTGCTCCGCCCCCTCTTCGCCCCGAACGGCGGCCCGATTATCGCTGCCCAGATCGAAAACGAATACGGCCTCCTGGGCGGCATCTACGGTGAAGAAGGCGAGCGCTACAAGCAGTGGTCCGCCGACCTGGGCCGGTCGCTGGGCATCGGCGTCCCCTGGATTATGTGCTACGGCGGCGCCGCCGGCGCGCTGGAGACGATCAACGGCTTCTACGGCCACCAGCAGCTTGACCGCCACTGGAGCGAGCATCCCGACCAGCCCGCCATCTGGACGGAGGACTGGCCCGGCTGGTACGACACCTGGGGCACGCCCCACCACCGGCGCTCCACCCGCGACGTGGCCTACGCCGTTGCCCGGTTCTTCGCGGCCGGGGGCACGGGCATCAACCACTACATGTGGCACGGCGGCACCAACTTTGGCCGCGAGGCCATGTATCTGCAAACCACCAGCTACGACTACGATGCACCGCTGGACGAGTTCGGCCTGCCCACCACCAAGTCCCGGGCGCTGACCCGTCTCCACCAGGTGCTGCATAAGTATGCCGACGTCATTTTGCAAAACGAACGGCCCATCCCCTTCGAAATTGGGCCGGGCCACGTCGCCTTTGACTACGGCCCCCTCAACTTCCTCTGCAACGACGACCCTACGGATGCGGCTGAGCTGACCTGGGAAGGGGAGCGGTATACGCTGCCGCCGCAATCGGTCACCATCTTCGCCGATGGCCAGTTCCTGCTCAACACCGCCGAACTTGCTGCGGCCGAAGAGATTCACCGCGAGATGCTGCCGGCCGACGCTGACCTGAGGGACTGGGCCTGGCGGGCGGAGCCCCTGCCGGTGGACCGCCCCTCGGGCCTGGTGTTGGACCGGCCCGTCGAGCAGTTGAGCCTGACCCGCGACGAGACCGACTACTGCTGGTATACCACTCGCTTCACAGTCCCGGGCGGCGAAGCCACCCTCACCCTGGAGGGCGTGGGCGACTACGTCTACATCTATGCCGATGGCGTTCCGGCCACCGCCACCCCCGCTCCCCTGCCCGAAGTGCGGGGCGCCCTGGATGGCGAAGGCTTCACCCAGACCTTCCGCCTGACCCTGACCCCCGGCGAGCACGAACTCTCCCTGCTCTGCTGCGCCGTGGGGCTGATCAAGGGCGACTGGCAGATTGGCATGGCCAACATGGCGGAGGAGCGGAAAGGCTTCTGGGGCCGGGCGTTGCTGAACGACGAGCCCCTGACCGGCCCCTGGGAACTGCGCCCCGGGCTCATGGGCGAGCGGCACGCGCTCTACCGCCCCCTCGGCTTCGGTGGGGCGCCCTCCGGTGACCGTGCAGTGGGAATCAGCCCCACGGCGCCGTCGATCACCCGGGCCGCCGACCCGGCGCCCCCTGCGGGCGCCATCCCGGCGCCCCCTGCGGGCGCCATCCCGGCGCCCCCTGCGGGCGCCATCCCGGTCAGCCAGGCGATGTCCCTCCCCTGGGTGCCGGGCGCCGCCGCTGCCGGCCAGCCTCTGCGCTGGTGGAAGGCCACCTTCGACCGCCCCACAGGCGACGCCCCCCTGGCCCTCGACCTCGGCTCCATGAACAAGGGCCTCGCCTGGGTCAATGGCCGCTGCATTGGGCGCTACTGGCTGATTCCCGGCACCGGCGAGACCGAGCCCTGGGTCAAGCCCCCGGTCGAAGATGACTGGGTCGGGCAACCCACCCAGCGTTACTACCACGTCCCCGCCGACTGGCTGAAGCCCGAAGGCAACCTCCTCGTCCTCTTCGAGGAAGCGGGCGGCGACCCGACTGCTATCCGGCTCTGCGGCTGGGTGGAGGCATAGATCGTGGAGAATACCCCGGCGTTCCGCCTGCGCCCGGTCATCGAAAGCGATCTGCCGATCTTTTTCCAACATCAGCAGGACCCGGTGGCAGTCCACATGGCCGCCTTCACCGCTGCCGACCCATCAAATCGCGAGGCCTTTGATGCGCACTGGGCAAGGATTTTGGCCGACGACCAGATCATCATCCGGACCATCATCGTGGATGAGACCGTGGTTGGCCACGTCGCCAGCTTTGTCCAGTTCGGTGAACGGGAAGTGACCTACTGGCTGGGCCGAGAACACTGGGGCAAAGGGCTCGCTACCGTGGCCCTGAAGGCGTTTCTGCAGGTGGACGGCACCCGGCCGCTGTACGCCCGGGCTGCCCGCGATCACACGGCCTCGATCCGGGTGCTTGAGAAGTGCGGCTTTGTCGTGATCGGGTACGAGACCTCCTTCGCAAACGCACGAGGGGCGGAGATCGAAGAAGCCATCCTGGAGCTACGTAACTAGATGCAGAGGCGTCAGGGAAGCCGTAACGGCAGCCCGACGCCTCTGCACTTTTCGTGAACGATATGAAGGTTCCAGGGATATAAGGAGTGAAATCGTCGACAGACTTCAGCAGATTTCCCCTGCGGCCCGTGTTATCCTCAGGATATCGCCATCACTGACAGGCAGGTGCAACACATGGAAAACCGTTGGTCAACCGCTCCCACGGTCGATGCGTACATCGCAGAGTTCCCACCCGATATCCAACAAGTACTGCAGGAACTGCGAGCCCTCATCAGAGCCACAGCGCCCGAAGCGACCGAAACGATCAGCTACTCGATGCCCACCTTTGATCTGGACAAGAAGCATCTGGTCCACTTCGCCGCCTTCAAGCAGCACATCGGGCTCTACCCCACCCCCAGCGGCATCGAGGCATTCCAGGAAGAACTCGCTCCGTACAAAACCTCGAAGGGCGCCGTCCAGTTCCCCCTCGGACAGCCGCTGCCCATCGACCTCATCCGCCGCATCGTCGCCTACCGGGTCGCCGAGAGCGCGGCGCGCAAGGCTGCCAAGTCGGCGGCCAGGGGCCCGAAGTCGCCCGCCGGCGCACCGGACGACGACTTCCCCCCGGGCATAGGCCAGCCTGCCCGCCGGGCGCTCACCGCGGCCGGCTACACCCGGCTCGAGCAACTCACCGGCGTGCGTGAACGCGACCTTCTCGCCCTGCACGGCTTTGGCCCCAAGGCCCTCCGCATCCTCCGCGAAGCCCTCACCGCCCGGGGCCTCGCCTTCCTGCCCTGACCGTGGCTCCGTTGTGACCGCCGCCCCCAACGGGCCTTACGTATCCTGGGCGCCCTCCTTCCGGAGCCACGCATCCGCAGGATAGCCCAGGTCTTCCCAAAACCCGATATGTTCCCGGTCGATCAGTTCGATCGCCTGCACCCACTTGACCGACTTGTAGCCGTACATCTGCGGCACCACCAGCCGGACCGGCCCGCCCAGGGCCGTGGGCAGCGGCGAGCCATCCATTGCCCAGGGCAGCAGCACATCCGCCATGCCAGCGGTCGTCAGATCGATCGCATCGGTGTAGACGCCATCTCCCGAAATGAACTTCACGTACGCCGCCTCAGGACGCACATCCGCCAGATCCAGCAGGTCGGACAGGCGCACCCCTTCCCACGTCACGCTGTAGACCGACCAGCCCGTAATGCAGTGAAAGTCGCTCACCTGCGTCACTTTGGGCAGCCGGCTGAACTCCTCCCAGGTGAAGGCCAACTCCTTCTCCACCAGCCCCTTGACCGTGAACCGCCAGGTCCGGGCGTCAAAGGTTGGTATCGGCTCCACCACGGTGTAGACGCGGAACCGCCCCCGCGATGCGGTGGTCGGCGCGACGATGGGCGGCGGCACAATGACCGCCCCCGGCTCGATGGGCTGATGCGTGCCGTACCCGGGCTTCGCCTTCTCCATCCCAGGCAGGCCCAGGGCGCCGCCCAGGCGTCCCCAGAACCAGGCCCCCGCCACCGTTGCGGCGCCTGTCAGCAGCAGCCGGCGGTCTTCCTGGATAGGGTTGTCCGCCTGAAACAGGCGCACCTTGAAGTACCGGGTCACAGCATGGGCCAGCGCCCAGGGGATGGCGAACCAGGTCAACCGGTCATGCCAGACCAGGCTTGATTCCGCCACGCCCCCGGGCAGGTACCGGTTGAAGATAAGCAACGCCCCGCTCAGCCCCCAGCCCAGCAGCAGCCCGGTCAGCAGCACCACATTCGCCTTCTGCCCCGTGCGCTGGCGGAGGCGGTCAAAGTGCGTGCCGGCCATGGGCAGGTAGGCGGCCAGCAGGCCCAGCGAGAGCAGCCCCGCCCCGATGTGCAGGTACTTGAGCGGCGTCCTTAGTGCCGTGGTCCAGGCCCGCAGGGCGGGCGTGTAGAGCAGCACGCCGGAGAGCACCAGAAATAACAGGTTCCAGCCGTTCCAGGTATGGAGCCGGGCCAGTCGCTTGGCAGACACGGGCGCCCCCCCCTTTGCACATTGGACGGAATTGCCGCTGCCAGCGCAACGGGCAACGGCCTAAAATCGCGCCACCCGGCGCTGATAGGTGCGGCTTTCATTCTCCAACCAGTCCACCACCAACTCGAATCCGTCCAGGCTCCGCACCGGCAACAGGCTGCCGACCTTGGCGCGCATCACGGCCAGCGACAAGTCCTGTGGCCGGACCTCTACAACCGTAACGCCCTCCCTGAAGCAGATTCCCAGTTTGATGTAGTCCCGCTCCTTCTGCCGGGCTACCTCCGCCTCCGTAAACCGCTCTGTCGCCCGGTAATGCTGCGGTCCGTTGAACTCCCAGGCCACGCCGGGCGGATAGAAGCGATCGAACCGGAGCCGCTCATCGGTCCGGGGGTTCACCAGAAATCCGGGTTCGGCCTCATCTTCGAAGTTCATGGAGTCGACCAGCAGCGACAGGTACTCCCGCATCAACTGCTCACCGTAGTTCTCTGCCCGTTCCAGGCGTTTCTGCACCCCGGCCAGCACCGTGGCCTGCCGGTCCAACCCCGGGAAGGTCAGCTGAAAGTGCACCGGGGCCAGCCGATTCGCCTGCTCAACCTGGAGCCACTCGGCTGCAACCAGTTCCTTTGTCGCTCTGTGCACCGTATGCGGACTGGCGTGGGCCAGGTCAGCCAGCTGGGCATAGGTAAAATGGCCGCATGGATGAACATATCCCGGCGTCAGGAGCAGAAGGCCATAAAGGACCCTGGCTGCAATCCCAAGTTTGCGGTTTGTAAGCAGTGCCGTCGGCACTGGGACCGTGGCGCCCCGACCCTCGCACTCGTTCGGGTCCCAACCGGCGGCCGCCAGGTCCCCCAGCCCCTTCTTCATGGCCGGGCGGGTAATGGCCGCAGTAATCGGGGGTCGGGAAGCCCCGGCCCTCGCCGCCTGCTGCCGGAGCCTTGCAACCATCCAGGTCAGTTTTGCCGCGGCCGACAGATTCGGGCTCGTCAACAGTGCGACAGGCACGTGCACCGTGTCGTTCGCCAAACGTTCACCCCCCTCCCTTACTAGCAGCCCAACCCGATATGGTAATTCTTTACATCAGACACCCTCTCCTGCAGTCCGTTTACGCTACCTTCAGAGGGAGCGCGTAAACGGTCTGCGTCAGGCGGGCGTATGAGCAGATATTCGTTCCGCAGGGGGTGGAACAGGCGGCATAAACGGCAGATCAGGGGCCGAAAACCGAGGCGCCCCTCCGCTCAGGCAATCTGTTTACGCTTCCTGCCCGGCCCAACGTAAGTCTCCTGAGGGAAGGGGAGGGCCGGACCCACCACCCCCGGGTCCCCGCCCCCTGGGCTGTCGCCTTCGAATGCGCCGCCGTCGGCCCCAGCTTGTCACAGAAAAACGGCGCCCGCCCCTCCACGTGGAGGAGCGGGCGCCGCACCCTACCAGGCCAACTTGCCTGCCGCAGCAAGCGCCCCGTTGATATCATGGTTCATCGCCTCAGCGGCCCGGGCGATCGCCTCCCCCGCCTCCGTCGGCGACACCTCAGCCCGCTTGTAGGCAAAAATCACCGAGCGCGACGCATTCACCACCGCCCCCAGCCCATCCTCGTTGAAAGCGGGCACCACATCGGCAGCCGTCCCGCCCTGCGCCCCGTACCCGGGCACCAGCAGAATCGCCCTGGGCATCTCCCGGCGGTACCGGGCCAAATCCTCCGGATAGGTCGCCCCCACCACGGCGCCCACCGAAGAGTACCCCGACTCCCCGACCAGCCGCCCGCCCAGGTAGTGGACCAACTTGGCCACCTGCTGCGCTACGTTCTCGCCGCTGAACAACTCCTGGTCCTGCAGTTCGCCAGAGGATGGGTTCGACGTCCTGACCAGCACGAATATCCCCGTCCCCCGGGCCTGGCACCGATTCACAAAGGGCACCAGCCCGTCGCTGCCAAGGTACGGGTTGACCGTCAGGCTATCCGCCCACTGCTCCGGGTCCTCCCAGGAATCCATCGGGTTCGGATGCCCGAAAAAGGCCGCCGCATAAGCCTCCGCCGTCGTGCCGATATCGCCCCGCTTGGCGTCGCTAATGACCTGCAGCCCCTTGGACCGGGCATAGCGGACCGTCTCCCAGAACGCCTCCACCCCGGGCGCCCCGTGCACCTCAAAGAAGGCCGACTGCGGCTTGACCAGCGCCACGTGGTCAGCCACGGCATCGATCACCAGCCGGCTGAACCCGACCAGCGCCGCCGCGGCGCCCCGGGCCGTCTGGCCATATTTCGCCGCCGCCTCGTCACGCAAGAACGCCGGCAACTTCGACAGAACCGGATCGATGCCCACCACCGCATGAGACCGCTTCTGCTTGACGCCCGCCACCAGACGATCCGCAAAGTTCATCGCCGCTTACTCCCCTCTGCGCAAGCGCTCCACAGCCCCCGCCATATCGGCCGGCAGCTCCGTTTCGAACTCCATCCATTCTTTTGTTGTCGGATGATAGAACCCCAACTTCTTGGCGTGCAGGGCCTGCCCCGGCATATCCAGATGCGCCTTGCGCGTGCCGTAAACAGCATCTCCCACCACGGGATGCCCGATAAAGGACATATGGACGCGAATCTGATGCGTCCGGCCCGTCTCTAGCCGGCACTCTACCAGCGAATAGCCGGGGTAGCGCTCCAGCACCGTAAAGTGCGTGGTCGCATCCTTGCCCCGTTTGTCGACGGCCATTCGCTTGCGGTCGCCCGGATGCCGCCCCAGCGGCGCCTCCACCCGGCCCGTGTTGGGCATGGTGTTGCCGTGCACCAGCGCCCAGTAAATCCGGCGGGCGGTATGCGTCCGAATCTGATCCTGCAGCGATGCCATTGCCCGCTCATTCTTCGCGATGACCAGGAGCCCGGTCGTGTCCTTGTCCAGCCTATGTACGATGCCCGGCCGCAGTTCGCCGCCGATGCCTTCCAGGTCTTCCACATGGTCGAGCAGCGCATGGACCAGCGTGCCAGACCAGTTGCCAGCCGCCGGATGGACCACCATCCCGCGCGCCTTGTTGACGACCACCACATCTTCATCTTCGTAGACGACGTCCAGCGGAATCGCCTCGGGGACCAAATCGTACGGCTCCGGCTCGGGCACGGTCAGCCGGATTTCGTCGCCGGGCTGTACCGACTGGCTCGCCTTCGGCTTGTTGTTGCCGTTGACCGTCACATGACCTTCGTCGATTAACGCCTTGATGCGAGAGCGGGAGAGGCCAACCTCCTGTTTCGCCGCCAGATAGGCGTCCAGGCGGGCCTCTCCCGTTTCAGCTACCCAGTTATGCTCCTTCACGCTTCGCTTTCTCTCCTGTGAAAATCAAGTGGAGGATAAACAGACCGACGCCCACATTAATGGCGATATCGGCCACGTTAAAGTTCGGGAATCTGTAGTCTCTCCAATAGAAGAGGAAAAAGTCGACGACCTCGCCCGTGATCATCCGGTCGATCAGGTTGCCGATGGTGCCGCCGAGTAGAAGCCCGAGGGACCAGGGCACCACGCCCTGCTTGGCTTCATCCTGCCGGGAGTAATAGAGCATTGCGGCCGAGGCAGCCAGGCCGATGGCAATGAAGAGCCACCGCTGATTGGCCAGCATGCCAAAGGATGCCCCCGGGTTGCGGACGTACTCCAGCGAAAAGAACCCCTGAATCACCGGGATTTCGGCAAAAAGATCCATGCGGGAATAGACAAGCCACTTCGTCAACTGGTCCAGGGCCACAATCACGATTCCCAGTACAATAACTAGCACCTGGGGTTCACCTCGCCTGTGTCAGAATAGCAGAGCCGTGGGTAACTTGTCTAGGTTTGATTCGAACTGCTCCCACCACTTCCCACGCTCGCGAGCGGAACAACCGCAGGCAGACAGCCGTCCAACAGAAGATGTTACCGATGAGGGAGTGACCCGGCTTGCTACCAAAAAAGGGTTTGCCTGTCGCCTTCGCAGTCATGGTACTTCTACTCACGGGATGCAGTTCACCGGAAAAGGCAGACCCATGCGGCCCGCGCCCAGACCTCAGGGAGAACCTGCGCATCGCCGCCGAACAGAACCCCGTGCCCGACTGGCACATCAGCATGGAGACTCGCACAGAGAGCTTCTGGGCCAACGTCTCCGACGAAGTGCTCCAGCCGTGGCTGGACGAGCAGCACATCGAGTACTACATCGGTCAGGAGCAGGCTGAACTGATCTTCTGGGCCGAGCGTACGGGCGGGAAGGAGCCCGGCCATTTCGCCGAGGTGGTGCGCTTCCCCAAGGGCGATCTGCGCCCTGACGCTGCGCTCCCCGCTGTTCTGGCGGCGGCAAAACAGGCCTTCCTGGCCGGGCAGGCTGAGAGCATCGGCACCTGGAGCCACCGGACCCTTCGTGCACCCACCGGCGCCCGGGACGGCTTCTATGAATGGAACCTCCCCGACGCCTACCGCTGGTACAAAGATGAAGGTCAGACCTTTGCCTGTGTTACCAAATCGCTCATCAAGATCAACTCTGATGGTCCGGTCAGGCGCATCGACCTGCCGATGCTGCAGGTGGGTGCGAACAAGTTCGTGGGCTTCGCGGGTGACATGGCGGTCACCCTGGAGCACCAGGCCGGCATCTTTGGCAATGGCAGTGAGATCTACTGGTACAAGATCGCCGGCCTCAAATGAGACAAGACCGCAGGGAGATGCCCGGCCAAGGGCGCCCCTGCGGTCTTCGCTTCCCGCTACCTCGGCATCCGCCGCCGCGGGAACTGCCCCCGCCGGAACTGCCGCTCCGGCATCACCCCGTGAAACTGCGGCCCGGGCTCCCAGTGATACTCCCCGCCCATGTCATCCTGGCTGTACAGGGTATCCTCAGTCCCGGCGGCAAAGTCGACCACCCCATCATGATCCCGGTCATCCCGCTGCAGCGGCTCCCCATCCTCGTCCACCAGCGCATCCATGTGATCCACAACCGTGTAGACATCCTCATCCGTATTGTACATGTCCGTGTACTTGACCGCTCCCGGCACATCCTGCGGCGACTCCGATGTGCCATGCTGGGCTGCCTCCTGCCAGGCATCCTCGCCGTCGTAACCCGGGTCGCCGGTGCCACCCCGGAAACTCCGCCCCCACGGTGGATTGAGCACCTGCTCCTCGATGGGCCGGTGGAACCGGTCGGCCGGCGCCTCACGCAGCGTCTGGCACCTGATGCAGGTCGTCGCGCTCGGAAAGACCTCCAGTCGCTCCTCACCAATTGGGCCGCCGCACTCGATGCAGGTCCCGTACAGCCCGGACTCCATCCGTTCCAGGGCGATATCGATATCCCGTAACCGCCTTACCGCGTTGGACCGCAGGCCCAGGTCTTTCTCCCGCTCGAACATTTCCGAGCCCAGGTCCGCCGGATGATTATCGGCATGTGCGTCTTCCTGGAGCTGGTCGCCGTGAGACATGCCGCCGATACCAGTCTCGCTGATCATCGAAATCTGATCCTGATACTGCTGTCGCTCCCCTAGCAGCAAACTGCGAAAATGCTCGGCATCCACGCGCCGATTCCCCCTCTCGGGGGTTATTCTGCCCGCGTTATGTCGATCTTACGTGCGCATGTTCTGATCGACCAACCTGACAATGGTAGCGATAAAATCGCTGATGTAGGGCAGGTTGACCGTCATCAGGCCGCGCAAGATATATAGAAGGATCGCCGAAAGTATCGCCACACCGATGCCCAAACCGACCCCGCGGGCGCTGCCGGCGATGAAGTTGACCCACATCAGCCGCCACGGACTCCGCAGCAAGGCGGTGTATTCGGCGAGGTTCATCTTTTCCATGGCGAAGGTCAGCTTCTCCAGCCGTTCGGCCAGTGAGTCGCCCGGATCGCCAGCCACCACCTTGACGCCTGCGGCGCTCTCGGGCCCGCCGGTTCGCTCTTCCATGACACCACCCCCTGCGGTAAGTGTGCCCGCAGGCAGCGAGCGCAAATGCGCCCGACCTGTGCGCAGCGGGCGCCCGTGCCGCCATCGGCCCGAGCGCCCGCCCACCCTACCGCGCCGCCGTCCGCTGCGCCTCCTCTTCCAGCAGCACCCGGCGCAGCACCTTCCCGATCATCGTCTTCGGCAGACTCTCCCGGAACTCCACCGTCGTCGGTGCCTTATACTTCGCCATCCGCTCCCGGCACCAGGCGATCAGGTCGGCCTCGGTCAGGCTATGGCCTGGCCTCAGCACCACGTAGGCCTTCACTGTCTGGCCCCGGTACTCATCGGGCAGGCCCGCCACGCAGGCATCCTGAATCGCCGGATGTTCGTACAGCACCTCCTCCACCTCACGCGGGTAGATATTGAAGCCGCCGGCGATGATCATATCTTTCGCGCGATCTACGATGTAGGTATAGCCATCTTCATCAACCTTGGCGACATCCCCCGTATGCAGCCAGCCGTTGCGCAGCGCCCGGTCCGTCTCCTCCGGCCGGTTCCAATACCCGGCCATCACCTGCGGCCCCCGAATGCAGAGCTCGCCAATCTCGCCGGGCGGCAGTTCCTGCTCGCCGGTCTCCAGGTGGACGATCTTCATCTCCGTATCAGGCAGCGGCAGCCCGATGGAGCCCGCCACCCGCCGCCCTTCAATCGGCGTGCAGTGTGTGACCGGCGACGCTTCGGTCAGGCCGTAGCCTTCCACCAACTTGCCGCCCGTCAGCGCCTCGAACTGGTTCTGCACCTCCACGGGCAGCGGCGCCGCCCCGCTGATGCAGGCCTTGATGGAGCGCAGGTTGTACTTGCTCACATCCGGCGCATGGTTGATGGCCACGTAAATGGGCGGGGCGCCCGGGAAGAGCGTCGGCTTCTGCTTGTCGATCAGGCCCAGCACCTGCTTCAGGTCGAACTTGGGCACCAGAATCAGCGTCGCCCCCAGGCTGGTCGCCATGTTGAGGCAGACCGTCAGCCCATATACGTGGAAAAAGGGCATCACAGTCAGGAAGCGCTCTGCGCCTTCCACCAGGCTCGGCATCCACTCCCTCACCTGCGCTACGTTTGCCATCAGGTTTTTGTGCGTCAGCATGGCGCCCTTGCTGAGGCCGGTGGTGCCGCCGGTGTACTGCAGCACCGCCAGGTCACGTTCCGGGTCGATCTTGACGGGCGAGGGCGCCAGCCCGTCGTGGCCCCGGATCAGCTCTTTGAAGGACTCGACCACGGCGTCAGGCGGCAGCTTGCCGACCAACTCCCGCTTGACCAGGGGGACGAGCAGCCGCAGGGCGGCGCCCATGTAGTCCTTCAGGCCGGTGACAATCACCTTGCGCAGGCGGGTCCGGTCCCGAATCTTCTGCACCCGCTCGTACAGCAGGTCCAGGACTACCATCACCTCGGCGCCGGCATCGTTCAGCTGATGCTCCAGTTCTCGCTCCACGTAGAGCGGGTTGCAGAAGACGACCACCGCCCCCGCTTTCAGGGCGCCAAAGTAGGCGATCACACCCTGGGGTACGTTGGGCAGCATGATGGCGACCCGGTCGCCGGGGCGGACACCGATGCTCGCCAGTCCAACGGCAAAGGCATCGGCGGCCCGCTGCACCTCGGCCCAGGTCAGTCTGCCACCATAGAAAATGGTGGCGGTCTTCTCACCGAACCGTTCGGCAGCCTCGTCAACGAGGCTGTGGAGCGGACGGACCGGGTACTCAAGCTGCGGACGGACGCCGTCGGGATACCTGGTGAGCCAGCGCTTCTCCGACAAGGCAGACACCCCCTCGGAGCAGGGACGTTGCAAGTGTCGTGCCACTGTGGCCTCCCCCGGCAACCACCAAGCCCACGTCCCAACGCCCCGGCCGGGTGTCCGGAAAAACGTACCGGGTGTCCGGTTTTCCGGACGCCCGGGAACGATTCCCCTGAACTGTCATCGTCCAGCCATCGTCATACATAGTGATGCGAAGTATCTCCAACCGTCACCGCAGGGGGGCGATTCCCATGACGCACTTCATCTACATTCTCTGGTTTCTCGCCCTGCTCGTCCTGGCCGGCGAAGTGGACCGCCGCTGGGGCGGATGGTTCTGCGACCGGTTCTTGCCCGAGCTTCCCGCGAGCCAAACCTGGTACTGGCCGCCTGTCTTCTCCCTGGTCGTGCCCGGGGCGGGCCAGCTCCTCAACCACCAGCCCGCCAAGGGACTGCTCTGCTTTCTCTGGCCCTTTGTCATCGTCGCCCTGCACCGCTCCGGGCAGACGGAAGCTGTTGCCCTCTGGTGGCTGATTCATGCCTGGTATGCCTCGGTCCTGACCGACGCCCTGCTCACTTCTCTGACCCGGTCCCGCTACCGGCGGCCCCACCTGCGCCGGCATTGGCACGCAGACTCCACAACCCATGACTGAAGCCGGCGGTGGCCCCGCCGGCTTCTTCTTACCCCCGATGATGACGCCTGGGGTCGGGCAGGCTGTTCAGCGTCCGGACCATCATTTGCTCCCCCCACTCGATCACCGTCAAGCTGCAGTTATCGGGATCGAGTTGGTTGATCTGCGCCATGGTCAGGTTCATGGCACGCATCAGGGCACACCGGATTACCCCGCCATGGGTCACAACCCCCACCGCCTGCCCGGGATGGCGGGCGCCGTACTCGTCCAGGGCCTCGACCACCCGGGCCACCTGGTCCGCCACACTTTCGCCGCCCTCGGGCCGGGTGTTCAACGGGTCCCGGCGCATCGCCTCGTGGTACTCGGGAAAGCCATCTCGTGCCTCTTCCCACGGCATACCCGTAGCAACCCCCGCGTCCTTCTCCCGCAGGCGCCGGTCGCTCCGAATGTCGGCCCCGGGCATGACGCCTGCCACAATCTCGGCCGTCTCCCGTGCCCGTGCCAGATCCGACGTATAGATGATCTCCAGCTTCAAGCCAGCGAGCCACTCCGCCGTCGCCGCTGCCTGCCGGCGGCCCGTCTCGTTCAGGGTCGGGTTCCCCTGCCCCACAATCCGCCGCAGGTGGTTCCACTCCGTCTCCCCGTGCCGAATCATGTAGAAAGTCGTTGCCACGATGAGATAACACCTCGAAGATCCCTTCGAGGCACCGCCCCTACTCCCCTGCCCCTAACCTGTTAAGCTTCTCATAAAACTGCGACCGGGAGAGGCCCAGCAACCTGGCCGCTGCTGCCTTATTGCCCCCCGCCCGGGCCAGCGCCCCGACCAGAGCCGCCCGCTCGGCCTCCGACCTGCTCCGCCGCCAGGAGCCCTCGCCGGTCTTGACCCCGGCCTCCGGAAAAAGCTCCGGCCCCAGCACCGGGCCCTGCCCCAGCACCAGCGCCCGCTCCAGCCAGTTCTCCATCTCCCGCACGTTGCCGGGCCACGAGTAGGCCACGAGCAAGGCCAACGCTTCCGGCGACAGGCAGGGCACGGCGCCGGCCTTACCCAGCCGCCCCAGCAAATGCTCCGCCAGCCCGGGCAGATCCTCGGGCCGCTCCCGCAGGGCCGGCATGCGCAGCGCCACCACATTCAGCCGGTAATACAAGTCCAGCCGGAACTCCCGCCGCTCCACCATCTCCCCCAGGTCCCGGTTCGAGGCCGCAATCACCCGCACATCGACCCGAACCGGCCTGGTCGCCCCCACCGGCTCCACCTCGCGCTCCTGCACCGCCCGCAGCAGCTTCGCCTGCAGCGGCTGCGCCAACTCACCAACCTCATCCAAAAAGAGCGTGCCGCCATGCGCCTGCTCAAACCGCCCCGGCTTACCGCCCCGGCGGGCGCCCGTAAACGCTCCCTCCGCATACCCGAAAAACTCCGCCTCCAGTAGCCCGTCCGGCACCGCCGCACAGTTTACGGCCACAAACGGCCCGCCGCAGCGACCCGACGCGGCATGAATCGCCCGCGCCATCAGCTCCTTGCCCGTCCCGCTCTCGCCCAGCAGCAGCACCGTTGCGCTGCTCCCCGCCGCCAGCCGGCCCAGGCGCCGCAGCTCCACCATCGCCGAGCTATTCCCGATCAACCGCGCAAACGGATCCGTCATACCGCTCCCCCTTGTTTCCCCTTAGCAGGAAGGGTACGCTATGAACCGGAGGGTGATGAAACGTATGAACGCTGATCAGTACTTTAAGGAGCACCGGCAAGCGCATCTGAACCAGTTGATCGATTGGCTCCGCATCCCCAGCATCAGCGCCCTGTCGCAGCACAAACCCGACATGCGCAAGGCCGCCGAATGGCTCGCCACCGAACTGAAGCGCATTGGCATGACCAAGGCCTGCGTCATGGAGACGGGCGGCCACCCCGCCGTCTACGCTGAGCGCATCGACCACCCGGGCAAGCCCGTCGCCCTCATCTACGGCCACTACGACGTCCAGCCCGTCGATCCCCTGAACCTCTGGGAGACGCCGCCCTTTGAACCCGCCATCCGCGACGAAAAGCTCTACGCCCGTGGCGCCAGCGACGACAAGGGTCAGGTCTTCATGCACGTCAAGGTGATCGAAGCGATTCTGAAGCTTGAAGCGAAGCTTCCATTCAATGTGAAGTTCCTGGTCGAAGGCGAGGAAGAGGTCGGCTCGGCCAACCTCGAGCGCTTCCTTAATGAGCAGAAGGACCTGCTCAAGGCAGATGTCGTCGTCATCTCCGACACGGGCCTTTACGCCCGCGGCATTCCTTCCCTTACATACGCCCTGCGCGGCCTCGCCGCCCTCGAAATTGAGGTGACCGGCGCCAAGAGCGACCTGCACTCCGGCCTCTACGGCGGCGCGGCGCCCAACGCGGTGCACGCTCTGGTGCGGTTGCTCGACTCCCTGCGGCGGCCCGACGGCGGCGTCGCGGTGCTCGGCTTCTACGACGGCGTCCAGGAACTGACCGCGGAAGAGAAGGCCTCCTTCGCCTCCCTCGGCTTCGATGAAGAAAAGCTCAAGAAGGACCTGGCTGTAAACGCCCTGCCGGGCGAGCCGGGCTTCAGCGCCGTGGAGCGCCTCTGGGCCCGCCCCACCCTGGAGATCAACGGCATCTTCGGCGGCTTCCAGGGCGAAGGCACCAAGACAGTCATCCCCAACAAGGCCGGCGCCAAAATCACCTGCCGCCTGGTGCCCAACCAGGACCCCAAGCACGTCGCCGACGCCATTGAGGGCCACCTGAAGGCCAACCTCCCGCCCGGCGTCACACTCAAGGTCAGCAAGGGCGACGGCGCCCGGGCCTGCATCACCCCCATCGATCACCCGGCCATCCGCGCTGCCATGCAGGCCCTGGCCGAAGCCTACGGCGCCGAAGCCAAGTTCATCCGGGGCGGCGGCTCCATTCCCGTGGTCGGCACCTTCACCGAAGTGCTGGGCGCCCCCAGCGTCCTGATGGGCTTCGGGTTGGAAGATGAGAACTTCCACGCCCCCAACGAGCACTTCAACCTGGAGAACTTCGACAAGGGCATGCGTGCGCTCTGCAGCTACTGGTTCAAACTCGCCCAGGTGATGTAGACAGGGTTCAGGGATGTCCCTTCCCGCATATCCATAGAGAAATGGATGCCGGAAGGATGCATGCGGATGCTCTACACCTGGCTCCCCTGGGCGCTGGCCGGGCTGGCCGGCTACTTCGTGCCCCGCTGGTTTCACGTCCGGGAAGACTGGCAACGGGCGATCATCGCCGCCCTGGCGGGTATCGCTGTATGGTGGCTGCAACGGGTCCTGTAGGTCGACCCCAACCGTGCCTCAAATAGAATGGCTTCCCCGTCCATCGGGGAAGCCATTCTATTTTGCGTCTTGTAAAGTCTCTGTAAACAACCAAGGGTTCCTCACCCGCAATCAAGAAACCTACGCCGCAGCAATGTGTCACACTATTCTGTTATAGATCTGTAATCTCTTTGCTTAGGAGGAGCGACATGAAAGGAAAACGCCTTCCCGCAGGGCCGCAACCGTTCCGTCGTTGGCTGGCAGCACTAACCGCTGTCCTGATCGTGCAGGCGATGGGCGTCCCCGCCTCCGCTGCGAAAGTACAGCCTACCGTCCCGTCCACCACAGAAGAGACCGTCGAACTAATTGTCAAGCGGAACCCGGACGCGGCCCCCGTGCAGGGCCGGGCAAATCGCATGAGTGGCGCGGCCTTGACCAGCGCCACACAGGCCACCGACGAAGGCCTGCTCCTGGTCAGCGTACCTGCCTCAAAGGCTGACGCCGAACTGGCCCGGCTGCAGGCCGATCCGACCGTGCTCTATGCAGAACCCAACTACCGCCTGTATGCGGCCGCGGTGCCGAACGACCCCCGGTGGTCTGATCAGTGGGCCCTGACCGCCATCGAGGCCGCCACAGGCTGGGACCGGGCCCAGGTGTACCTGAACGACAACTCGGTGGCGGCCTCGCAGGTCGTCGTCGCAGTGGTCGATACAGGCGTTGATGCCACGCACCCCGACCTGGCCAGCCGCACGGTCGAGGGCTACAATGCCCTGACTGAGGAGGTCGGCAACGCTGCCGCTGCCGACGACCACCTGCAGGGCGGGCACGGCACCAAGGTCGCCGGAATCATCGCTGCCGAGACGAATAACGCGATCGGCATCGCCGGCGTTGCCGGCACCTTCCCGGTCAAAATCATGCCGGTCAAGGCGATGGACGCGGCCGGCACCGGCACGACCCTGTCGGTCTCAAACGCCATCCGCTGGGCGGCCGACCATGGCGCCAACATCATCAACCTGAGCCTGGGCGCCCGCCTGCCCGACTACCCGCGCACGCTGGCGGATGCCGTCAGCTACGCGCAAAACCAGGGAGCGCTGGTCGTTGCCGCCTCCGGCAACCATGGCCAGTACAGCTACGACAACTACTTCCCAGCCGCGCTGCCGGGCGTCATCGCTGTGGCAGCCGTGGGCACCGACCACAAAAAGCCAACCTGGAGCAACATCGGCCAGGTCAACGCGCCTGGCGTTGACCTCCTCACCACCGCCCGGGGCGGCGGCTACGACCGCCTTACCGGCACCTCTGCCGCCGCCCCCGTCGCCGCTGGCATGGCCGCTGTCCTCTGGTCCTTCCGACCGGAAATGACCCCAGCCCAGGTGACGCAGTCGCTGGTGGAAGGCCGCACTGCTGACAACGTGCTCTCCCTGGCCGATGCCGTCTACGGCGCCGGCGTGCGCCCCTACGACGAGGTGGAGTTGCTCCGACCGGACTACAGGGCCCACATCTCCGGCGTTGTCACGCTGGAAGCTGGGGTCACAAACCCGGCCAGAGTCGTGAAGACAGAGTTCCTCTACCGCCCGTCCGACGGCGACGTGATGACGCTGATTCAGTCGGTTCCAGGCGGGGCCAGCAGTGACCCCAATGCCAGCCTGTCCAACCGGTTCACCGCTTCATGGGATACGACCAACCTGCCGAACGGCCCGTATGAGGTCCAGGTGAAGGTCTACACCGTTGACCAGACGACCTGCAACGACTGGGGCTACTACCTCGTTGCCAACGACCCCGAAACGGGTCTGGAAGTGACGGTGCTCAGACCCGACGGCGAACCTGCGTCGGGCGCCCTGGTCAGCCTCTACCACCCCACTCAGTGGGATGAGGAGGGCACCGGGGTTTACTACGACCGAGTGACCCAGGAGCAGGCAGACCTGAACGGCAGGCTGACGCTGCCCAACACGGAAGCCTACGACGGCAATGATTACCTGCTCGTAGCCGAAGGCTCGGGCCCGGACTTCCTCTACTGGAAGCTGGTTCGCACGCCGGCTGCCGTGACGATGGATGCCACCGGCACCCTCCCCGTCACCATCACCGCCCTGGATATTGCCGGCCAGGCCCTGGGGGGAGCCGCCCTGGCGTTCGAACTGCCCGGCACCAGCGTACTGGCAGCTGAGGAGCAAGAAGATGTTGCCTACTCCGCCATGCCGGTCCGGCTTGACGCCACCGGCTCAGCGACGGTGCATGTCACCCCGGGGTCCTACAACTTGCGTGTCACCGCGCCGGACCAGGGCTATTACCTGGTGCAACGCAATGTGCTGCTGCGGGCTGATTCGCCGTCGTACACCTTCCGCCCGACGGCAGATGCCCTGGCCACCATTGTCGGCCGCCCCGACCCCGGCATCAGCGAGATGTTGCTGACCGTGCGGGACAACGAGACCTGGGAGGAAGTGCTGGCTGATCAGCCGGGCACCGGCACCTACCGGCTCAGCCCGGGCACCTACACGGTGCAGTGGCAGAACACCGTTGCCGACACAACCCATCATCTCTCCACAAGCGACATCACCCTCCTCTATGACCTGGCAAAATCCGATCTTGCCCTGACCGCCGGCCAGCACCTGGAGATCCAGACAGGCGGAGAGCCGGTCGTCACCCTCACACCCCCGAACGGCCCCACACCCAAAGGACAGAACGCGCGCTTCGAAGTCAGCCTCACCGACCGGTACGGGAACGGCATCACTTCGCTGCGGGCGCAGGTGGGTGCCAACCACACAACCCTGAAACCCGGCCTGCAGATCACCGATGCTGCGGGGGCCCCCCAGAGCGGGACGGTCGAGGCCTATTCTGACTGGCGTCCGGGCATCTGGAATCTCTACTACAACGTTCCGACCGCCCTGGCGGCAGGCACCTATGGCGCCAAGGCCTACTTCTATGCCGGCCCGCTGACCGCTGCGGCGGACGGGTACGTCTATTCCGCGGCACAATCCTTTGCCGTCGGTCCGACCGGGCCGTCTACCGACCCGCTCATCAACCTCACCCTGAAGGACCGCATCGGGGATCCGCTCAACTACGCCGAAGTCACCCTCTATTTCAAGCGGGCCGGCGAATGGCTCCAAGTGGACTCCGGCTCGACGAACAGCTTCGGCGAGCTGACGCTTGACGCCTACATCTATAGCGATGAGCCGACCCTACTTCTCCTCTCCATCGCCGGGTCCAGCCCTGATCCGGCCGTGCCAGACAGCAACGAAGCGTCGCTCTTCCTGATCGAACAGGTGCCCTCAGGTGTTCTGCCGATGGACCTGACCATCGACCTGTCGGCCAAGACGTTCGAACGACTCCGGCTCCAGACGCTGACCCCAAACAATGACCCGCTGTACTGGGTCATGTACGGTCTGTATCAGCACATGCCCGATGGCACCCTGGTCGGCTACATGCCGGAGAGCTACATTCCCTCGGCCGTCGAACCAGACCCGTATACCATCGATGAGCTCTGGCTGCTGACAGGCACCCATTACCTGATCACGGCGGCTGCGCGGGATGAGAATAGCGACACCCTCTTCGCCACCCGGGAGGTACAGGTTCCGGCAGGCCTGCCGGCTGACCGGCTGTTGGTCCTTGGCGGCGCAAGCAACCTGGCGCAGCTGACCGTCACGACGCCTGCTCGCAGCGAGGGGTACGGCGAGCCTGCCCTCTTCCTGTATCCTGCCGCAGGCGGAGTCTCTCCGCTGCTCTACCCGGGGGGAAACGTCTACGCAACGCCCGGTACGTACACCGCCGAAGTACGGCTTCTGAAGGCGCACTACGACGGCCGATGGGCGTACTGGCTGCAACGGACAGTCACCCTCGGTACCGCCGCACCGACAGCCCTCACCTTCGACACCAACTTCACCATGTCGCTCACCGTCAATGCCGAGCAATTCATGCCCGGCGACCGGGTGCAGACAACCCACACCATCACCGACGGTGGCGGCAACCGGCTGGTCGCCGTAGCCGGCGACTTCTCGGGCGAGTACTATGCGCAGAACCATGACGAGGTGGCGCCCTTCCTGACCATCCGGGACCCGAACGGAAACGAGGTCTACCGGCACAAGCAGGCCACCCTGGACCTCGGGTACAACTACTATGATCAGATGCCCGGCGCCATCCCCCTGGACGGCACCTTTGCGGGGGACGCCTGGACCATTCCGGCAGACGCCCCGAGCGGCGAATACACAGTCACCCTGGAACTGAGCGTGGGGCCGACGCCCATGCTGGTCTCCGCCCCCGTCACGTTCACCGTGGGCGGCGTCCCCGCTGCGCCTTACCTCAACAGCATCACCTCGCCGGCCAGCCTGACGAGTGTGAACGTCACCGGCACCGGCGCCCTTGGCACGACCGTCGCGCTCTCCTACACCCTGAACGGGGGAGCGGGCGTGCTGGCCGGCACCGCCACCGTATCGGCTGCGGGAACGTTCAGCATTATAGTCAACCTGCCCGAAGAGGGCACCTACTCTTTCACCGCCACCGCATCCAACGACACCGGCCCCAGCCAGGCCTCGCAGCCGGTCACGCTGGTCGTCGACCGCACCCCGCCCGGCGCGCCGGTTAACCTGACCTGGACCTCCCCAGACGATACACACATCCGGCTGGACTGGGAGGCCCCGGCCGACGCCGATGTCGCCTTGTACGCGATCCTGCGCGACGGCACCGAAATCGACACCGTTGACGCCGCCGGCGTGCTCCAATACCAGGACGGCGGGCTGGCGGGCGAAACCGATTACGCCTACAGCCTGGTCGCCGTTGATGCGGCCGGAAACGAGTCGTCACCCGTCACGGCAGACGCCCGGACGGTCGCCTCCCGCGATACCACCCCGCCCGAGGCCCCGGACGGCCTCACGGCCACCGCCGGCGCAGGCGGCACGGTTGAACTGACCTGGAACGCCGCCACCGATAACGTGGAAGTCGCCGGCTATCGCATCTACCGCAAGGTGGGCGACGGCGCCGAAGCGCAGGTGGATGAGGTCACGGCCGACACCCTGACCTGGCTTGATCAGGGTCTGGAAGCCGAAACGGCATACACCTACACGGTCACGGCCATCGACGCCGCGACGGACGGACCCAACGAGTCGGAACACAGCACCGCCGCATCCGCCACGACGCCTGCGATTTCGATCGGCAGTGCCATCCTGCGGGCCGAGCGCAACCGCGGCCTGGCCATCATCGCCGGCGCCACCCTGACCCTCACCATGACGGGTGAACCGCACCGCACCGGTTCGGCCACCATCCTCTATGAAAACGGGGGCCAGCAGACCGCAACCTTCGCCCTCACGGCAGGCGCCACCCAGCCCGGCGTCTACACGGGCACCTTCACCCTGCCCGACGGTGCCGCTGCTGTCACCAGCCTGACGGCCAGCCTCCGTGACGGGGCCGGGCACGAGCTGACTCGCGCGGTCGCGGGCCTGCCGGCAGATGTGACCGGGGCGCTGGAAGTGACCCTGGAGCCGACCGCGGGCCTCGGTCTGGCAGCCATGCTGACTTACCTGGAGGGCGGGCGCCTCACCCTGATCAGCCCGACCACCCGCATGGGCGGCACGGTCCTGCTCACGCCCGGACAGTCGGTCTGCAACCTGACGGGCCTCAGCCCCGGCACCGACTACACCGTCACGGTGACCGCCCCCGACGGTCAGACCGTCGCCAGCGGAGCCGCTACGGTCCTGGCCGGACGGATCGGCAGCCTGACCCTGACCATCACGCCCCGGGCCTCCCTGTCGCTGCAGGTAGTGGAGTCCGGCAGCGGTCAGGCGCTGGCCGGTCTCCCGGTCATCATCGACACCCCCGCCCGTGAGCCGATGGCCATGCGGACCAACAGCAGCGGGCGCATCAGCAGCCTCTCGGGCTTCGCCATGGGCGAGAGCGTCACCGTGACCGTTACGCCGCCCATGCCGTACGCCGACCTGCCCCCGCAGACCTATGTGCTGGCAGCGGGCGGGAATGAGCAGTCGGTCTCCGTCAGCCGGCTGGCGATCGCCACAGTCAGCGGCGTGGTGCGGAGCCAGGACGGCAGCCCGGTTGCGGGCGTCGTCGTAACCGGCAGCCAGACGATACGCGGCCAGCAGACTGCCGGCACCTCGGCACCCACTCATGTAGATGGCGCCTACTCGCTGCCCCTGTACGTGGGTGACGCAGACCTGACGGCTGGCAGTTCCTCGGGGCGTATCACGTCACCCGGACCGACCGCCATCACGGTGACGGCAGACGGCCCGAACCAGCATGACCTGACGGTCGAAGACCTGCGCCCGGTCACGGTGACCGTCGACCTGTACACGAAGTACCTGGGCGACGCCGAAGAGATCGGCCCAATGCCCATGATGGACTGGCGCAACGCCGTCCACTACCACCTGCAGGTGCGCACCGCCCGGACGTGGCAGAGCGGCTGGGCCTACCCCGTCGTGATCGAAGCCGGGCCGGGCGAGTCGGTGGAAGTCTGCGTCGACGGCTACGAGTCCGGCCTGCCCGCCGCCTGCCAGACCGTTACGGTTACGCCGCAGCGGACGGCACATGCCGAAATCCACCTGGTGCAGCAGGGCGGCAGAGTCACAGGCGCTGTCCAGGATGCCAGCGGCCAACCCTTCTCGGACTGGACAGGCGTGATCAACGTCGGCAGCGGTCTGACCACGCAGCTGGGCAGCATCCGGCTGAGCCCCGCCGGCGCCTTCCAGGGACGTGCTGGCAACGGCGTATCGGCAAACCCGAGCACCATTTCGCCGGGTGCCGCCGTCACCTTCCGGGCCGCTTACTGCAACAGCAGACCCGAGGCGGTCACCGATGCCGCCCTCACCTTTACGCTGCCTGCGGGTACGACGCTCGTCCCGAACAGTGTCACATGGAACGGCGCACCGGCCGCGGCTGCCGACCAGGGGGGTGGCCAGTTCACGGTCACGCTGGGCACCATCCCGGCGGCAGCCGAAACAGGCGCCTGCGGCTCGGTGACGTGGACCGCCCGTATCGGTGCCGCGTACCCGGCCCCCGCCCTCTTCTCCCATGCGCAGATCAGCTCCTCGGCCGGGCAGGCAGAGTCCCTGGGCGGCGCCGTTGTCCGGGTCGTCGCCCTGAGCATGGAAGGCCCCCGCACCGTTCCCACCCGTGAACTCCGCCTGACGGGCCGGGCGCCCGTCGGCAGCACGGTTGCCGTCCGTGACGGCGAGGCGCTGCTCGGCACCGTAACGGCCTCCGCCGGGGGTCTCTGGGTGATGGATCTGCTTCTGACCGGCACAGATGGCGTGCCGCTCTGGCACCAACTGAGCGCCGAAGCGCGCGATGGCGCCGACGCCGTGCTGAGCCAGGCGGGCCACCGGGTTCGCTACGACCCCACCGTGCCGCACCTGCAAAGCATTACGCTGAGCGGCATGTACTACGGCGAACCGACCCGGACGATCACCTTTGACACCACCGATGGCATTCCCCGGTTCCCCTACGTCTACATCCCCGGCCAGCAGCTGATCTTCACCCTCGCCTTCCACAACCCCGACCGGGTTCATAACGTCCGGCTGGGCATCGAGAGCGATGGGACGAGCGTATATGCGCAGCGGCTGGCAGACGGCACCTATGTGGCCACCATGCAGGCCGGCTGGCAGCTTGGCGATGTCTGGGTGGACTTTGACACCCTGCCGGCGTCCTACGTTGCCCCGGCGGCGCCGCCAACCGAGGCGGAGCTGGCCAATCTGCTGGGCACCGCCTGGCAGGCAGCCACTTTTGAGCCCGTCGAGCCGGGCGCCCAAGGCACCACCATCAACCTCGGCGGCGACGCGAACCATGCCGTCAGCATCAGCTACCAGGTCGATCCGCTGCCCGGCTACGCCCCGAACGCGGCCGAAGCGGCCCGGGTGGCTGGCGGCGGCGCACCGGCCTACGACTATACGGTCACGGATCACGACAACGGCGGCCTCACCCTGAGCGCCGTTCTGCCCCGTGATGAGGCAGGCACCGGGTACGCCCGGTTCACCGTGCTGATCGAGCCGGTGAACGACGACCCCGCTGATCCTGATGACACCGACTGGCTGCGCACATCCATTAACGACTCCTACGGCTTCGTTAACGGCGCTGACGAGATCGGTCGCATGATCGGCAGGATCGGCCTGTGCCGGCTTGATCCGGCGATCTGGGGGCCCCTGCCCAACCAACTGGCCCGGCTGCAAAGAATCGGTCTGGCGCAGCACGCCATGCTGGGCAGCGCTTCGCACCTGTCCAGCAGCGGCGGCGCCACCGCCGTCGCCGGCGTTACCCTCTGGCGTGCCGCCGCCGTCATGAACGCCTTCGCTGAGGGCCGGTGGTACCAGGAGTTCGGTGCCCTGCGCCGCTCACTGGCGGTCCACTCGCCCTGTGCTGCACAGGCCGGCGGAACGACGGTCCTCTCTCCGGTCTGGATCCTCGACCCCAGCGGCTATGTCTACGAAGGGCTGACCGATAACCGCATCGAAGGCGTCACCGCCACGGCGATGGCGAAGACTGGCGCCGACTGGACCATCTGGGATGCCGCCTGGTTTGGCCAGGAGAACCCGCTGCAGACCGATGCCGAGGGCAAGTACGGCTGGGATGTGCCGCCGGGCAACTGGAAGGTCAGCTTCCAGAAGGACGGCTACCAGCCCGCCCAGAGCAGTGAACTGACGGTTCCGCCCATCCATACCGATGTGAACGTGGGCCTGGTCTCGCTGGCGCCGCCCGCGGTGGCGTCCATCACCCCCGCAGCCGACTGGACGTGGGTCGATGTGACCTTCAGCAAGCCCATGCGGGTGGACTCCCTGGCTGCCGGCGCCATCTGGGCGGTGGACAGCGAGGGTCATGAGATCACGGGCACCGTGACAGCCCGGAACCCCGCTGCCGCCCCGGATGCCACGCAGCTCTTCTGGACCGCCCGGTTCACGCCGAACCCGGCCTTCGAGGGCGGAGCGACCTACACCCTGAAGGTCAGCCAGATGGTCCTGAGCTACGCCAGCGTGCCCATGACCGCCGACCACAGCGTCAGCGTGGTAGCGGGGGCCGACGTCACGCCACCGGGACCGGTCACCAGCATTACCGTCACGCCGGGGAACCAGGCGCTCACCCTCGCCTGGACCAACCCGGGCAGCGGCGACCTCGCCAAGATCCGCATTCACGGCCCCGCAGGTGTTGCCGAAGTGAACGCTCCGACAGCCACCGCGACCCTCGGCACCGGCCTGATCAACGGCGTCACCTACACCCTGCGCATCACCACCGTTGATGCGCTGGGCAACGAATCGGCCGGCGTGACCATCACCGGCACCCCTGCCGACCGGACGGCACCGGCCCAGGTGACCGGCGCCCGGGTCGAACCGGTGGGCGCCAACCTGGTCCTGCTCTGGACCGACCCGGCAGACCCCGATTTTGCCAAGGTGCAGGTCACCTGGACGGCGCCCGGTGTGAACGACACCGCCGATGTGCTGAAGGGGACGCAGAACCTGACCCTGGCCGGGCTGACGAGTTCCGCCTCCTCGTACACGGTCAGGCTGCGCAGTCTGGACACCGCCGGCAATCAGTCGGCCGCGGTCATCATCGACAGGCAGCCGCCGGCACCGCCCGTGGATCCCTGGATCCCGCCCACACAGCCTCCGGTCGATCCCGAGCCTGAGCCCGAGCCCGAGCCCGAGCCC
>JARBUG010000206.1 GCA_029239785.1 Symbiobacteriaceae bacterium | reverse complement strand
GTCGGTGTCGTCTTCCATGCTGCCGGAGCCGTCGATCATGACCACATGCTTCTGCGGGTCGGAGTCTGCGCCGGTCACAGTGGCTGGCACCAGGGCCAGCAACAGGCAGATGATCAGGCCTACATGCCAAAGCCGCTTCATACTGTGCCTCCATCCTGGGCGAACCGGAAGAGTGCCACTTCACCTGTTTCGGAACCCACGTACACCCCGCGCCCCGTGACGACCGGAGTGGTTACGACTTCACCCTGCACACCCGCTTTGAACTGGTGCCGTTCGGAACCCTGGTCTGCCATCATAAGTGCTCCGTGGCCGGTTCCCACAAAGACGGCGCCCTGGGTGATGACCGCCGGGCTATAGAGCGGGTGGTCACCGATTTGCATGCCGGCGGCCTCCATGGGCGAGCAGCGGTGCAGGCCCAGGAAGCTGGAAACGTAGACGTGCCGCCCGTTGCAGGCGATGCCGTAGGGACGTGTGAAACGGTGGGCCGTGGGGTAGTTGCCGCCGCGGTCGGCCTGCACCAGGGTGAGCAGGCCGTCGGAGTCCAGCAGGTAGACCAGGTGGTCCCAACTGCTGATGCCGGCCCGCATGGCGATGGTGCGGCCCATCTGCCGGTGCCACCGGCGGGTGCCCGAGACCGGGTCGACGCTCCAGTAGTCGCCCGACTCTTCGACGACCAACACACCCTGACCCGCTTTAATGATGGCCGCTCCGCCGCGGCCGGGCCGCTGGGCGCTCCAGATGGGCTTGCCGCCTTTGGGGCCGACGGCCGCCACGGTCGTTTCGCCGATGACCACGACTTGTCCGAGGTCGGGGAGGACGGTCAAGGTTTGGGCCCGCCCCCAGATGATCGGGGTGGGATAGATGACGGCTGTCTGGGCGATGCCGCGGGTCAGGAGCGGCAGCAGTTCCACCGACTCGAGCCCTTTGTTGCCGGCCATGAGCAGCGAATCGCCCGCCAGCCCGATTTCGTGCACCTCTGTGCTGGTGCTCTTGCATACGGCGACCTGACGCAGGTCAGATTCGCGCACGACGACCACTTCGCCCCCTTCCACCGGGAAGCAGAGGTGGCCGAAGCCGTGGACAGGCTGGCCTGTGATCTTCCGGTCGAGACGGAGGTTGGGGGTGACAGGCGTAAGGTTGGGCTGAAAACGGAGCGGGAGCTTCAGGTAGCCACTGCCGCCGGCGCTTCCCCTGGCGAGCCGCCACTCGGCGCCGGCGCCCAGCTCCTGGCCGCAGCTGCGGCAGTACCGGCTCAAGACCCGGTTGGCCGAGCCGCACTGGCACCAGGTAAGGGGCTCATGGCAGGTCGAACAGGCAGACTCCCCGGCCGTGACCGGGTGGACGAAGTCAGGGGGGTATGGACAGGTTACCAATGCGGCCACCACCTCGATAGGATTGGGCGCAGGAGCGGTGCCAGCCGGCGCCAGAGCGGATCGACCATACGGAGGAACACGTCTTCGACGCGCATGCGTGTGGTCGGTGCCAGCTCTACGGTCAGGAAGTGTTCCTGCACGGGATTGACGAAGTCGTTGGAGCGGAAGGTGAGCCGGGTCTGTTTTCTGCCCCGGTCACGGCGCCCGGTATGGACCACCATGACCAGCGAGTCCCGGTACTGCCGCTTGATCACGGCCCAGTCCTGGTCTGCGGTGACAGGCTCCAGGTCAAGACCCCCACCGACGTCGTCCAGTTTGACGAATACCTCTGTGTGTTCGCCCGGCACCAGCCGTACCGCAGGCACGGTCACGACAAGCTTGGGGACCAGGCACTGGCCGGTGATGTGAATCTCGCCCAGTTCGGCATCGTTCAGCGACTGGTCACGCAGCGTGAGCATCTGGTCGATGAAGAGCGGTTCCGGCCTGGCGTTGCGCAGGACGATGGCGTCGCCCTGAATGGTGACCCGCCCCTCCAGTTCGGGGGGGAGGGTGACGGCGAGCCGGCTGCGGCGCCCGTCGGAGCGGTTGACACGAATGGGCCGCTTCTCTTGCTCGCGGTAGCGGACCACGCCGAAGTCGATTTCCGTTGTGGCCAGTTTGACATCGACCACGTCGACTTCGTACGGGACCGCGAGATAGCGCCAGGCCGGGAGTTCGGCGTTGGTCTGCACCAGCACTTCGCCCTGCACCCGCCGCGGAATGCGGGTTGCAGGCGGGCCGACCGTGAGGCTCACTTCGGCTTCCGCCCCCGGCGGGGCCTTGGCGTCCTGGCTGTCGCCGGCGGGTTTGATGCGAAGGGTTTCGTCGCCGCCGTTGCGGATGCGGGTGGTGGCAGCCGTTTCACCCCCGACAAATACATGGGGGAAGACGACGCTCTCCTGGGTGAGTACGGGGCGTGGGCCGCTCACGTTGAACGCCCGGGTGACGGCCACCTCAGCCAGCACCATCTGGTGAAAGCGCGGGCGGATGATGACCCGCCCCTCCTCCTGCCCCCAGTGGCGGCCGTCGTCCTGACAGGTGATGTTCAGCGCCATGGCGGCGCCGGGCTGCAAGTTGACCATGTCGGGTTCGGCCCGGAGCCAGGGGGCGCCCGGGGCGACCTGGGCGGTGAGGAGCCGGGTGCCGACGTTGCGCAGCGTGACGCGGGTGCTCGGCCCGTGGACGGTCAGCCGGCCCTGGCCCTGGTTGTTCAGGACCAGGGTTTGGGGCAGGGGGCCCGCCCCCTCGGCCGTCACCTTGGCCCCGGGCCGCCCGGTAATGCGGTACTCGGCCGGGTAGAGCAGCCAGGGTTTGCCCTCCGGCGGCTCGTTGAGCAGAAACTCGTCATAGCAGATATGTACTGTGGACGTAGCTTTGAGGGTAACCCGCCTGAGCGGCCAGCCGGGGCCGAAGTGGACTCCGGGCGCCTCGAACCAGGGAATCGCCCCTTCCGGGACGTGAAGAACGACCCGGTGTTCCAGCGTCTGGCGGAAGCCGCCGGCGCCGGATGCCGTGAGGGTAATGGTGGCCGGCCGCTCGCCGGCTCCGTGGCCCGCCGGCTTGACCGGGAAGCGCAAGGAGACGGGCCGTCCGTCGGGGGGCAGGGAGTCAGGCAGGTCTGGCTGGCCGAGCCAGCCGCCTGTCACCTCGCAGGAATCGATGCGGCAACTGGTGCCGCCGGCGTTGTGCACCCAGAGGAGCACCTCACGCAGGTGATTGCCGAGGGTGCAGCGCTCGGGGAGGCCGGCCCCCCAGACCAGCAGGGGCGGGAGGTACAGGGCCGGAGCCGGCGCTTCCAGTTCTTCAGGGGCCGCCAGTGCCCCCCGGCTGAGCGCCGTGTGCTCTTGCGGCCGCACGAGTTGATAGACCAACCGGATCTCCTCCTACCTGCGAACTACCACACCGGGCAGCCGGGTCGTATCGCCGTACCGGTAGCCCGGGGTCAGAACCTTGGTAATGTACCGGGAGGCGATGGTGGGATGATGGTCGTCCCATTCCTCCAGCCGGTGCAGGTCGGGGTTGTACTTCGTGGTGCCGGGGGTGACCTGAATCTCTTCGACCCCAAGTTCCGTTCGGAGGACGAACTTGAGGATGTTGTTCACCTTGGCCGCCGCATCTTCGACGGCGGGGCTGAGGCCGGTTTCGCCGGCGTCCCGCAGGGCCGTGTCAACGCTGTGGCGCAGGTCAACTACCTCTTCGACGATTTTGGCCAGATCAGCTTCAAACTGGGGGAGTTGCCCCTGTGCTTTGGCGTCTTGATTGCCGGAACGGCGCGCGGCCACGAGGGTGGCCAGGCGCCGGTTGACCGCGTCTTCGATCTCCTTGCAGAGGGGCGCCAGCGTAATCTGCGGCGTGGGGCGCCCGCCCCCGTCGGCTGACAGGGCGACCAGCGTGGCGGGGTCAAAGTCGTGCAGCGGCTGGTGCCCGTCCCAAAGCGCTGCAGCGCTGCCGCCCTCGGCGGCGGCTCCAATTCGCCTGGCCAGGGCATTCACATCGGCAAAGGCGATTTGCTGACGCTTGACGGCGGCCCGGAAGAGCGGCCCCCCTTCGGCGTCGAGTCTGTTCATGGCGGGGCGTACCCGTGCCAGTGCAGAGAGCAGCGGCTCCAGCATGGTGCGCTTGAAGTGTGCCAGGGCCGGACCGGCGGCGCCGGGGTCGGGCAGGGCTGTGCCATCGCCGGCGAGCAGGGATTCGGCCTGGCGGTTCACCTCGGCCACCAGGGCTTCCCAGATGTCGGCAAGCGGGCCGGCAGGTGCCCGCTGCGCCGGCTCCGCGGGCGGTGCCTCGCCGGGCGCGGCGTACGGGGCTGCCGTCTCAACTGCGGTGACCGGTTCGGTCTCCTCCACATCGCTGGTGAGGGCATCCTTGGCCTGGGCGACCAGGAGGACTGCTGTGTCGAGACCGGCAAGTTCTTGTTGGAGATGGGCGGCGCCCTCGGTCATGCCCTTGAGCTGCCGTTCCAGGGTTTCAAGACGCTTTAAGACATCGCTGACGTGGCTCGCCAACCTGACAATGCGTCGTGTCTTCATGAATGTGCCCCCTTCGGACAGGGTTGACGGACGGGTTAAGGCAGCCGGACTTCGATGGGCTGCCGCCAGACGCTGGTGCCGTCAGGACGGTGCAGCTCGGCCTGGCCCAGTCCGGCGGCGCCCAACTGGGCCGTCAGGAGCCAGGGGCCGTCGGCGTCGGTGGGGTCGGGCTCCATGATCACTTCCCCCGCGATCTGGCACGCCCCGGCTTCGGGCTGGCAGCCAACGGCCAGGCGGAGCAGGGCGCCTTCGGGGTCGGGAAGGGTGAGGGCACGGACCAGCTTTTCGCCGCCGGCTGCTTCGCCGACCGAGAGGACTTCACCCGAGGGCAGGGCGATGCCGAGAACCAGCGGCAGGCTCTGGCCGCGTTCGAGGCGAAGGGCGGGGCCCAGGGCGGAGAGCCGGGCTGCTCCGCGGGCCAGGTGATGCGCTGACGGCGGCGGCTCAGTTTCCTGGCTCCGCTCCGACCGGAGCGACTCCAGAATCAACCGGTGGGTCCCGGCATCAAGCATGACCTGGAAGGAGCCTTCATGCCGCCAGCGCCGGTCGGCCACATCAACCTGCACCATGCCGGGTTCGCCGGGCGTGAAGTGCAGTCCGGCCATGGCGGCCAGTTCGCTGACGATGCGCACCTCGCCCCACCCGGCAGCCTTCGCCGCTTCGGCCATGACGCTGGCGACGGTGGCCGGAAGCGTATGCGAGAGTGCGATGACAACCGGGAAGGCAGGCTGGGCCAGAAGGTCGGGCAGAATCTGCTGGTGCAGAGTCATGAGCAAGGCGGTGAGCAGCTCCTTGGCGACGGCCGGTTCACCGGGAATGTACCCCCAGCGCCGGGGAGACTGCAGGAGGGGCGCCTGTCCTGCAGCCTGGGCCTCGCGCCCGGCCAGCAGCAGCTCGACCGGCGACCCGGGGCTGGGCGGGCAGACCACGGCAGGTTCGGCAACCTCCCAGCCCTCCTCCCCCCCGAAGCCAACGGCCACGGCGAAGTCATCGCCGATCGCCAGACCGATTCCTTGCGTGCGGCTTACCATGATCAATACTCCTCAAAGCGGGCCAGTTTTGTCTCCTTGCCGTCCACACGCAGCTGCACGTGAATATTGCGGTGGTCTTCCACCTGGATTTCGATTTCGAGGGCAACCTGCGGACCGCCAGGCTGGCCGTCGACCATGACCTGTCCCAGTTCGACGATCTCTTCGTTGTCCTTGTAGAGGTCGTTTTCGCCGCGATTGAGTGCGACAATGACGGGGACGCCGGGCACCGCCGTGAGCGGCGTGCCGGGCGGCGGGTAGGAGCCGGTCGCCACGAACGGCACACCTTCGGGGATGGCCGTGCGGAACATTTTGCCGCGCCAGGTGCCCGAGATGATGCCGTAGCGGCAGTTGGTGCGGTCGAGTTCACGGACAAGGTCGGTCTCTTCCTCGCCGGGAAGGGAGTCCATTTCCCCCTTCTTGTAGGCGCCCCGGGCAACGCAGGCCTTGGGCTCGGGGTGCAGGACCGGATCGCGCCGGAACCATTCTTCCAGCAGATTGCCAACCAGCGGCGTGCGGCTTGATTTGCCGACCATGAGAATCAGTTGTATGTCGCCGGGGCGCAGTTTGGCGGCGGTCAGTGCGCGTTCCACCAGGCGCCCGGTGGATTCCATGCGCTCACGAATCAGCTTTTCATAATCGCGTCGGGCAATTTTGAACTCCATAAAGTCGGAGTGCTGCCGGGAGCCGGCCATGAAACGAAGTTCGACGCGGCCCGAGGCTTCGAACTCGTCGCTAAGCTTCCGCTTCATGGCTTCTGCGGCGTTGCGCAGCAGGGTGTAGTTGACCTGGTGGATCGCCTGGTCAGCCGCGTTCAGACCGGGCGGCCGGTTGTCAGGCGGGTCGGCCAGCAACCGCGTGCGCAGGCCGTGGTTCTGCTGCAGCGTGGCTTCAGCCGTGCGGCGCAGGTGTTCACGCAGGAGTTCGGTCAGGTCGTCGCCGCCCATGAAGTTGTCGCCTTTGGTGGCCACCACCTTCAGGGACCGGCGGTATCCGTTATATGTATAGCGAATGATGGAGACGTCGAGCGTGCCGCCGCCGAAGTCGTACACGAGCGCATGGAAGTCGGGGCCCAGCCCCATCTCCATCATCTTGTACTCGTCAAGTTCGGTCAGATAATCGACCGCGGCGCCGACCGGCTCGTCCATCATGTGGCTGCGGACCACTTCGGCCTCCAGACCTGCCAGACGGCAGGCCTCGACCGTGGCGCGCACCTGCGGGGGCGTGTAGTTGGCCGGCACGGTGACGACGGCCTTTTCCACAATGGCACCCAGGTAGTCTTCAGCCTTGTCGACCATGTAGCGGATGACGCGGGCGGCGACTTCGTGCGGTGCCAGGGGGACGCCCAGGTACCGCTTGGTGTCGCGCTTGCCCATTTTCCGTTTGATGGAGAGGGCCACTGCGTCTTCGTTGGATGGATCTTCGGCCGCCCGGAGGGCAGGCCGTCCGACGATGCAGTCGCGCAGGTTGCCCGCCACCGGGGGCTTGGGCCAGTAAACGGCCGAGGGCATGGTAAACCGGTCTTCACCGGTTTGGGTATCGTCTAGTTCGAGGGTTTTGGCATCCTGCCCGGGGCGGGCCACGCAGATGCAGGAGTGAGTGGTGCCAAAGTCAATGCCGACATAGGCCGGGGAGACCTGAGGGGTCTCTACGACGTGAGCCTGGAGGGCTACAGTCTGCTCAGGCTGGTAAGGGTCGTTGGTCGCGACGAGGAGCTTTGCGCGGAAACTCCCGCCCGGACCTTCCTTCAAAACGAGCCCGATGGAGGGTGCGTTGCCGCCTGCGATGTCAAACGGCGGCTGATCCTGCAGATCGAGTTGCCAGCGCCCGTCGTTCTCCAGCAGGGCGACCTGGCGGACTTTCAGCACG
>JARBUG010000205.1 GCA_029239785.1 Symbiobacteriaceae bacterium | reverse complement strand
CAGGCGCTGCAACATGATCACCGCCTCCGAGCGCTTCACGGGCTGGCCCGCCCGGAAGGTGCCGTCCGGATACCCCTTGACCATGCCGGACTCCGTCGTACTGGCGACCCAGCCACGGGCCCAGGTTGCCACCTGGTCATCAAAGTAGCTCATCGGCTCGTTGCGGGCGGGGGAGTAGACGCTTCCGGGGTGGTACCAGAACGACTCTGCCTGGTATTTGTTGCCCAGCGCCCGGCTGACCAGAATGGCCGCATCCAGCCGGGTGAGCGGCGTGTCCGGTTGCAGTGTCCAGGAACTGATTTTGCCCGTGGTATCCAGCTGAATCGGGTAGTCGCTCGGCTCCAGCACGCCCTTGGCCAGGGCGCTCCTGACGAACCCGCCGGTCACTGCCCAGTGCCCCTGCTCGGCCAGGTGGGGATAGAAGGTGACCAGGCGTTGATCACCAATCGCCAGGTCGAGGTTTCCGCCCTTGACCATGGCGAGCATCTTCAGAAACTCAGCCCGGGTTACATCGCCTTCGGGCCTGAAAGTACCATCGGGGTAGCCGTTTACCCAACCCGCAGCGGCCGCAGCCCGAATTCCGGGCTCCGCCCAGTGACCGGCCAGGTCGTGCAGCCTGGACCGGCTCCCGCCGGCCATGGCCGTGGCAGGCAGGCTGTTCGCCAGTAGGGCGGCTGCCAGCATTGCGAGGGTTGCTTTTTTCATCATATAAGTATCGCCTCCAAACAACCATTCTACTCGATTGACGGCCACCTATCAGATCGAGTTTCCTGGTAGTTTATAGGCAGAATGTCTCTGTACCCAGAATAGAGGACAGGCTATTGCAATCAAGGACCATGCGAGGTATCATCTGGACAATAGTTATATAGCACCTCTTTCATCCAGAGGTGGCCGAGGGACAGGCCCGATGACGCCACGGCAACCACTCCCATGCGGAGAACGGTGCCAACTCCTGCGGACAGTAAGTCCGAACGATGAGAGTGAAGGTCTGGTACTTGCCGTTACCCTTCATTCTTTGAAGGGTTTTTTGTATTTTCAGAGGGAGTGCGAGGATATGGCCAGATTGTTGCATCGCCTGCGGCAGGGGCAGTTCGCCGTCACCGTCGAAATCGACCCGCCCAAGGGCGCCAGCGTGATGAAGACCCTGGAGAAGGTCCGCCGCTTCGCCGACCGGGTTGACGCCGTCAACGTGGCCGACTGCCCCATGGCCAACGTCCGCATGAGCCCAATTACGCTGGCGCATCTATTGCAGCGCGATGTGCAGGTTGAGGCCATTTTTCACCTGACCTGCCGGGACCGGAACGTAATCGGCCTGCAGGCTGAACTGCTCGGCGCTGCAGGGCTCGGCGTGCGCAACATTCTGGCCCTGCGGGGCGACCCGCCGACCCGCGGTGACCATCCTGACGCGAAGGGCGTGTTCGAGACCGACGCAGTCGGGCTGATTCGGGTGGCGCACACCTTGAACCAGGGGCAGACCGTCGCCGGGGGCAAACTGGACTTTGGCACCGACTTCGCGATTGGCTGCGCGGCCAACCCCACGGCGCCAGACCTGGAGCTGGAAGTCTCCCGCCTGGAGGAGAAGGTGGCAGCCGGCGCTCACTTCGTGCAGACACAGCCCATTTATGATGCGCTGCTGCTGGAGCGGTGGCTGGCGAAAATCGAAGGACGGGTGCGGATTCCGATTCTGTACGGCATTCTGCCGCTGAAGAACTATGAGTTTGCGGTCCATTTGAACCAGAACGTGCCGGGCATCGTGGTGCCGGACCGGGTAGTCGAGCAAATGCGGGTCGGTGGCGACGGCGAAGGGATTCGCCAGACGGCGGAACTTCTGCGCCTCATCGCACCGATGATTCACGGCATCCACATCTTCCCGATGAACAGCAGCGAGCGTGTGCTGGGCGTTTTGGCCGCACTCGATGAGCTGGGGGTCCCGCACGGAAATCTGCCGCTGGGCAAGGAGGCCTGATGAGCGCATGCGCCTGCCCTTGACCGTTTTGCGCCCTGCTCCGACCGAATTGCCGCTGGACCGGCAGGAGGTGCTCCGCTACCTGGGGTACAGGCCCGGCGTGACGCACCTTGCCGATCGGCACGACGTGCTTGTGGACCAGGGCATCGCCCTGGCGGTGGCGGCGGCGGCCCCGGCGGTCAGCCTGGGGTACTGCGGCATCATCGTCAATGATGGCGAGGTGCTGACCCGGGTGCCGGGGCTGATGTGGCGGTCGCGGGCGCTCTCCCGCCTGCTGCGGGGCGGCGTGGGCGTCAGCCTGGTGGCGGCCACCTTGGGGCCGGGTATCGACGCATTGGCCGCCCGGCTCTTTGCCGAGGAGGAGTACGCCCTGGCTACCGTGGTGGACGCCGCCGGCTCCGCCCTGGTGCAGGGCCTGGCCCGCTGCGCTCACGCCTATTTGCATGAGCAGATTCAGGGACTGACTCTGACACCCCTGTTCGGGCCCGGCTACGGCGACTGGGACGTGCATGACCAGCTTGCCCTGGTGGCGGAGGCAGGCGGCCCGGCCATCGGGCTGACCACCACCGAGACCTGCTACGTCCAGCCGCAGAAGTCGCTGGTGGGCGTCATCGGGTGGATTGCGCCCGGCGGCCGGCGCCGTGTGCCCACCACTGGCTGTGACCTGTGTCAGATGAAGGAATGTCACTACCGGCACCGCGGGGCGGAGACCGGCTGATTGAGGAGGAACCGCTATGGATCATGTACTCGTTTTCGATGGTGCCACCGGCACGATGCTCCAGGCGCAGGGCCTGCCCCCCGGGTACTGCCCCGACCTGTGGTGCCTCGAGCGCCCCGACGCCGTCGCCTGGGTCCACCGGCAGTACATTGAGGCCGGCGCCCAGATTATCGAAACCAATACCTTCGGCGCCACGCCGATTCGCCTGTCGCATTACGGCCTGCAGGAGAAGGTCCGGGAGATCAACATCGCCGCCGTGCGCATTGCGCGAGAAGCGGCGGCGGGCCGGGCGCTGGTGGCGGCTTCCATGGGGCCGCTGGGCGCCCTGGTGGAGCCCCTGGGCGACTTCCCGTTCGACCGGGCCTACGCCGAGTTTGCCGCCCAGGCCAAGGCGCTGGCAGAGGCCGGGCCTGACTTCATCATCATCGAAACCATCGCCGACCTGAATGAACTGAGGGCGGCTTTGCTCGCATGCCGCGACCACGCCCCGGGCATCAGGCGGATCGCGCAAATCACCATCGACCCCACGGGCCGGGCATTCACCGGCACCGACCCCGAAACCGCCGCCCTGGTCCTGCAGTCGCTGGGCGCCGATGTAATCGGCTTCAACTGCTCGGTGGGTCCCGATGTGCTGGTGAGCGCTGTGGAGAAGATGGCCCGGGTCGCCCGGGTTCCCATTTCAGCCCAGCCTAACGCCGGTCTGCCGCTGCTCCAGCTTGACGGCACCACGACTTTCCCCATGGGGCCTGCGGAGTTCGCGGCCTATGGCCCGAAGTTGGTTGCAGCGGGTGCGAGTTACGTAGGCGGCTGCTGCGGCACCACGCCGGAGCACATTCGGCAGCTGCGGGCGGCGGTGGAAGGGCTGCGGCCCCGGACGGCGCCCGGGCCGCTCTCTCAGGTCCTGGGCCTGGCCTCCCGCACGCAGTCGCTTTTCTTTGTCGACCAGAACCTGCCCGTCGCCATCGGCGAGCGTATCAACCCGACGGGACGAAAGCTGCTGACCAAAGATATCAAAGAAGGAACCTTCGCACTGGTACGGAAGGAGGCCAAGCAGCAGGTGGCTGCCGGCGCCGCCGTGCTGGACGTGAACGTGGGTGTGCCGCTCATCGATGAGGCCGCCGCCATGGCCAAGGCGGTCCAGGTGGTGCAGGACACGGTGCCGGTGCCGCTCTGCATTGACTCGGCGGATGCCGCCGTGCTGGAGGCCGGGCTGAAGGCGTACGTGGGCAAGCCGCTGGTCAACTCCTTCAGTCTGGAAGAAGGCCGGGCGGAGCGGGTACTGCCCATGGTGAAGCGCTACGGCGCCGCCGTGCTGGGCCTGACGATCGATGAGAACGGGCTGCCGTCGTCGGCGAAGCAGCGGTTCGAGATTGCGAAGCGGCTGGTGGCGGCGGCGGAATCGTATGGGATCCCCCGCTGGGATGTGGTGATCGATCCGCTTGCCCTGACGGCCGGCGCCCAGCAGGCCCAGGCGGCTGAAACGCTGAAGGCGATCCGGCTGATTCGGGAAGAGTTGGGCTGCCGCATGAGCCTGGGCATCTCCAATATCTCCTTCGGTCTGCCGAACCGGCACTTCCTGAACGCCGTCTACTTGAATATGGCGATGACCGCGGGGCTGGACATGGCGATCATGAATCCGAACGATGAGCGGATGATGGATACGATTCGGGCGACCCGCCTCTTCTTGAACCGCGATGTGAACGCCCGGGAGTACATGGCGGTGGTGGGGCCGAAGAGACTGGTGCATACCGAAGATGAGGTTCTCGCCAAGGCGGAGAAGGCCGCGGGCACGGCGGCCTCAGCCGGCAAAGCAGCTGCCCCTGTGACGGTCAGCCCCGCTGCGCAGTCCGGCGCCCCCGCCGACCCCCTGGGCGCCAGGCTTTATTCGGCCATCCTCGAAGGCGACAAGGACGGCATCATGCCCCTCATCGAGCAGGGCCTGGCCGAAGGCCGCGCCGCCATGGATATGCTGAACCGATACTTGATTCCCGCGATCGAAGAGGTGGGGCGCCTCTTCGGCGAAGGCACCTACTTCCTGCCCCAGCTCATGCTCTCGGCCGGCGCCATGAAGAAGGCCTTCGCCCGCCTCAAGCCCGAACTCCAGAAGGCCAAGGCCGGGTCCGCCGAAATTGGCACCATCGTGCTCGCCACCGTCCAGGGCGACATTCACGACATTGGCAAGAACATCGTGGCCGTGCTGCTGGAGAACTACGGGTTCAAGGTGATCGACCTGGGCCGCGACGTCAAGAACGAGGTCGTGGTGGAGGAGGCCCGCAAGGCGGGCGCCGACCTGGTCGGCCTCAGCGCCCTCATGACCACTACCATGCCCCAGATGAAGAAAGTGATCGAGATGTTCGCAGCCCAGGGCACCGACATCCCTGTGCTGGTGGGCGGCGCCGCCACGACCCGGGCCTTCGCCCAGCAGATCGGCGCCGCCGGCTACGGGCGTGACGCCCAGGAAGCGGTTGCCCTGGCGCTCCGCCTGCTTGAAGCGAGAAAGGCGGCGGCCCAGGTATGAGCTTCACCGTTCGGGCCGCGGGCCGGGTGATCGACGCCCAACCCGGCACACGCCTTTCCCAGGCGCTGAACGCCGCCGAAGTTTTCGTGGAGACCCCATGCGGCAACCGGGGCTATTGCCGGAAGTGTGCCGTGAAGGTCACGGCCGGCGCCCCGGAGCCCACCCCTGCGGATGTCGAGCAGCTCTCGGCCGAGGAACTGGCCCTTGGCTATCGGCTCTCCTGCCAGCTCAGCGTGCAGTCTGACCTGGAAGTGGCCATCGTTCCGGCCGCCATGGCCGACGTCAAGAAGGCGGCCATGGGCCGCCTAACCGCCCCGGTTGCCATCGACCCCTGGGCGCCCCTGCTGCCCTTCGGGCGCTCCGTAGGCCTGGCGCTCGACGTGGGCACCACCTCCATGGTCGGCGCCCTCCTCGACTTGCGCACCGGCGAAGAGCTGGCCGCCGAGTCCCGGCCCAATCCCCAGGCGATTCACGGGGCGGACCTGATGAGCCGCCTCAGCTACGCCACCTCGTCAGAATCGGCAGCGCAGGAACTGCAGACGCTGGTAACAGGCGCCGCCCGCCAGATGCTGGAGCGCCTCCGCTCCAAGGCCGGGGTGAAGCCTCACGAAGTGACCGCGGCCACGTTGGTGGGCAATACAGCCATGCACCACCTCTTCCTGGGCCTTGACGTGGAAGGTCTGGCCCTGGCGCCCTACACCCCGGCAGTCACCGAGGGCCACATGGCCCGCCTGCCCGGGCTGCCGCCCATCTACGCCCTGCCCAATATCGCCGGCTTCGTCGGCGCCGATGCCGTGGCGGCGGGGCTCGCCGCCGGCATCGACCACGACGCCCCCGCCCGCCTGGTAGTCGACATTGGCACCAACGGCGAGATGCTCCTCCGCCATGGCGGCGCCATTTACGCCTGCTCTGCCCCCGCCGGCCCCGCCTTCGAAGGCGGCGAAATCAGCCAGGGCATGCGCGCCAACCCCGGCGCCATTGAAGCCGTCACCGTCGCCCCTGACGGCAGCCTCCGCATCGCCACAATCCCCGGGGCGCCCCCGAAGGGCATCTGCGGAAGCGGTTTGTTGGATGCAGTTGCCTCGTTTCAAAGTGCGGGCCACATGGACTGGACCGGGCGCCTCACCACGGGCCCGGCGGTCGAACTCGCCCCGGGCGTGGCCCTCACCCAAAAGGACGTGCGTGCCCTGCAACTGGCCAAGGGCGCCATCCGTTCCGGCATCGACCTGCTGCTGATGGTCGCCGGCATCACGCCCGACCAAATCGATGAGATCCTCCTCGCCGGCGCGTTCGGCAACTCCCTGCGCCGCGAGAGCGCCATCGCCCTCGGGCTCCTGCCGCCGGTGGCGCCCGAAAAAGTCCGGCCCATCGGCAACGCGGCCGCAGCCGGCGCCAAACTTGCCCTGCTCAGCCGCTCGGCGCGGGCCCGCGCCGAGCACCTGGCCAGCACCGCCCGCCATATCGACCTCGCCACCCACCCCGACTTCGAGGAGATCTTCATGGCCGCCCTCAACTTCCCGCGCTAGCGCCAAGGGAGGAACAAACCAATGACCCCGGAAACCGAGGCGGAACGGGCCGAACGCCACGCCGCCAGCCTCAAGGCTTACCGTGCCCTGGTCGACCCGGCCAACCCGCCCAAAAAGCCATTCCTGCTGGAGCACCACTTCTTCAGCGACGACGCCGGCGATGTGACTGGCCTCACCCACGCGCTGGAGGAGCAAAAGTACCACATCGACACCTTCGCCTACAACCCGGATGACCCCGCCCGCACCTGGGCCGTGGTCGCCGTCAAAATCGACCTGCTGGAGGAGCGGCGAATTCTCGCCCTCTCCGACGAGTTGGACGCCCTGGCCCGCCAGTACGACTGCAACTATGACGGATGGCTGACCCGGGTGGAGTAAAAACGAAGCAGGATGGGGCTGGAGCCGCTGGGCTCCGGTCCTTTTTTTACATACGGAGCCACCATCGAAGGGAGACTGTTCCCAGGGAGGCGGTGCCCTGCATGGAGCAAAAGGGACTGGCCGAGCCCGCAGTTCCGGAACTGACTGGCAGCCTGGACCACGACCTCGCCGCATTCCGGCGTGTGCTGGAGCCCTGCGGCGACATCGCCTTCAGGGAGTTCCGGGCGGCGCCGCCCGTCGGCGCCCGGGCAGTACTGATCTTCAGCCGATATACAAGCGACTGGCAGGTCCTGGAACAGCGTGTTCTGGAGGCCTTAAT
>JARBUG010000038.1:2226-32626 GCA_029239785.1 Symbiobacteriaceae bacterium | reverse complement strand
GGCGGCGCCGTGGCGCAGGTCTTCTTTATGCGCGAGGGTTTCATCTTCAAATATGGCGATTTTGGTCGAAGTGGAGCCGGGGTTGATAATCAGCAGACGTTGGATAGAGGCCACGCTCCTCTTCCTTTCAAAACGATATACCACTGTGTGCTTAGGTAGCGTATCACATGCGGCTCAGCCCAAACAAGCAACCTTCGTGTTGGCTCCAGTTACCTAACGCTGTTCTCTTCCAGCGCCACCGCCTGCCAACTGGCATAGGCATGAAAGAGGAGGCCCCGTCACCGATGAGGGGCCTCCTTTTCGTCACAACCTGTAGACCTTCATTTACTCGGCCACATACATCCGGTTAATCGCATGAATCCGGCTGATCCGTTCTTCGGCCACGCGGTCCGCCGCTGCCGCGGTGGTAATCTGCTGGGCCTTGGCCGTTTCAAACACCTTCATCAGCTTGTCGTAAATGGTGTTAACCCGGGCGTAAGCCCGATCGCGGTCATAGCCGGAGGGGCTGAACTCCTCGGCCACGTTAATCACTCCGCCGCCGTTGATCACATAGTCAGGCGCATACAGAATTCCCTTCTCCATCAGCACCTGCGCATGGCGGGGCTCCTTCAGCTGGTTGTTGGCGGCGCCGGCCACCACCTTGCACTTCAGCTGCGGAATCGTCTCATCGTTGATGCTGGCACCGAGGGCGCAGGGCGCATAAATGTCGCACGCCACACCATAGATCTCGTTCGGAGCGACCGCCGTGGCGCCAAACTCCTTGACCGCCTTGTCAATCGACTCCTGGTTAATATCGGTAACGATCAGCTTCGCACCTTCATCGTGCAGATGCTCGCAGAGATGGTACCCTACCTTGCCCAAGCCCTGCACGGCCACGACCTTGCCCTTGAGCGACTCGGTGCCAAAGGCAAACTTGGCCGCCGCCTTGATGCCACGATAGACGCCGAACGCCGTCACAGGCGACGGGTCGCCGGAAACGTCCGCCCGGCCCGAGACCGACTCGGTCTCCATCAGCACGTAGTTCATATCGGAAACGGTGGTGCCCACATCTTCCGCCGTAATGTACCGGCCGCCGAGGGACTGCACGAACTTGCCGAAGGCCCGGAAGAGTTCTTCGCTCTTGTCCGTCTTGGCATCGCCCCAGATGACGGCCTTGCCGCCGCCCAGGTTGAGCCCCATGGCTGCGTTCTTGTAGGACATACCGCGGGAGAGGCGCATCACGTCGGTGATCGCGTCCTCTTCCTTTTCATACTTCCACATGCGCGTGCCGCCGAGTGCGGGGCCGAGGGTGGTATCGTGAATGCCGATAATCGCCTTCAGGCCCGACGTTTTGTCATAGCAAAAAACAACCTGTTCGTGCCCGAACTTCTCCATCATTTCAAAGATCCCCATGTGAAAGGCCTCCTCCAAAGCATGCTTCAGGATTGGGGCCGGAACTTTAAGCGCAAAGCACCGCCATAGCGATGGACATTAGCTTCGAGTCGGCCGAGTCGGACCGGGAGAGCAGCACCACGGGGCACTTCGCCCCCACAATGATGCCGGCGGACCGGGCCCTGGCGAAGTACACGAGACCTTTATACAGCATATTGCCCGCGTCAATGGCAGGCACCATCAGAATATCAGCGTCGCCGACGACGGGGCCCGTCACGCCCTTGGTCGCGCCGGCCTCCGCCGATGCGGCCAGGTCGAGCGCCAGCGGCCCCTGCACAAAGCAGTTGCCCAATTCGCCCCGCTCTGCCATCTCCTGCAGGGCCCGGGCGTCAACCGAGGCCGGCATGTCGGGGTTCACCTTCTCCACCGACGCGAGGGCCGCCACCTTCGGCTGGGCATCGCCCAGAGCCTGTACCGTAAGCACCGCGTTCCGCACGATGTCCGCCTTGCGGGCAAGGTCCGGCGCCACGTTCAGGGCCACATCGGTGATATAGACAACCTTGTGCCAGCCTGGAATCTCGCACGCGACCACGTGGGAGAGGGCCCGGCCGGTGCGCAGCCCTTCCTCCTTGTTCAGCACGGCCTTCATGATCTCGGCGGTCTGCAGCAACCCCTTCATCAGCAGGTCGGCTTCACCGTTGCGAACGGCCAGCACCGCCTGGCGGGCGGCTTCGTTGGGGTCGTCGGCCACAATCCGGAGCGCCTTGCAGATGCCAAGCCGCTCGGCCTCGGCGACGGCCTCTTCGACATGATGATCGGTCGCCTGGGCCACGGCGAGCACAGGCATTTTGCGAGCGGCTTTTTCTTGGGCAGCTTGCAGCATCTGTTCAAAGTTCTTCATGCGTAGACCCTCGCTTCCTCTTCGCCCCGGAGGACCCGCAGTGCGCCTTCCGCCAGAGCCTGCATTTCGTCGCCGCCGGGATAGACAAGAACCCGGCCCATCCAGCTAACCCGCTCAGTAATCCAGCTGACTAGCCACCGCGACTGAGCCAGCGGACCGGTCAGAACCACGGCATCAACTTCGCCGGCCAGGCCCGTCGCGAGCGCGCCGACCTCCTTGGCGATCTGGTAGGCCATTGCCTCGTAAATCAGCCGGGCAACGGGATCGCCCTGCTCCACCCGGCGTTCCACTTCGCTGCAATCGCTGGTGCCCAGGTGGGCGGCCAGCCCGGACTGGCTGGTCAGCCGGCGGACCAGCTCCCGTTCAGTCACCTTGCCGGAGAAGCAAAGCTTGATCAGATCGCCCACGGGCAACGTGCCCGCCCGCTCGGGCGAAAAGGGGCCGGACTCGTTGGCGTTGTTCGTATCGACAATCCGCCCGCCCTTATGAGCCGCCACGGAAATACCCATGCCCAGGTGGGCAACCACCAGACGGCAGTCCTCATAGCGCTTGCCCAACTCACGGGCAGCCCGGCGGCCCATGGCCCGCATGTTCAGCGTGTGGGCCAACACAGTCCGGGGCAGTTCCGGCAGGCCGGAGACCCGGGCCACCGGGTCCATCTCATCGGTGCTGACCGGGTCGACCACGAAGGCCGGCGCCCCGGCCGACCGGGCGATGCCGTAAGCCAGAATGCCGCCCAGGTTGGAGGCATGCTCCCCCTGCACACCATGGCGCAGGTCTTCCAGCATCTCGGCGTTCACATGGTAGGTCCCGCCGGGAATCGGCTTTAGCAGTCCGCCGCGGCCAACGACCGCCTGCAAGGAGCTGACGGCGATAGCGTGGGCGTCGAGGAAAGCGGAAATACGGTCCTTGCGCATCAAATACTGATCCCAAACCCGGTCAAAATGTGCCAGTTCGTCGGTGCTGTGCTCAATCGCATCGGCTGCAATCTGCCGGTCCCCGTCAAAGACGGCCACATGGGTGGCCGAAGCGGCGGGGTTGATCACGAGAACTCTGTGCTGGGTATCAGGCACGATTTGTCACCCACTCGCGTTATTCAGGAACGTATATCCGATTCAATGCGCCAACCTTCGCGATGCGCCGTTCCGCCAGCCGGTCCGCTGCGAGATAGGTCGGAATGCGCTCACGCCGGCTGATTTCGAAAATCTCGAGAAGGCGGTCGTAGACCTGTGCAGTCTTACGGAAAGCCCGGTCGCGGTTGTAGCCAAGCAACTCGTCGGCCACCTGAATCAGGCCGCCGGCGTTGATCACGTAATCGGGTGCGTAGAGAACGCCCCGGTCGAAGAGTTGGTCGCCATGCCGCGGCTCCTTCAGCTGGTTGTTAGCAGCGCCGGCCACCACGCGGCACTTCAGCCGGGGGATTGTCTCATCATTGATCACCGCCCCCAGGGCGTTGGGGGAGAAAATGTCGCACTCGACATCGAAAATCGCTTCCGGAGCGACGGATGTGACGCCGGGGAAGGTCTCCTTGACCCGCTTCACGTTTTCCGCCACCACGTCACAGACCGTAACCGTGGCGCCCTCGTCCACCAAATGCTCTACCAGATGAAACCCAACCTTGCCGACGCCCTGCACGGCGACCCGCTTGCCCTTCAGGCTGTCAGAGCCCCAGGTGGCCATGGCGCTGGCCTTTACGCCTTTCCAAACGCCGAACGCGGTAATGATCGAGGAATCGCCGCTGCCGCCATGCTCTTCCGGCAGTGCCACCAGGTAAGAACTCTCCATGGCCGACCAGACAAAGTCAGTCTTTTCGGTGCCCACGTCAGTGCCGGTAATGAACCTGCCGCCGAGCGTTTCAACGAAGCGGCCGAAGGCCCGGAAATACTCCTCCGATTTATCAGTCCTAGGGTTGCCCCAAATGACCGCTTTCCCACCGCCGTGGTTCTGACCGCAGGCCGCCGACTTGTAGGTCATGCCTCTGGAGAGGCGAAACGCATCTTCAACCGCTGCATCTTCCGAGTCGTACGGCCACATACGGCAGCCGCCCAGCGCAGGGCCCAGGGTGGTATCGTGGATGGCAATGATCGCCTTTAATCCGGTGACCTTGTCGTAACAGAAGATGATCTGCTCGTGACCGTCTCTCTGCATCCGCTCGAATACGCCCATTTGACGGCGTCCAGGGGGCGCGCCCCCGGACCCTTCCCCCCTTTTCGGTCGGTGACGCGGGCCTATTCGACTTTGTAAGCAACATTCATGCCAGCGAAAACCACGCTCCGGTTCCTACAGGCCTGCAGATTTCTGCATGACCGAGCAACAGATTGCCTGCAAGGCAATGCACACTCACGATAACAAGCCGTGACGCTCCAGCTTGTAGTAGAGCGTCCGGGGGGCGATTCCCAACCGGCGGGCCGCTTCGGTCTTGTTGCCCCCGACCTCTTCCAGCGTGCGTACGAGGGCGCCCTTCTCGGCGGCGCTGACCACCTCATCGAGCGTGGCCCCGCTCACTGGAGCGACCGGCCGTGCAGCAGCCCCGGCCGGGCGACCGGCGCCCGGGGCCGGCACAAACCGTGCTTCAATCACCGTGTCACTCATCGCCATGGCGATCATCGCCCGCCCGATGATGTTCTCCAGCTCCCGCACGTTGCCCGGCCATGCGTATTCCATCAGCACCTGCACCGCTTCGGGTGAAATGGCACGGACATGGCGGCCGTATTCGCCGTTGAACTTTTCAATCAGGTGCTCCACCAGTTTCGGAATATCTTCTTTCCGATGGCGCAGCGGCGGGATCACAATCGGCACCACATTGAGCCGGTAATACAGGTCCTCCCGGAAGGTCCCCCGGGCGATCAGATCCTCCAGTGGTGCATTTGTCGCAGCGATGATTCGCACGTTCACCTGCACCGGCTTCGTCTCGCCGACCCGTACAATCTCCTTCTCCTGCAGCACCCGCAGCAATTTCGCCTGCAGCCCAAGCGAAACCTCACCAATCTCGTCAAGGAAAATGGTGCCGCCGCTGGCCTCCTCAAACAGCCCCCGCTTGCCACCCTTGCGGGCGCCCGTGAAGGCCCCTTCCCCATACCCGAACAGCTCCGACTCCAGCAGGCTGTCGGCGATGGCCGCACAGTTGACCCGCACGAACTGGCCGTTCCGGCGGTTTGACTGGTTGTGAATGGCGTGGGCGAACAACTCCTTGCCCGTCCCACTCTCTCCCCGCAGCAGTACCGTGGCGGGTGTCTGCGCGGCACGCATCGCCTGCTCCACCGCCTGCTGCATCAGCGCGCTGTCGGTCACGATCTCGGCAAAGGTGTACTTGGACGTCAGCCGACGGACCAGCTTTTTCTGCTGTTCCAATTCGTCGGAGAGCCGCTTCAGCTCCGAAACGTCGTGCACCACGCCCACAGAGCCCTTTACTTCTCCATCGACGATGATCGGCGCAACGTTGACGACCACATCTTTTTTGCGCGGCCCGACCTGCATGTGAACGCCCCGCACGGGGCGCCGGGTCTTCAAGACCTGCAGGTGCATCGACTCCTGTGTGATGTCGATATCCGCCGTCGCGGGCTTGCCGATCACATCCTGTGCCGCCATGCCGGTCAGGGCTGTGTAGGCAGGGTTGACCATCAGCCCCAGGCCATTCATATCAACGACCGAGACGGCGTCCTGGGTGGCGTTGAAGATCGCTTCCAGCAGCACCTTCATCTCACGTACGCCGCCCAGTTCTTCGGCGAGCGCCTTCACTTCGGTGATGTCCCGGAACACGGCCACGGCCCCGATCACGTGCCCATCGCGATCGCGCACGGGTACCCGGTTGGTCACAATCGCCGTGCCGGCCACCCGCTGCTGTTGGTTCAGTTCAGCAACGCCAGATTTGAGAACCAGATGGAGGCGTGTGCCGGGGATTACCTCAACGGCAGGGCGCCCCAGCACCTGGTCGCGAGTGAAGCCCATCAGGCGCTCGGCGGCCTTGTTGCAGAGCGTCACCACACCGTCGCTATTTACGACCAGCATTCCGTCGTGGGTCGAGTCCAGCATCACGTCCCGCTCCCGCTCCTTTGCCTCCAGGCGCCGGAGCAGGCTCTCGCCTTCGTCCACAAACGAGAGAATCAGGTTCATGGCCAGCCCTTCGACAATCACGGCCCGGGACCACTTGATCCGTTTGATCTCGCTGTCCAGCGCCGGGTCGCCCGTCGCCTGAACGATGATATCCACCTCGGGCAGGCAGACCAGCCCCGACCAGTCCGTGGTAGTCGGCACACCCATCTCACGGGCCAATGTCATGCCGGGTGCAGCCGGGTTTCGGTCGGCCACGCCCAGCACCCGAATGCGTGAGGCCATGCCGCGAAAGGCCCTGAGCAGCGAGCTTCCCCCCTGCCCGGCACCTATGATCACAACGTTCAGCACTGCCTTCCCTCTCCCGTCGTGCAGGTTGTTGCAGACACTTCGCCGTAACCCTCTGCAATTCCCTGCATTTGTGAACGCTTGAACCATTTTCGGCGTCATACCAGATAAATCCGCCACGTCCGAACCTGAAAGGAGACCGCACATGGTCAAGAAGTTATGGTTGTCGATGGTTTACATCCTCGCCGCCTGCCTGCTGGTTGTGGGCGGCAACCTCCTGGTTCTCCGCTACGCGCACGGGAACGAAGTGACGATGCAGAAGTCTGCGTATGAAGGCAGTGGCGTGCGCATCGAGGTTTACGCCGGTCCCGAGGCCCCGAACGCCCACTGGCTATTCCTTGGCGCCTCTGACCCCGACGTCAGCATGATCTTAGTTGCGCCGCACGGGCGCAGCCTTTACGCAGGTACGGGTCGGTCAAGCGTACGCAACGACGGCGACTTCGAAATCCGTATTCAACGGCGCCACCTCGGCTTCATCTGGTGGCCGGATCAGACAGTGCGGTTTGATCTGCCCCGCGAGCAGCTGCCCAAGCTAACCGATGCCACCCGGGATGCCCTGTTTGAAGACTTCAGCGCCCGGGTTGCCGCCCAGAAGTGAGAAAAACCGCCCCCGTCCGGCCAGGCCGTACGGGGGCGGTATCGTTTGCGGTTAGCTGGCTTTGGTCTCCATGCGGAGCTTGTCGGCCACCATGGCGATGAACTCGGAGTTGGTGGGCTTCCCCCGCTCCCGGTTGACCGTGTGGCCAAAGAGGCCGGTTATGACTTCCACGTTGCCCCGGCTCCAGGCCACTTCGATCGCATGGCGGATTGCACGCTCCACACGGCTGGAAGTGGTTCCATGATTCCGGGCAATGGTCGGGTAGAGTTCTTTGGTGACACAGCCCAGCAGGTCGACCCGATTGACGACCATCATGATCGCTTCACGAAGGTACCGGTAGCCCTTAATGTGGGCGGGAATGCCGATTTCGTGAATAATGGTGGTCACGTCGTTGTCGAGGCTGCGGGTGCGGGGCGGCACGTAGGCGGGCGCGACTTCCTTGGTGGCGACGGTTGGCGGCGTAGCCGATGTCGGGGCGCTGCCTGCCAGCTGCCGGATGCGGGTGCCGAGCACATCGAGGCTGAAAGGTTTGAGCACGTAGTAGTCAGCGCCCATCTCCAGCACTTTTTGCGTAATGTTCTCCTGCCCGAAAGCTGTTAGCATAATGATCTTCGGGCGGACTGGCAGATTCATATCGTTCAGACGCTCGAGGACGCCGATGCCATCCAGGTGCGGCATGATGATGTCAAGGATTATGACGTCGGGAACGGCCCTTTCGATCAGATCGAGAACTTCCGTGCCGTTGTTGGCCACGCCGACCAGTTCAAGATCGGGCTGTCCTTCCACATACGAGCGCAAGAGCTCGCAAAAATCGCGATTGTCGTCACCGATGAGTACCTTGATCATCCCCAACGCCACGTTCCTCCCCCCGATGAGCCTGGTACTTTGCGCATAGTAGCGGCCTTTCGCCGCCGGGCGCCGCATTTTCTCCCGGAGTGAACTGCGCAGCCCGAAACCAGCGCCCTGCCACTCACAGAGAACGTCTGAAGACAGTTCGCCGCTGAACCAGGAATTTCCCTCTAGCGAAGGGAAGGAAATCTTCATGAACCAGAGGGAATTTCCTGGAAACCACCACCGCCGTAACGCTATTGTACGAAGAACGGACACGATATGTCAATCATTTCCAGCGAATACGGCGTTCACTTCTTCTGTAGCATAGGCACGGAGGAACTTCACGGCCCATGCGCGCGAGAACACCCCCGGGAGATCTCTCCCGGAGGCCTGCACCGCGGGCCGGCGCCAGCACACCCGCCTCCTGTAACATCCACTCGATCAGGGCGCCGTAGCCGCGGGTCGGGTCGTTGACGAAAACGTGGGTGACGGCGCCCACCATCTTTCCATCTTGCATGATCGGGCTGCCCGACATTCCCTGCACAATGCCGCCGGTCTTGCTCAGCAGCCGCGGATCGGTAATCCGCACGATCATGTTCTTGCCATCCGAGGTCGGGTGCCGCATCAGCCTCACAATCTCGATCTGGAACCGCTCCATCTTCTGCCCTTCCACCACCGTATAGATCTCGGCCGGCCCCTCTTTCACCTGGCCGGCGAGTGCGGCGGGCACAGGCTCACGGAAAAACGGATTGACCAGCGGAGCGTGCATCGCACCAAATATCCCGAAGCGCGAGTTCTTTTCGATCGTTCCGAGCCAGTTGTCCTCGTTCTTGAAGGTCGCCATCTTCTCACCAGGGGAGCCCTTGCGGCCCTTCTGGACTGCGGTGACCACCGCTTCGACAATGTGTCCGTCCCGCACATCAATGGGCTGGCTCGTCTCCGCATCAGCGATCACGTGGCCCAGCGCCCCGTAGCGGCCGCTGGAGGGCTCGTAAAAGCTGAGTGTGCCAACACCTGCCGCACCGTCGCGAATAAAGAGGCCCACGCGGAACCGTCCGCTCTCTTTCTCCCTGACCGGCGTAATCGTCTTTTCGACGATCTTGCCTTTACGCTTCAGCGTGACAGATGTGCCGGTGCCGGCTCGTCCGGCCTCTTCAAAGAGGCGGGCAGCCTGATCTTCACTGGTCACTTCCTGACCGGCGATTTTGATAATGGAATCGCCCAATTCGATGCCGCTGTCCCGTCCGGGGTGGGTCAGCGTCCCGTCCTGCCCGCGAATCCCCGCGTAGCCGACGACGATTACGCCTTTGCTCCGAAGCAGGACGCCGATCGAATGACCGCCGGGAACCACCTTGATCGGCGGTGTGACATCGACGGTCATTTTGCGAAAGGGAATCAGGCCAAAAAGCTTGAGATCCAAGGTGTGGTGCCCGGTCTGAAGCGCTGCGATACTCAGCGGCGCCGTCAGATGCGCCCCGCGGCCCCGACTGCCCAGTCTTTCACCGTTCAGTGACAAGGCGCCGTCGCTCTCTGTCCGGACCGTGACGTGAAACGGTAGTCGGAAGGCAAAGTCCTGAACCTGGCCCTGTGGAAGCCGAACGCGGTCGGGTACGCTGACGGAGGCACGGAACTGCGGCGTGCCGCACAGGGCGAGAATCAGGGCGACCAGGCAAAGCCCGGCTACCCTCCGGCGCTTCTCCCGGTTTGACATGTCGGGAAGTCCCTCCCCAAGCCTTCTCCTCCCGAACCGACCCTTCTTCCAATCGTCCCCCTCTCACAAGCGGAGCAATCTCTCTTTTTGCCCGTCAGCCGGCCGTCTGTCGCCGGGTCCTGTGCAATAACCTTCCCCTGCCCTCTGGCTTTATACCTCACATAATTCGGCATAAGTGGATAGATGGGTTCTGTGCGACCGCAAGAAGGGATTCGGCCATATGCGTTGAATCTGACATATCCTGGACTCTGGCCGAGTAGCGGAATATCCGCAATCGAAGCACATGTATCGCTCTATACAATTCATCTATACAAGAGGAGGACAGAGACGTTGCGCGAGCTAAGAATCCTCCTGGACCTCGACGGCACCGTCGCCCGGAACGCCGGGCGTCAGGTGGCCGAGCAACAGTTCGGCATCACCATCGGTGAGGACCGGGCCGGTCAGTCGCTGATCGAACTTCTGGGCATGGACCGCGAGCAGTTCTGGGCCTGGTGGCACGCCAATCAGGACGAAATCTACGGCCGGGCGGTTCCCATGCCTGGCGCGAGCACTGTGCTTCAGGGCCTCAAGCAGGCCGGCGCCTTCATCGCCGTGGTAACGGCACGCCGCTCGAGTAGCCGCCAGGTAACCCAGTCGTGGCTAAGCCAGCATGGCATCCCTCATGATATGATGGTCATGGACGCCGACGACAAAGTCACCGTTGCCCGCAGCCTTTCGCTCAATGTCGGTTTCGAAGACGACCCCGCCCACGCTCTCCCACTGGCCGACCTGTTTCCCATGGCCCTGATTAACGGCAACAAGAACCTTGATCGAGAGATCCTTCATCCGCAGATTGAGCGGCTCTCGGGCTGGCCCGAGGTGATGCCCTGGCTGGGCCGCCTGGCCTCGCGAATCGCCTGAGACCCCCGAGTTCTGAATACCACCCGGAGGAGGAAGACCCCCCATGAAATTTGGGGCCACGCTGGGCAAGTGGCTGGACATGCCAGTCGGCACCACTCGCTGGACTTGGCGAAAGTTCTGGGCTGACACATCGCTCGCGTATCTGTTCCTGCTGCCATCCCTCGCAGTCATCGGCCTCTTCAGCCTCTACCCTGTTGTCAAGGCTTTTACCCTCAGCCTGACCAACTACTTCTCGCCGCGCGTGCCTGCTGAGTTCGTCGGGTTTCAAAACTACCGCGAAATCCTGCAGGACCCTCTGTTCTGGAAGTCCGTCAAGAACACCGCGATCTATGTCGTCGGCACCGTGCCGATCACCATCCTCCTCGCCTTAGGCATCGCGATGTTGCTCAACCGAAAGATCCATCTCCGGGCCTTCTACCGTTTGGCCTACTTCGTGCCTTACGTAACGACCGCCGTCGCCATCTCCATGGTCTGGGCCTGGATTTTCCACGATCAGTGGGGCCTGCTCAACTACATGCTGGGGTGGTTCGGCATCCCGGCCCAAAAGTGGCTGCTGGAACCGAAGTGGACCATGTTCACCATCTGTGTCCTGGCCGTCTGGAAGGGGCTTGGCTACACGGTCGTCCTCTTCCTGGCAGGTCTGCAGAACATGGACCGTGAACTCATGAACGCCGCCCGTATCGACGGCGCCAACGAAAATCAGGTCTTTCGCCACATTACCTGGCCTATGCTCTCGCCCACTACCTTTTTCATCACCATCACGGCCGTCATCAACTCCTTTAAAGTCTTCACTGAGCTCTTCGTTATGTACGGCGGGCGCCCGGGTCCCCTCCGCGAAGGCATCACCATCGTCTTCTATATCTACGAAAAGGCGTGGGACGACCACGTCATGGGTTACGCATCGGCCGCGGCCTACATCCTGTTCTTCATGGTGTTGGCGGTAACCGTCTTCCAATTCTGGTATGCGCGTAAGCGCGTCCATTACAGCTAAGGAGGGGCCGACATCATGCAAGAGAACGCCGTTGCCGGTTCCCCTGTCTGGAGGAGCGTCAAGGCCGTACTGACCCACGTGCTGCTCATGTTCGGCGCCATCATCATGATTCTGCCGCTCTACTGGATGGTCGCCACCTCCCTGAAAACGTACCCCGAAACGCTGGCCTATCCGCCCAAGTTCATCCCGAGCATCCCCCAGTTCATCAACTACGTTGACGCCTGGTACTCCCAGACCCACTTTGCCCGGTACTTCTACAACAGCTTCTATGTCACCATCGTCACCATGGTCACCGAAGTGATCATGACGATTTTCGCCTCCTACGCCTTCGCCCGCATGAAGTTCCTGGGCAAGAACATCTTGTTCGGCCTTTTCCTCAGCACCATGATGATCCCCGGCGAAGTGCTGCTGGTTCCGAACTTCATCACCATTACGAAGCTCAACTGGTATAACACCTACGCCGCCATGATCGTCCCCTTCACCGTATCGGTCTTCGCGATCTTCCTGCTCCGTCAGCACTTCCTCCAGATTCCCTTCGAACTGCAAGAAGCGGCATATCTCGACGGCGCCGGACATACCCGATTCTTGTTCCAGATCATGCTCCCGCTCTCTCGCCCGCCCATCGCCACCATCGCCTTGCTCAAGTTCATCGGCTCCTGGAACGCTTTCCTGTGGCCGCTGCTGGTCACGCAAAGCGCCGAGCTTCGCACGGTGCCCATCGGCCTCATGTCACTCATGCAGGACGAAGGCCTCAAGTACCACATCTGGATGGCCTCTGCCACCCTGGCCATGATTCCCGTGCTCGTCGTTTTCCTGGCAGCGCAAAAGCAGTTCCTGGAGAGCGTCGCCAAGAGCGGGCTGAAGGGCTAGGAGCCTACTGTGCTTGCCCCTTTTTCCGGGCGCGCAACTCCAAGATGTCGAAAACTGCGACCTTGGGGGACTTGCGCCGCCCGTAAGAAGATGGCAATATAGAACCCGTCCGGTTATGTCCACTATCTGGGATACACACAGGAGGAGACGACAGATGGTCAGCTTCCGCAAGGGCCTAGCCTTCGTACTCGCAGCCACCATGCTGGCTGCAGTAGGCTGCGGCGGCAAAACGCCCGAGCCCACCACTCCGGGGACCGGGACCAACACCCCTACCACCCCCGCCCCCGCCGCTCCCAAGGACCCGGTCAAGATTCAGTTCTGGCACGGCATGGCCGACGATTCCGCCCACGGCAAGGTCCTGAAGCAGCTCGTCGACAAGTACAACGCCAGCCAGAAGGAAGTCATCGTTGAGGCTTCCTATCAGGGCAGCTACGGCGACCTCGAAAAGAAGGTCACCTCCGCCCTCCAGACCAACAACCCGCCCGCCGTCGTCCAGAACACCGACTCCATGCTGAGCAGCCTGGTCAACCAGAAGGCTGTCATCGCCCTGGACGGCCTCGTGGACGCCAAGGAACTCGCCGACTTCCCGGACGGCCTGAAGAAGGCCCAGACCATCGGCGGCAAGCTCTACGCTCTCCCCTTCAACAAGTCCGCGATCGTCATGGTCTACTACCCCGAGTTCGTGCCGAACCCGCCCAAGAACTGGGATGAGTTCAAGAAGGCCGCCAAGGCCGCATCCAACGGCACCACCAGGTTTGGCACCGCCTTCGCCGCCGACGTTTACTACTTCGGCACCCACTTCGGCCAGACCGGCACCGAGTGGATCAAGGACGGCAAGGCCAACTTCGCTGGCCCCGAAGGCCAGCAGGCTCTGCAGCTCATCATCGACATGGCCAAGGACGGCTCCGCCATCCAGCTGAAGCCGAAGGAGTACCAGTCCGACTACTTCAACCAGGGCCGTGCGGCCATGATCGCCACCACCTCCGCTTCCTTCGCCTACATCAAGCCGGTCGACGGCAAGCCCTGGAAGGTTGCCCCCCTGTACGCCGGCCCCAAGGGTGAGGCTGTGCCCCTCTCCGGCGCCAACCTCTCCATCGTCTCCGGTCTCTCCAAGGATCAGCAGGAAGCCGGCATCAAGTTCATGACCTGGCTGACCGGCAAGGAAGCCACCCTCGAGTGGGCCATGGGCAAGACCGGTTACGGTCCCGTCCGTAAGTCCGCCCTGGAAGATCAGCGCTGGAAGGACTTCGTCAAGGCCAACCCCGAGTACGGCGTCCTCGGCGACGCTCTGACCAAGGGTGTTGTCCAGCCCAGCGACTCCAAGTGGTCCGCCGTCCAGAAGGAGATCACTACGGCTGTCGAAGCCGCTCTGCTTGGCCAGAAGGACGTCAAGACCGCGCTTGAAGAGGCAGCCACCAAGGCCAACGGCCTCCTCAAGTAGTAAGCCCGACTTGACAAGGGCCGCACGCCCTGGCGTGCGGCCCTTCTCCTTTACCGGCAGTCATTTCTTGGCCTCCGGTCGGGCATGATAACCGAAGAGTTGGAGGCGCTGCATACGTGACAACGACACCGACCATAACGTTTTACGGCGGCATCGGTACCATTGGCGGTACCAAAATCGCCATAGAAGAAGACGGTTACCGGGTCATCTTTGATTTTGGTCCTACATACTCCCCCAGTGAGGATCTCATCGGCGGCAAAATCCATGCCCGCTCCGGCGCTGCCGGCCTGCGCGATTTGATCACGCTGGGCTTCACTCCCGCCCTGGACGGAATTTACCGTCCCGGAGCCGCTGAGTCCATGGGACTCGCGCCGGCCAGGGGAGAGAAGACACAGGTTTTTATCAGTCATCTGCACCTGGACCATATGGGGCTGCTCCACCTGCTGGGCGACGATGTGCCGGTCTGGATGCACCACGACGCCCTGCGCCTGTTCCGGGCCGTGGCCGCCACCGGCGAAGAACCCGCCGTTCCGGTCGGCACCCGCGGCTTTGCGTGGGGCCAAGTGATCGAGGTCGGGCCGATCAAGGTAACACCCGTGGCCGTTGACCATGACATTCCCGGCGCCTCGGCGCTGTTGATCGAAACCTCAGCCGGCACGGTGGTTTATACCGGCGACCTGCGCAAGCACGGGCCTAACCCGGAGCTGATCGATCAGTTTGTCGACGCCGCACGGGCAGCAGGACCGCGGATTCTGCTGATCGAAGGCACCCGCCTCGGCGAGGCGGAGTTTTACCCCGACCGGAAACCGACCCTGCCGGAGCAAGCGGTGGCAGGCCGGTTTGTCGAACTGCTGCAGGGCTGTGAAGGGCTTGCCCTGACCACGCTCTACCCGCGCAACCCGCTGAGGGTTGTCAACCTGGCCAAAGCGGTGCCAGATGTAGGCCGGGTGATGGCCCTCGCCCCGGAGATGGCCTATGTCTATGCCGAAATGGGCGGCGACCTGGCCGATGTGCTCATCTATCTGCGGTCCCGGGACCGGGACGCGCTGGCCGCCGGCATGGCTCCCGGCTGGCTGAACGGTCTGATTGGGCGGGGGGCCAAAACGGTCGATTGCGAGGCGATTCAGGCCGACCAATCCCGCTACCTCCTCCAGCTCTTCTACTGGGACCTGCCGGAGTTGGTCGATATTCGACCGAAGGCGGGCTCACTCTTCATCCACAGCAACGGTGAACCGCTGGGCCGCTTCGACCCGGCCTACGAACTGCTCATGCGCTGGCTGGAGCTCTTCAAGATCCCATTCACCTCAGTGCCCAGCACCGGCCATGCTTCCGAAGAAGATCTGCTCAGCATCATCAAGGGCATTGCTCCCGAAATTCTGATGCCGATTCACAGCAAGACGCCGGAACGCATGGACGTGGCCGGACAGGCACGAGTGATGCCCGAGATGGGCGGCGTTTACGAAATTGCCACCGGCAAGAAGATTGGTTGACTGAAAAAAGAGCAGCAGTGCCGAAATCGGCGCTGCTGCTCTTTCCTATCAGGCCGTGCGCAGTCCCTGCTTCTGCCGGTCCGCCTGCCGCAGCATGTCGCGGGCCGCTTCGATGGTGAAAGGCGAAACCTCTGCCCCGCCGATCATCCGGGCGATCTCGTCGGTCCGCCCTTCATCGTCAAGGGAGGCGACATTCGTGACGGTCCGCCCGGCCTCCGCCGTCTTCGCGATCAGGAAGTGGTTGTCGGCCAGGGCCGCTACCTGCGGCAGATGGGTGACACAGAGCACCTGCCGGTCCCGGGCGATGCGGGCCAGCTTTTCGCCTACGGCCTGCGCTGCCCGGCCCGAAATGCCGGTATCGATTTCGTCGAAAACGAGCGTCGGGACACCGTCAACCTTGGCCAAAATCACCTTGAGCGCCAGCATGATGCGGCTCATTTCGCCTCCGGAGATGATGCGGGCCAGCGGCTTCAAGGGTTCGCCCAGGTTGGGTGAGAAGAGGAACTCCACCCGGTCCCAGCCCCGGTGGGTCACGTGGTGGAAGCTGGCACCCGCCGGGTGCTCCACCACCACTTCAAACCGGGCATTCGCCATGCCCAGGTCGGCAAGTTCCCTTACCACCTTGGCGCTAAGCTGCCCGGCCGCTTCACGGCGGGCCCGGGTCAGCTGAGCGGCCAGTTCCTCAGCCCGGGCGCCGAGCCGGGCCTCTTCTACCTTCAACCCATCGATCAGTTCCTGGCTGTGCGTCAGCCGGTCCAACTCCTGCTGAATCTGGGCCAGGTAGGTGAGCATCTCCTCAACAGAGTCGCCATACTTTCGCTTCAGGCTGCCGATCTGATCAAGGCGGCTCTCCACCTTGGCCAGCCGGTCGGGGTTATCGTCGATCCGGTCGCGGTAATCCGCCAGCAGGTGGCTCGCTTCCTGGACCTGAATCAGGGCGCTGCCAACCAGTTCCACCGCCTCCCCGAGGGACGGGTCGTGGCGCAGCACATCTTCAAGGTCAGACTTGACCCGGCCGAGCATATCGACGGCAGAGAGCTGGCGCCCGCCGCCTTCATAGAGGTGACCGTGGGCAGTGGCCGCAGTCAGCTTCAGCTTGCCGGCGTGGGCCAGCACCTGCCGCTCCTGCTCAAGTTCCTCCTCCTCACCCACCTTGAGGCGGGCGGCGGTCAGCTCTTCGACCTGGAAGCGCAGCAGATCTTCCTTCCGGGCACGGTCCCGGTCGTCGCCCAGCAGCGCTTGCAGTTCGCCGTGCACCTTGGCCAGGTCGCGGACCACTTCGCTCAGCGGCTCACGAATGCCCATGAGGGGGCCGCCGCCGTAGCGGTCGAGCAGGTCGAGGCTCTTTCCTTCCATCTGGAGGAGCGAGCCGCCATACTGATCCAGCAGTTCCAGGTGCTTCTCCACGGAGAGCAGCGACTGGTGCTCATGTTGTCCGTGCAGGTCGACCAGCCCTTCGGTCGCTTCCCGAAGCATGCCCACGGTAATGGTGCGGCCGTTGGCCCGAATGGAGCCGCGCCCGGCCCGGGCGATCTCCCGCCGTACGACCAGCAGGTTATCGTCTTCCACAGGAATGCCCATTTCGCGGAGGCCATGGGCCTTGTCGGGCGTAGCGGCCAGGTCGAAGACCGCCTCCACCACCGCCCGGTCCTCGCCAGAGCGGACCACATCGGCCGACGTGCGGCCGCCCAGCACCGCCTGGACGGCATCCAGAATAATCGATTTGCCTGCACCGGTTTCGCCAGTCAGGACGTTCAGTCCGCCGGCAAACTGGAGGCGTACATACTCTACAAGTGCAAACTGTTCAATCGCGATTTCGAGAAGCACCGGCTAACCCTCCCGCAATAGATGGGGCCCGGCAAATAGAACCTGAGCCTTAGCGCATCAGGCCGCGAATCCGCTCCACCACTTCAGTTGTCGCTTCCTTCGGCTTGACGATGATCAAAACGGTGTCGTCGCCAGCAACCGTGCCGATCATCTCCGGCCAGCCCAGGTGGTCGATCGCCGAGGCGACGCCGGGCGCCGTGCCGGGAAGGGAACGGACGACGATCAGATTCTCGCTGAAATCGACGCCCAGCACCGACTCCTGGAAGATGCGGCGCCGCTTGTCCCAGGAGACCGACGGGACCTCTTCGGGCACACCATAGCGGTAACGCCCGTCACCCGTGGGCACCTTGTTTAACTGAAGCTCTTTGATATCTCGGGAGACTGTCGCCTGTGTGACGGGAATGCCTTGGCGCCCGAGCGCCTCCGCCAGTTCTTCTTGCGTTTCGATGACGTGATGCTTGATAATCTCCAAAATCTTGGCCTGGCGACGTGCTTTCATGGCGGTCACCTCATACATAAGTTCATACCCGTGACTTCTCTAGGGCTTACGCCTTTTCCTGCATAAAAACCCGCGCAAAATGTATATGCAGACCTGAATGAACTACGAACCAGGGTTGGCAAGCTTGCGGCGAAGCACATCGTAGAAACTGTATGTATGCCGCCGTACGAGACGCGCGCTGAATGGCGCCCGGCTGACCAGCACCCGGTCGCCGGGAATCAGCCCGATCGGCTCAGACCCGTCGGACGAGAGGCCCACTTCGCCCGGGCTCTCCCAGACGGTCACCACCACCTGCTCGCCGCCGGAGACGACGATGGTCCGGGCCGCCATGGTGTGCGGGCAGATCGGGGTGATCAGCAGGACGTCGACCGTCGGACCGACGATCGGCCCACCGGCCGAGAGCGAGTAGGCGGTGGAACCCGTCGGGGTCGAGACGATGACGCCGTCCGCCGGGTAGCGGGCGACCACGGTGTCACCCACGGAGACGCCAAGCTGCGCCAGCCGGGCCCGGGGGCCCTTGGAGATGACGGCGTCGTTGAGCGCCATGGTGGAGAAGACGACCTTGCCCTCCCGCTCCACCGTCACGGAGAGCATCAGCCGCTCCTCAATGCGGTAGTTACCTGCGAGAATCGTATCCATCTCATCCATCAGTTCGCTATTCTCCAGCTCCGTCAGAAAGCCGAGATGGCCCGTGTTCACACCGAGCACGGGGATCTGCAGGGGGGCCATGGCCTGTGCGGCCCGAATGAGGGTGCCGTCGCCGCCGAGGACGACGATCAGTTCGGCGCCGGCCCACCGCTCGTCCCGGGGCTGGCCCAGGTCAGGACGCCCCACCAGGGTGGCAGCGCGTTCGCTGGTCAGCACCCCGAACGAGCGTGCCTCCAGCCATGGAATTAACTGGCGGGCAGCATCCAGCGCCATCGGCTTATCGGTGTTGACCACAAGTGCAATCTTACGCAACATACCGGCCTCCCCGGGGAGTATATCCCTTCGTTATTTCGCTGATCTGGCCCATTTCCCTTCGCACCCCCGGGCCCCCCGTGAATATACTGGTGCGGATACTGTGTCCCCGTCAGACAAGGAGGGTGGATCAGCGTGCAAGGGTATTTTCCGCCTGCAAATCCCCTACATGGCAGCCCGGCGGCCGGGCTTGCGCAGCCGCCCCAGTCCCAGGCTACATATCCCGCTTACTTCCGGGTGCCAGGTCCCACCGCCTTGGGCCCGACGCCGGACGCCGCCCCCCTGGGCACCGGCGGCGTAGCCGGCGTCTCCATGGCACCGATCAGTACGGTGGCGCCGCCGGCAGGGCCGGGTGGCCCCCACGCACTGCCCCCGCTGCCCCAGGTGCCCCTGCCGCAGGGCTTCCCGAACCCTTTCTCGGTGCAGGCCGTGGGGCAGGGGCCGGCGCCCGGGGCGGGCGCCCCGGCCCAACAGCAGCCGGGCGTAACCAGCATAACCGGGCCTATGGGTTACCTGCCCGGGCTGGGCTACTTCCCGCCGCCAGGCAACGAACAGGGCGGCGGCCTGGCAGCCCCGCCCTTCCCCGGCAGTGCGCCTCCGCCGACAGCCTTCCCCGTTCTGCCCGGAGGCATCCAGGGTATGGCCGCTCCGCCCCCCACCCCGCCCCGGGCGCAGGGGCAGCCCGGGCCGGCGCCCAACCCCTTCTGGCTGCAGCTTGCCTGGCAACTGGTCCAGACACCGGCCGTCCGCCAGGTCCTGGGCGACTCCGCCCAGCTCCTCCTGGAGAGCGAGGACCGGATGCGGGCCCTGCAAATCGCCGCCGGGTGCCTGACCGGCCTGGAACTGCAGGCCGCCTTCAAGGCGCTCACCAGCGGCCAGCTGGAGCAGACCCGCTTTACCGAGCTCTTCGCAAACCAGGTCCGGCAGGCGTTCTACGCAGCCGGGCTGCTCAGGTAGGATGCACGCAGAATCAGGCCCTCGCCGCCAAAGCAGCGAGGGCCTGATTCCGTCTGTTACGCTTTTTCGCCACCCATCAGGCAGCAGGCTTCCCGGGTGGGCATCAGCCGCGGCGTCCCCCTGACGATCCCTTCCAGCGTCACCGCAGCCCGGGAGAAGGCGTCCGCAGGCAGATAGGCGATCGCCCCGGGCTCGGTCAGCACCCGCTGCACCACGGCAGCCAGGCGCTGCGGATAATGGCTCCGGAGCGTCAGTTCCGGATGGACTGTGGCCGGGCGCATGAACAGGTCGGTCAGAATCCGGGCCACAGTGCCGCTCGGCAGCGCCACGTCAATGTTGCCCAGCGCCGAGGGGCCCAGCACCGCCAGGGGATGGAAGGCCTGGTTGTTGGCCGGGTTCAGCGTGGCGGTCAGCGTCCAGGCGTCGCTGCCAGCCTGACTCAGCGCCCCCGGCGAGACCGCCACCGAGAGGGTGTTGGCGTTCTTCCCGTATGTAGGGCTGTTCCCATCGACCGTGAAGATCGCCCCGGGCTGATTGCCGGTTCCGCCCGCTCCCCGCGGCAGCTGGGCCAGGTCTCCCGGAGCCAGGTCATGCGGTACGGACAGATCGCAGAGCAACCAGAGCACCGGCCGGATCACCGGGTCCTTGTGGGGCGCCAGCCCGCCCACCACCGCGGAGACGGTGTAGCTGCTGCCCGGGAGCCCCGACAGGGTCACCGTGCCCCCCGCCCCGCTGACCCCCGGCGGCGCCGGCTCGATGCCCTGGGGAGAGAGACGGTAGGTAAAGGACTGCTCTGCGGGGGCCGCCACGGGCGTTTCCGCTGCGGGCACCTGCGCCGTGGGCGCCGCCGGCGCCGCAGGGCTCACCGGCTCAGCCGGACCCGGGGCCGCCGGCGGCGTCCGCACCACCGTGGTCCGGCTCGAATATAACTGACCCCGGGTCAGACTCTGCTCACGCGTCGAGTACGTCTGGGACACATGGACTCCCCCTTTTCGAGGCCTGTCTGTCATCGCCAGTAACGCTGGCTGGCATTAGCATCAGTCTACGAAGGAGTCATGCAAAAGGTTCCTCAGCCCGCAAACTGCACCGGGTTATGTCACCTCCGGCCCGCCCTGGGAATACCTTGGCAGAGGGGACAGCCGCTGTCCGCAGCCCAAGCGCCCGCGAACCTACCCACCGGGAGGAAGACGCACATGTTCTATGGAGTCGGCTATCCGGCGACCAAGGCGTCCGGATACTCCAAGGTCGTTCCGAACTACGGCGCATACACGGCGCCGTACGGCAAGATCGGCAAACCGTTCGGCATTGGCAAGCCCTTCGGAAAACCGATTGGCAAACCGGTCGGCAAGCCCGTCGGCAAGATCGGCGGCTTCGGCAAGGGCTTCCCGGCGACCAAATCCTCTGGCTACAACTACGTTGTGCCCACAACCACGGTCGCAACCTCTCCTTATCCGGGCGCCATCTAGGGCCGCCCGGTGGGGCGCCCGCCAGGGCGCCCCTTTTTCACGCGCCGCCCACCTGCATATCATTCGCAGAGCAGGAATTCCTTCGTACCCTGTAGTATCCGGTATCACAGGTCCCTACCCTCGTGCGAGGAGCGTGACTCCGTGAACGCAGCCGGTCCAAAAGGCGCCCGCAGCCCCGGATCGCCCGTTGCATGGTGGCGAATCTTGTCGTGGCAGATGTACGACTTCGCCGATACCATCTATTCGATGAATGTAACCAGTGTTTATTTTGCGGCCTTCATTCTCGCTTTCTTTGGTAAGGACAGCAACGCCTACGGCTGGGCCATTTTCACGGCCAACCTGGCAGTCGCAGTCACCTCGCCCCTCCTCGGTGCCATGTCAGATGTGAGCCAGCGCCGCCTCCCGTACCTGCGCATCTTTGCGATCATCACCGCCGCGTCCACCGCACTGATTGGCTATGCGCCGTCCTATGCCTGGGCCGTCGCCCTCTTCACCATCTCGCTGATCGCTTACAACTCAGCCGGCAACTTCTATCAGGCGCTGCTCCCCGGCCTGGCCACCCCGGAAACGATCAGCCGGGTCTCTGGCATCGGCGTTGGATTGGGCTACATCGGCTCGATTTTCGGCCTCGGCTCGATGCTCCTGCTGATCAAGGGTGAATCGCAGTACCCCCTGGCCTTTCTGATCACGGCTGCGCTCTTCTTCGTGATTGCGTTACCCTGCCTCATCGTTGTGCCCGACTTCGCCCCCGCCTCGGTCAAGGCCCGGTTCGATATCGTCGGCGCCTATCGCCGGGTGAAGAATACCATCTTGAACGCCCGCCAGTTCCCCGGCCTGTTCCGCTTCCTGATCGCAGACTTCCTGTATGAGAACGCCGTGGCGTCCGTTATCTTCTTCATGGCCCCGTTTGCCAAAGCGGTCGTCGGCATGTCCGACAGCGGCGTCCAACTCTTCCTGATCGGCGCAACGGTCTTCGCCGTCATCATCGGCATGATCTTCGGCCAGGTCGTCGATAGAATCGGACCCAAAAAGTCGGTACTGATCATGCTGGGCATCTGGCTGGTGACGCTGCCGCTGGTTACGTTGGTTCGCACGCCCATGCAGCTCTTCCCCCTGGCCGCCCTGGCGGGTGCGGGTCTGGCGACCGTCTGGATCTCCAGCCGGACCTATCTGATCGCCCTCACCCCAGTGGAAAAGAGCGGCGAGTTCTTCGGCCTCTACTCCCTCTCCGGTAAGTCGGCCGGCGTGATCGGCATTCTGGCCTGGAACTTGACCGATGGCTTCCTCCGGCCCGGGCACGGCGAGGTGATCGCCCTCAAGGGCGCCGTCTGGGTGATGTGGCTCTTTGTGGTCGTGGGGCTGGTGCTGGTTCTGGGCCTGCCCGATGTCCGGCCGACGAAGGCCAACGTGCTGGACCGCAGTGCAAAATAGGAAAACGACCCCGGGTCAGCCCGGGGTCGTTCCTTTTAGCCTTCCTGCTTGGGTTGCTCCGGCCAGGGCTGCGGTTTGACAGCCTGGGCAGAGAACATTTGAATGAAGCCGCACGAGTTGCAGCCCAGCATCACGACGGGGACGGCCGGCCCCTGCATCAGCCCCTCTTCGCCCAGCCCGAGGGGCGTCCAGGTGCCTGGAATCTGCGTGAGCTGTTTGTTGCCGCAGTGTGCGCATTCGATTTCCACTTTACGGTAACCTCCCTTGTGACTACTGCCTCTGTGAAGAGTGTGCCCGTTTTGTTGATGGGCAGTGAATGGCAGATTGTTACCATTCTCCGTTTGTCGCGTCGTTTCCTTTTTGTCGGGAGGCCCCCCACTCACTCCGTGCTCATCGCGGCATCGACCTGCTGCGTCACCGGGATGATCGCCACGAACTGGCGCTCCACCTCCAGCATCAGGCTCAGGACCAGGCAGGCCTCGTCGAACTGCCCCGCCCCCAGCAATACCTTGTGGTAGAGCGACAGCAGCTCCGTCAGATCCTTCTTCCCCCGCACGCCGATCCGGGAGAGATGGACCTTGGCGCCCTTGGCCAGGCGGCGGCGGATCGCCGCCTCATCCAGGCCCATCTCTGGCTGGAGCCGCACATAGACCGCCCCGCCCGTCATGCCCGAGCAGATCCACGGCCCGGGGTCGCCCAGCACCACTGCCCGCCCCCGGGTCATGTACTCAAAGGCAAACCCTTTGAGATTGGCCCGGGTCCCCATCGAGCCGATGGTGTCTTCCACCGGCCCCTTCAGGTTGCCGCCTAAAATCAGGTCGGCCCCCGACAGGCGAATGCCGCACCGGGCATCGGCATCGCCCTGGACGATGAAGGTGCCGGCCTGGGCGCCGTACCCGAACGACTTGCCCACCGACCCGCCCACATAGCCGCCGTACCGATTCTGATCCTTCAGGATGATGACGGTGCCGCCCAGCATCCCCTTGCCGACGCCGTCCTGGGCGCCGCCGTGGACACGGACCGTCAGACCCTCGGCCCCGAAGGCGGCCAGGCCGTTGCCGGCGACGGAGCCGCCGGTCAGCTCGATCTCGGTGGCAGCAGGCTGGCCGCCCGGCTCAGCGCCAACGCCGCCGCCCTCGCCCGAGAGCCGCTCCCGCACCCGGGCCCGGGCCATATCCCCGGCCAGGTGGATGCCCACCATGCGGTCACGGGCCGTCACGCCCCGTTCTACGACCCGCATGCGCTCGCCCGACTCGGCCAGCCGTACAGAGGCCACGGCCGTAAGCGGCGCACACTGCCTGATCGGCGCCCGCTCGGCTGCCACTGCCGCCGGCGTCTCCCAGGCAACCGGCAGGGTCAGCTCAGCCAGGTCGACCCGCCCGATGCCCCGCACTTGCTGCAATAGCTCCGCCCGCCCCACCAGGTCCTGCGTCCGTGCAAAGCCCAGCTTGGCCGTCAGCCGCCGGACCTCCTCGCCCACGCAGGTAAAGAGCGTAACCAGCCGCGCCACCGCATCCTCATACACCCGGGGCACAAAGGACTTCAACCCCTTCTCCCGGGCCTCTTCCTGGGTCTCCATCTGCGTGGCGATGCCCACGTGGCACGTATCCAGCTGGCACCCCCGGCAGATCGTGCAGCCGATGGCCACCATCGCCATGGTCGCAAAGCCGACCCGGTTGGCGCCCAGCAGCATCAGCTTCACCACATCGTGGCCGGACTTGACGCCCGAATCGCCCCAGATCTCCACCCGGTCCCGAATCCCCGCTGCCACCAGCGCCAGATGCGCCTCGCGCACCCCCACCTCAATCGGCAGGCCGGCGTGGCGAAGGGCATGCTTGCGGGCCGCACCCGTACCGCCATCGTAACCGCACAGGGCGACAACATCTGCGCCTGACTTCGCGATGCCCACAGCAATCGTGCCGATGCCAGGCACCACGGGAATCTTCACGACGATCTTCGCGTGCGGATTGGTCGTCTTCAGCTCTTCGACCAGTTGCGCCAGATCTTCGATCGAGTAGACGTCATGGTTATTCGAGGGCGAGATCAGGTCGACACCTTCGATGGCGTTTCTCGCCCAGGCCACCTTGGCGGAGACCTTCGACCCCGGCAGATGCCCGCCTTCGCCCGGCTTCGCGCCCTGCCCGACCTTGATTTCGATAAAGCGGCTGCCGTTTAACATCTCCGCATGGACGCCGAACCGGCCCGACGCCACCTGCTGCCCCCGCCACTTGAAGTAGCGGCCGACCATATCCGGAATCTCGCCGCCTTCGCCGTTCATGCAGACGATATCGAGCCGCTTCGCCGCCTCGGCGTAGGCCCGGAAGGCCGTCTCGCCCTGGGAGCCGAAGGACATGCCGCTGATGGTGATGGGGTAGCGGTAATCCTCCACCCCCGTATCCACCGCAGATGGGTCCACCGCCGATGGCGACCACCGGAAGTCCAGCAGGTGCCGCAGCGAGACCGGCATCTCCTTCTCCTGGGTCCGCAGCTTCTTCAAATACTCGTCATACCGCTCGGGCGACTGCCCTGCTTCGCTGACCGCCTTCCAGAGCCGGGGCCAGAAGTGCAGGCTCTTGGCCAAATCACCCTTCCCTTCGCCCCGGGCGGCCCGGTACCGCTCACCCGAGTCGGCCTTCAGGCGGGCCAGCGACAGGCCGGCGGTCTCGGAGCCGCAGTAGCCCTCTGTGCCAAAGTAGCGGGCCACCTCAGGCTTCAGGCCGATGTGGCTGAAGCACCGGGCGTAGCCCCGCAGCTCATGAATGCCGAGGGTGGAGATCACCTTCTCCAGCCCCTTGTGCAGGGCCATGGTCAGGTTCTCCAGTCCCGCCAGCGGATTCTCGCCTTCCGCCGCCACCTCGATCATCAGATACGGGTTGACGCCATCCGCCCCCAGCCCGATGGCCAGGGCGATATCGTGCAGCGACCGCAGCGCCCCCGACCGCAGCAGCAGCGAACACCGCCGCCGCAGGTTGGGCTGGCCTTCGGGCAGCACGGCCTGCTTCAGCGCCTGGTCGACGCACGAGAGCACCAGGTGCGGGTCGATGAAGAGGTTCCCCTCAGCAAAGGCCAGCGAATCATCGATGATGATCAGCTGCGCCCCTTCGCTGACCGACTGGACCGCCTGCCGGGCCAGCCGGGAGAGCGCCTGCGCCAGCGACTCGGTGGGGGCGAAGGTGGTGTGCACCGCCCGGACCACGCCCGGGTCGTCGCCGGCGCCACCCAGGGGATCGAACTCGGCCAGCAGGTCCTCGTACAGGTAGGTGCCGGCCTTGCGGGCCAGGTCCTGATACTGGCCGCGGGGGACTGCGCTATCTACCCGGTGGCCGCCCAGCACGATGGGCAGCCGCAGCTCCACCCGGACGGCGGAGAGCGGCGACCGGTCCTTCCAGCCCGGCAGCATCGCCACGGGCGGGCGGGCGCCCAGCACCGTGCGGGTCGAGAAGTGCTCGATTTCACGCTCACGGTCGACGGCCGGGTTGGTCACCACGGCCACCGACTCCTTGAAGTAGTCGGCCAGATTGAGCCGCTGCTCGCTCAGGCAGGCGAGCGGACCGTCATACCCCAGCGAGCCGATAGGCTCGGCACCGCTGCCCACCATGGCCCGCACCTGCTGGAGGTCTTCGCCGCTCCAGCCCATGGCCGAGAGCAGCCGCTCCTGCGGGATGGCGCCCGACCGGGCCTGCCGGCCCACCGCCCGGTAGGTGCCTGACTGGGCGCCCGCCAGTTGCAGGGGCAGCGAATGCCCGGGCGGCCCGCCTACTTCAATATGACGCCGATAGTCGACCGGCGCCGGGAAGCGTTGTCGCGAAAGCGTCAGCACTCGCCGCTGCAACTCCGTATAGTTCAGCAGTTCGGGCTGGAGGCCCGGCCGCAGCAGAACGCCCACCTTCTCGCCGGGCGCCAGCGGGTGCGGGTCGCGCACCATCTCGCGGACCGGCACGATTCCCTGCTCGGAGGAGAAAAAGTAGCTTTCTTCGGTTTCGATCAGCCAGAAGGGGCGCAGGCCCATGGCATCAACCGATGCGACCAGGTAGTCGCCGCTGCGGGCAGCGATGGCCGCCGGGCCCTGGGCAAACGGCCCCCAGGCCTGCCGGTAGTACATATAGAGGTCCTGCAGGTCGGCGGGCATCCCCTTGATCTCGCCGATGATCGGCGGAAAGAGGATCTCCATCGCTTCAAACAGGGTAATGCCGAACTGATGAATCATCCCGTCAAGCGTCCGGTTCAAATCCTGCGAGTCAGAGCCGCCTTTGGTCAGAGGGATGCCCACCTGGCGTGCCTGCTCCCGGAGCTGCCGGATCGTGTTGATCTCGCCATTATGGCCCAGGCACGAGAAGGGCTGGACCCGTTCAAAGATCGTAGAGGTATTGGTGCTGTAGCGATTATGGCCGATGGCCATGCGGCTGGCCAGGCCGGGATCGCGCAGGTCGGGGTAATAGGCCGCCAGCACCCGGGCATCGCCGCGGACCTTATAGACCACGGTATCCGACGAGAAGGAGAGGACATGCAGCTCCGTCTCATCTTCGAGGGCGATCGACATGCGGTAGCAGGCCCGGTTCGCTGCGGCGGCTTCGTCCAGGAGCGCCATGGGGTCATCGCCCAGGGGCGCCAGGCAGGCTACCTGCCAGAACTCGGGCTCGTCACCCCGGGCACGGGGCCCCAGGGCCTCGGCGTTGACCTGCCCGCTGCGCTGGTGCAGCACCTGGAACCCTTCGATCTCCAGCCGGTGGCAGATTTGCTCCTTCAGGGTTTTCGCCCAATAGGCCTCAGTCCGGGGGATGAAGAAGTGTCCAACCGCAAAGCGCGGGTGCTGCGCCAGGTTCGGGTCCTGACCCGCCTCGGTGAGCAGCGCCGCCCAGAAGGCCCTGGGCAGGTCGAGCTGGAGCCCGCAGCCGTCGCCTTCGCCGTCGACGTCGCCGGAGCGGTGGACCATTTTGGCCAGCGCCTCCAGCGCATCGGTGACGATGGCGTGGGCCGGCACGCCGTCCTTGCGGGCCGCTGCCATCAGCGCACACGCATCGTGCTCGTGGCGGTTCAGATACTCCCGGATCTCCCGTTCGGAGCGCATTCCCCGCGGGGACCCTCCGTTGCCCTGTCCCATGTTCATGGACGGTCCCCCTTCCTGCATACTTATGCATCGCGCTGAGTGCGCCCGGATCTTCAGCCTATGCCGGAACGAGGCAAAAGGGTACAAAAAAGACGCACGGATCTTGCGGGCCGTGCGCATCCCGCATCGGAGTCTTTCTTCGGAATCCTTGCCTGCCAAGGGTTCCGTGGCGTTCGTCGCACTTCATCGAGGCGAAGCGTCAAAGGATTTGAAGGGAGTATACTGCCTGGGGAAATTCCTGTCAACGTGCTACCGGAGGAGTTCCGACACTTTTGTTAATTGGAAATGCAGTGGCGGTCGATTATGAAACATGATCGATCGCAACTGCGGGGGCGGGACGTCCGTCCAAGGGAGCAGGTGATCGTGTGAGGAGGTTTGGGTCATGCAGCGGTTGGTCGCAGCCTTGGTTGTTGCCGCGTTGATTGCAGGATGTAGCGGCGCCGGGAAGGCGCCGGGGGCGGGCGCTCCGGGCGACCCCACCGGGCCTGCCGCGCCCGGTCCGGCGCCCAGCCCCTCGCCGGTGCCGGACGCCCCGGCCGCGCCAACCGACCCCCGCCCCGACCTCCTCATCTACACGGACCTCTCCTTCCTTTCCCGCACCCGGTTACGCGACGGCCTGGCCCGCCTCCTGGAAGGCCCCGGCGATGTGAGGGAGCGGCTCGCTAAGCTCCGCGGCCGCGTCGTTCCACCCTACCGCGGCCGCATCGATGAGATCTTCTGGGCCGAGGCCGACCTGGACGGCGACGGCATTGATGAGATCATCTTCACGCAGGGCATCACCGACGAGGATAACCCTAACTCCTCCCTCCGCGCTCGGGGCGCTGCGCTGACCGTCATCTACCAGAAGGATGGGCGGTGGTCAGCCGACGTCTCCGACCCCTTCGGCGACGTGCCGGAGCATCAACTGATGCGGCCACACCTGCACGCTGTCACCGACCTGACCGGAGCCGGGCGCCCCCAGATCGTCTGGTCCCGCCCCCATATGATCGCCACCGGCCCGCAGCCGTACAGCATCTATGTCACCAGTTGGACCCCCGGCACCTTCACCCACCTGCCCGGCAAGATGATCATGAGCAGCATGCTCCTGCGGGTCGAAGGCCGGGATATCCTGCTGGAAGGTGTCTCCCGGGTTGCCTGGATCATTCGTGGCGCCCCCATGCGGCAAGACCGGTACCGCTTCGAGGGCGGCGCCTTCCGCCTGGTCGACCGTCGGTTCGTGGAGCCCGCGCAAGTTGGTTATGACCGCCTGTGGGACGGGCTGGTCGCCGAAGATGTGGGCCGACTGGCCGATGCCGAAGCAGCCTACCGGGAGGTGCTGGACCCCGACTTTCCCGCCCACTCGGGGCAGATCTGGCAGTATCAAAGCCCGCCCAAGGAGCTGACGCCGCCTGACATGGAGGCCTTCGCCACCGCCCTGCGCACCTTCGCCCGCTTCCGCCTGGGCGCCCTGCTTGTGGGCGCCGGCCGCCGGACAGAGGCCGAGGAGGTGCTCGTCCCCGAGGGCAACCCCTACTTCGGCCTGACGGAGGCGATGCGCACCACCGCGACCCGGGCTGAGGGCTGCCAGGCTGCCGCCGCCTGGGCCGAAGCGAATCCGGGTTTCCTGGGCGCCCTCAACCTGGGCGTGGGCAGCGGCCCATGGACCCCGGACATCCTCTGCACCCACGTCTCCCTGGACGACGGCAACTGGCGGTAGCGTGCAGGGAATATGCCGCCGCCAACCGAACCCTTTTGGCCTGGGCTGTTGGTTAACCTTCGGTTCGTGCTGGGTTCACCTTCGGTTCGTTCTGGGTTGACCTTCGGTTCAAAGTTGGTCGACCTTCGGTTCATTGTTGGTCGACCTTCGGTCCATTGTTTGTCGGGCCTTCGGTTCAACGTTGGTCGGCCTTCGGTTCTTCTGAGTCGACCATGAGCGACAGTGGGTCCTCCTTGACTCCATCTGGGTTGACCATCGATCCAATGTGAGTTGACCATCGATTCAATATGGGTTGACCATCGATCCAATGTGGATTGACCACCGGTTCACTGTTGATTGGCCTACGGTTGCCTGTTGATTCACGTTGGGTTCGTTGTTGACTGATCCTGCTTTTCACTTGAGTCGTGCTGGGTTCCACGTGAGTCGTCCTGGGTTCAGCTTGAGTCGTTCTGGGTTCCATCTGGGTTGATTCCCGGATCCACTTGGAAACACCCTGTTCCACACCCGCCCCCCCACCCCGTCCACCCAGGAGGTCAACCCCCTTGGTCCATACCCCACCCGGGCCCGCAAAAGCCCGCTCCTTCGTCGCCGCCTTCCTGGTGTCCGCCCTCACCTGCTCCCTCGCCCTCGGCCTCTTCAACTACCTGATCAACCCCCTGGGCTGGTTCGCGCCCCGCCTGGTCAAACCCCTTGCCTGGGGCGACCAGCGCATCAAAGTCGACCTCATGAAAGACGCAGCTCCGGCCGAAGCCCTCATCTTGGGCTCCAGCCGGGTCTCCAAGCTCGCGCCCTCCGACATCACAGCCATCACCGGCCTCACCGCCTTCTCCGCGGGCGTCAGCAGCTCTCGCCCTGAGGAGCACTACGCCCTCCTTCGCTACGCCACCGGCGACCTTAACTGGCCCCTCAAGGAGATCGTCTACGGCATCGACTTGGAGACGCTCTTCTACGCCGG
>JARBUG010000038.1:0-2187 GCA_029239785.1 Symbiobacteriaceae bacterium | reverse complement strand
CGGCCCCCCCAACGAAGACCTGGTCAGCACCCCCGAAGTTCGCAAATACGTCCCCCGCGACATGTGGCTCGGCGAACTCCTCGCCCGCACCAAACTTCTCCTCTCCACCTACAACTTTGGCCTCAGCAACAAGGCCCTCAGGCTTCACCTGCAAAAGAACACGCCCCCCGCCGAAGTCGACTTCGACCCCGACGGCTACCTCCACTATATCGCCATGGAAAACCAGGTCGCCGCGGGCACCTTTAAGCTGAACGCCACCCAGAACCTGGCCAACTACACCGAGCGCTACAACGTTCCCCCCACCCTCAATCCCGTCCGGGTCGGCCTCTTCGAACTGCTCCTCATCCGGGCGCAGGAGAAGGGCATCAAGGTCCGCCTCTTTGCCACCCCCTTCCACCCCGACATGATCAAGGGCCTGAAACAGGTCGAAGCCTACAACCAGGTCCAGGCAGCCGCCCTCCCCTACCTGCAGGCGCTCCCCAGCCGGTTCCCCAACGTCACCTTCCATGACTTGACCGACGTGGCCTCCTTCGGCGGTGACCCGAACGGATTCTTCGACGGCGTCCACTACCGTCAGGAAAACGGCCGGCTGATGTTAGAAACGCTCTACAACAACTAGGGGGCTCGCGGACGTGCTCTTCAACAGCTTTGGCTTCATCTTCGTCTTCCTGCCCGTGGTCCTCATCATCTACTGGGCCACGCCCAACCTGACGGCACGCAAGTGGATCTCGCTGATCGCCAGCTACATCTTCTACGGCGCCTGGGACTGGCGCTTCGCCGTCCTGATGCTCGGCACCACCAGCGTCGACTACTTCACCGCCCGCTACATCCAGGACGCGACCCAACACCAGAAGCGCAAGTTCTGGCTGATCGTCTCCATGCTCTCCAACCTGGGCGTCCTGGGCATCTTCAAGTACTACAACTTCTTCGCCTCCTCGCTCAACGGCATGGTACCCGGCGAGTGGCTCCCCTACCTGCACGTCATCCTCCCAATCGGCATCTCCTTTTACACCTTCGAGTCGATGAGCTACACCATCGACGTCTACTGGGAGCGGATTCCCGCCCTGAAGCGCTTCGTCGATTACGCCCACTTCGTCACCATGTTCCCCCGCCTGGTCGCCGGCCCCATCGCCCGGTACTCGGACATGGCGGAGCAACTGAAAAAGCTCCCCCGGTGGCTGCCGGCGGAGCACATTGAAGAGGCTATCCACTTCTTTACCATGGGTCTGGTCAAGAAGGTGCTGATCGCCGATTACCTGGCCGGCCATCTGGTCAACCCGCTTTTCGCCGCCACCGACTCCCTGGGCTTCGTCTCCGGCTGGATTGCGGTGCTGAGCTACACCGCCCAACTCTACCTCGACTTCTCCGGCTACAGCGACATGGCCGTCGGCCTGGGCCTCCTCATCGGCTTCCGCCTGCCCCGAAACTTCATGCTCCCCTACGCCGCCACCTCCATCTCCGACTTCTGGCGCCGCTGGCACATCAGCCTCTCGACCTGGCTGCGCGATTATCTTTACATCCCCCTGGGCGGCAACCGGCAGGGCGAACGGCGCACGCAGATCAACCTCTTTCTGACGATGCTCCTGGGCGGCCTCTGGCACGGGGCGAACTGGACCTTCGTCCTCTGGGGCGCATACCACGGCCTGGCCCAGGCGATCCACCGGGTCACCCGCAAGCACTTCCCGCCCCTGCCCAGGTGGATCAACATGATCGGCACCTTCTTGATCGTCGCCCTGGGCTGGGTCATGTTCCGGGCCGAATCGATGACTGCGGCGCTCCACGTTTACAAGTCGCTGATCGGCCTGAACGGCCTCGTGGGCGCCGACTGGGTCCTGCAGGCCAAAACCGCCCTCGCCCTGCTGGTGCTGGGCCTCGGCATCTCCTTTACGATCGATACCTACGAACTGAAGCCGAAGTATCGCACCGCCTGGGCCGTGGCCTGCGGCATCCTGCTGACGCTCAGCATCGCCCGCTTCTATGCGCCGAGCCCGTTCCTCTACTTCCAGTTCTAACCCCATATCGCACCAAGGGGCGGGTCACCTTCCAACAGGTGGCCCGCCCTTAATTCACATCCGCATCCCCATCGCAAGCCCGTACGCCAGCGCCCGCACGAAGGGGTCAGGATCGACCCGCACCTGCCCGATGATCGACGCCTGCGCCATCGGCGACCGCATGGCAGCCAGCGAG
>JARBUG010000037.1 GCA_029239785.1 Symbiobacteriaceae bacterium | reverse complement strand
TCATTGTCCCTATAATGCAATCCGTTTGCACTCAATTCGTGGCTTGTTGAAGTTAATAAGCAGAGCAATCTGTAGTTTGGTCGCTGCGAGATACGACAGCACTATTGCTGTATGAATGTCCGTCAGTTCTTTGGCCACTTTCAACTCCACCACGATTTTGTCCGCAACCAGGAGATCTAGCACGTGCGTGCCGACCACAGTACCCTTGTAATGGATGGGCACTTGTGCCTGCCGAACAAATGGAATGCCTCGGAGCTCCAACTCACGGGCGAGGGCCGTTTCGTAGACCGATTCCAGGAATCCCGGCCCAAGGGTTTTGTGGACTTCAATCGCCGCCCCAATGACCGCTCCAGTCAGGTCAGCGTGAAGGTACTCACCCATTCCTCTCACCTCCGCAGTGTCTCCCTCTAGGAACTCAGGACAGTCCGCCCGGTCACTATAAATGATGAGGACCCAGAACGTTGACCTGGTATCAGTGTCCTCTGTGATCTCTGTGGTCAAAGAAATGCATCCAAAAAGTCCCGGAACGGTCTAGGACCTTCGCCCGATGACATCCTAAGTAAGGTTTGATATGATAAAAGTGCAGACAGGGACTGAAAACTCGGACAAAAGGCGGCGGGCCTTATCCCGCACGGCCGCCGTAAGTAGCGGCCCACAACAGCACGTACGAGGGCATTCAGACCTGACGAGTCGTTCCACAGCGGGGGTGACCGGATCATAGACTCCGAACTGAATAGCGAGTCGATGCGGCCCGGGCACACCACCCGGGCCGTCGGCATTGGGCCAAACTGTGCTATAATCCATCCTGGAGTATGAGGCGGAGCTGGACCCGCGGCGGCGCCGGCTACCGGGGAGGTTACATAGGTGCTTCTCGCACTCGACGTTGGCAACACGGCACTCAGTTTTGGCATTTACGACGGCACGGAGCTGCGCGCCGAATGGAGCGTGGCCACCGACCGCCGCAAGACGCAGGATGAATATGGGCTCCTGTTCCTGGCCCTGCTCGAATACCGGGGCATCACCCCAAAGGACATCAAAGCGGTCGTAGTCGCCTCGTCGGTACCGCCGGTGGTGCCCACGCTCGACCGCATGTTCCAAAAATACTTCCACCTCAAGCCCCTGGTGGTGGGGCCGGGCGTCAAAACCGGCATGGTCATCCGCTACGACAACCCCCGCGAAGTGGGCTCCGACCGCATCGTCATCGCGGTGGCCGCGTATGAGAAGTACGGCGGCCCGCTCATCGTGGTCGATTTCGGCACCGCCACCATCTTCGACGTCATCTCCAAAGATGGTGAATACCTGGGCGGCGTCATGGCCCCGGGCATCACCGTATCGGTGGAGGCGCTCTTCACGCAGGCGGCCAAGCTGCCCCGCATCGAGCTGGTCAAACCCAAAACGGTCCTGGCCCGCAACACCATTCACGCCATGCAGTCCGGCGTCATTTACGGCTTCGCCGGACAGGTGGACGAGGTGGTTGCCCGGCTGGAGGAAGAGTTGGGCGCCGCCGCTGCCGGGCTGAAGGTGGTCGCCACGGGCGATACGGCCACGGCCGAACTGGTCGCCCCCGAAACCACGGTCATCCAGACCATTGACCCGCACCTGAACCTGGAGGGCCTGCGGGTCATTTACGAACGCAATACTGCCGCAAGGGGGGAGCGATAACCGATGCTCCTCGCCATTGACGTGGGCAATACGAATATCACCATTGGTCTTTATCTGGACTCGGAACTGGTCGCCACCTGGCGGGTGGGCACCGACCGGGCCCGCACCGCCGACGAGTACGGCCTCCGCTTTGTGCAGCTGCTCCAGCGGGAGGGCTACCGGCCCGCCGACGTTTCCGAGGCGGCCATGGCCAGCGTGGTGCCGCCCCTGAACGCCCGGCTGGTGGAGGCGTGCAAAACCTACCTGGGCGTCGACCTGGTGGAGCTGAACAGCCTCTGCAAGACGCTGCCGGCTGTCCATTACGACAACGTGGGCGCCCTGGGCACGGACCGGCTGGTCAACGCCGTCGCCGCCTGGGAGATTTACGGCGCCCCGGCCGGGCGCCCGGTGATTGTGGTTGACTTTGGCACCGCCACCAAGTTGGAGTGCGTCAGCGCCACCGGCGAGTACCTGGGCGGTGTCATCGCCCCGGGCATTAACATTTCGACCGAGGCCCTGGCCCGGTCGGCGGCCCGGCTCCAGCGCATTGAGGTCGCCCGGCCTCGCCAGGTACTGGGAAAAAATATCGTGGCCAGCCTGCAGTCTGGCATCGTCTTCGGGTTTGCCGGCCAGGCCGATGGCCTGGTCAAGCGGCTCTCCCGGGAGATCGCCCCGGAGGGCCCGGCACCCGTCGTGGTAGCCACGGGGGGCCTGGCCCATCTGGTTGCCTCCGAGAGCCGCACCATTCAGCAGGTGGAACCCTACCTGACCCTGGACGGCGTCCGTCGGGTCTACGAAAAGAATCGCCCCGAGTAAAACGTTGGAACACCGGAAAGACGGCGCGACCGTTCTTTCCGGTGTTCTGTCTAACAGGCCGCGGATCTATCTTTTGATCGACCGCGGGAAGGGAGAGGGCGGCCCGAGGTCAAAGTACTGTACGACTTAAAGGATTTTTTTGCGCGGTCAGGAGGAGTACCATGCGAAAGTGGTATCCGGCCTTGTTGGTGATTCTCCTGCTTCTGCTCACGGCCTGTGCCAAGCCGAAGCCGGAACCGGTGGTGGAGGCAGGCCCGACCCTGGCCGATATTCACCAGTTGGCAAAGGAGGCGCTCGACAGCAATCGGACATCGAAAGAGCGGCAGCCCGCCCGCGAAAAAGCGATGTCCCGGCTGGTCCAGCTGCTCCGGACTCCCGAAAGCCTGGCCATGACCAAGGCCCAATGGGAGAGTCCAATTGAGGCAGACGAGCCGGCCCAGCTCCGCTTCTTCGAGGCCGGCGGTAAGGCGAGGGTTTACGCCCTTACCATTCCCGCCTCGGGCATCGTGCCCCCTGGCGAGCGAGTAGCGGTTCAGTACGCCGAATCCGGCGCCCCGCAGGCCTTTGAGGTCGAAGTGATGCCCGGCGGCCAGCTGGTCGGCGCCCGGGCCTTTGACGACCGGGGCGTCATGCTCGTCTTCGGGCTTGCCCGCGGCGGCGGCTACATCGGCTACTATGCCCGCGACGGCCGCACTGGCGAGTTCAAGCCCGACACGGCGCCGTTCCGGGGCCTGGCAGCCACCGTTGGCGATGTCCGGCTGGAGCTCCGGTCCAATTTCCTGCTGGTGGACGTGCCGGTCGATACCGCCTGGAGCCCGCAGTTCGACAAGGCGAATCAGGCCCGGTTCTACATCAACCCCGACCTGGCGCTGGAGTGGAAATCGCCCAAGTTCAACGTCATCGATGAGCGGAACTTTACCGCCTTCGATGGATTCATGACGGCAGCCGATACCAGCGCCAAGAAAGAGGAGCGGCTGGAGGCGTGGGAGAAAGCAACACGCAAGCTTCCGGCCTACCTCCAGCAGGTGGAGACGGTGGAGGAGCAGCTGCTGTCCAAACTGCCCGCCGGCTCCCGTGAACAGATGGACCGCAGCAGCAGCCTCACGGCCCGGTTGCTGGTGGTTCCGGCCCCGGCCGGACTGGAGGTTCCCAGCTTTTCGATTCTCCAGTACCGCATAGGCAACGGCCTGCCCATGACTTCGCCCCCGCCTGTGAACGGCCGGGTTGAAGCCCTGCGCATCGTGGAGGGCGAGGGCCAGCCCGGTCTCGCCATCCTCACGGCTTCGGCCTCGGGCAAGGGCCGCGTCGTTACGCTGCTGCGCATGAACGGTGGCAACGGCTGGGAGCCCGCCCCGGAATGGTATGGCTTCCTCCCCACATCGGGAGCCGGTGTCCGCATCACCCGTGGCCCCGGGCCGGCCGACCTGACCATCGAAACGGATGATGCCGCAGGCACGGTCGCCATGCAGCCCGACCGCTCGGTGCAAATCTGCCCGACTGCCAATGCCGCAAACTGCTTCAGCCTGGCCTGGATTGGCCAGCGCCTCAGCGCCGCCTCGTGGGTGACCGCCCAGATTCGACAGATTGCCACGCTGGAACAGCTGACCACCACCCGTGTGATGGAAGTGGCTGAACTCGCGAAGCAGTATCTGCTGGCGCCCGAATCCGCCAGTCTCTCCGCTGCCCAACTGGCGTCCATGGTCGGCGCACCGCCCGAGCTGGCACCTCGCGGCTGGGACATCTTCGGCGCCCGGGTGCTGGCGTTCCCGCCCAACGGCTCGGGTTTGATGCCGCTGCTCGTCCAGTCGGGGAAGACTATTACCGTGGAGACGTACGCTCCCCGCACGATTACGAAGTGGCTCGACGCCCGGGAGATGCAGGCCGGTGGCCAGCGCTGGCTGCTGGTGCTCGGCCGTTCCAACGGCTCCGCCTCGGTCCTGCTCTATCAGTTTGTCGGCAGCGCCTGGCAGCCCGTTAATGCCTTGAGCCAGGAGACCAACCATCCCATCGGCCCGTCGTCCCGCATACTCTACAAACCCGGCCAGACCGATCCCGTCCGCGGTCTATACGTCGCCGGAACCACCGAGCTGAAGGCGTTCTTTACCCCCGCCGGCAACGGAGTCGCCTTCTGCGAAGGAATTCTCCCCTGTACTGTGTATCAGTTCGACAATCACTGGGTGTTAAAGTAAGAAAGGTGAGCCGCACGCTATGGCAACGGAGCAAAAGACCATCCTGATCATTTTCACGGGCGGCACGATCTCCATGCAGATCGACCCCAAGGTAGGCGCCGCCGTGCCCACGCTCTCCGGCCAGCAGATTCTCGCCACGGTCAGCCACCTCGACCCGCACATTACGACCCGGGTGCTCGATTACGGCCAACTGCCCGGTCCTCACGTTACCCCGCAGATCATGTGGGACCTGGCGCAGGTGGTGCGTGGGCAACTGGCGGACCCGTCCATCGACGGGGTCGTCATCACCCACGGCACCGACACGCTGGAGGAGACGGCCTATTTCCTGGACCTGGTGCTGGATTCGGAGAAGCCCGTCGTGGTGACTGGCGCCATGCGCAACGCTTCTGAACTGGGCTTTGAGGGACCGGCCAACCTGCGTGACTCCATTCTGGTCGCTGCGTGCGACGATGCCCAGGGGTTGGGTGTGCTGGTTTGCATGAACGAACAGATTCTGGCCGCCTCCGAGGCGACCAAGACGCACACCGAAGAGGCAGGCACCTTCCAGAGCCCCAACTTCGGGCCGCTGGGCATCGTCGATAGTGGCCGGGTGCTCTTTTACCGGCGCCCGATTTTGAGCGAGACGATTCCCGCCACCCGTGTGGAAGATCGGGTCGATCTTTTTAAGATGTACACCGGCGCCGATGACCGGTTCATCCGCTTCGCTGTCGATTCCGGCTCACAGGGGCTGATTATCGAGGCGATGGGCCGGGGCAACGTGCCGCCGGCTGCTGCGGCGGGCATCGAGTATGCGCTGTCCAAAGGGCTGCCTGTCATCATTACGTCGCGGGCGCTGCGGGGGCGGGTGCTGGATTCGTACGGCTACGAAGGCGCCGGCAAGCGGCTGCGCAACGCCGGCGTGATTTTCGGTGACTTCCTTAACAGCCAGAAGTCGCGTATTAAGCTGATGCTGGCGCTGGGCGCCACACACGATCCGGCCAAGGTGCGGCGCTACTTCGAGGAAGGGCATTACGACTAGGCACCCTTCCAGGAATTTCGGCTTATGGTTCACCTCCCTGCGCGGCATGCTAGCGTTGGGAGGTGACTTCTTTGTCGGATAATAACCGGAACCGACTCCTGGTCAGTGCGGCAGCGGGTGCGCTGGATCAGTTGAAGTTTGAGGTGGCACAGGACTTGGGCATGCATGTGTCCAGCCCGCAGGAGCTCCAGCAGACGATCGACCGGCGGAAGTTCGAGATCGCCTCGGAGATCGGGGTGCCGCTCCAGCCCGGGTATAACGGCGAGATCACCTCCCGGCAGGCCGGGAAGGTGGGCGGCCGCCTGGGCGGCCATCTGGGCGGACAGATGGTGAAGCGCATGATCGCCCAGGCGGAGGAGCAACTCAGCCGCCGTTAGCTTCGGTGGGGTGCCTCGGGGTCAGGCGGGTACCACCTGACCCCCGAGGCGGAACCAGGTAGCATAAGGCGCCCGCCGGCGAGTTAACGCTGGCGGGCGCTCTGCTGTGACGTTTACCGTTGTTGGGATAACACATGTCGGACTTCGTTCCGGACCTCAGGGTCAGGGTCTTCACGGAGTGCCTGGACCGCTTTCAGCCCCTCCGCCTCGCCGATCATGCCTAGCGCCATGACTGCCCCGGCCCGGACCAGGGGCTTGTCGTGCTTAAGCAGGTCGGTGAGGTGCGGGACGGCCGCCGCGGAACGGCTCCGGCCCAGCATGTAGGCTGCCCATAGGCACGGCCCAGCCAGTCTGGTCTGTACCGCAGCCAGCAGTTCGGGCACCACCATCTCCGGCGGGAACGACTCCAGGAGATGCACAACACTCCAGTAGACCCCTTGTGCCTCTCCGTAACCAAAGGAGTCAATCAGCGGCCGAATGCACACCGGGTCCTTATGCTGCGAGAGTTCAGAAATGATCTCCTGGTATGTCGAGAGGAGAGGCTCTGTCAGGAAGTCATCTTCGGGCATGGGAGAGAATCTGCGCAGTTGTTCCAACAGCGATGCAACGGGAGACTGCATGGTTCTTGGCCCCCTCGTTCGAAAAGCTCCGATTGGGCGCATACGACGCAAGCAGGGTTCTCAGCCGCGGGGGCAGGCGCTGCCACCCCAAGCTGCCTCAGCCTCGGGGGGCGGTCGGTGCTCCCGAAGTCGCCGTTCGGAGGCGATGTTTACAGGCAGTTTGCCCCGTTACCCGACTGTATAAGCCGCCGCCGGCGACAGGCCCGATATAGGCGGCGGCGCCTCGTCCGGCACATGGCAAAGGCGCCAGCCACCAGCCGACGCCCGCAACAACTACCGCTTCGTATGCATCCAATCGGGCCCCAACTGGCTCCCGACCCACTCTTCTCCGTCTTCCCAGACTTCTTTCTTCCACACCGGCACAATCTGCTTCAACCGCTCAATCGCATGGCGGCAGGCATCAAACGAATCCGCCCGGTGCGGCGTAGCCACGGCGATAATTACGCTCGGCTCCGTCACCGCAAGCCGGCCCACCCGATGCACAATCGCGGTCCGGGCCCCCGGCCACCGCTCCTCAATCTCCCGGCCGATGATCTTCATCTGCTCTACAGCCATCTCGGGGTAGGCCTCATACTCCAGCAAAATCGTACGCTTCCCCTTGGTCCACTCACGAACCGTGCCCACAAAAACCAACGTCGCCCCGGAATAGGGGTTCGTCACCCGGGCCGAGACCTCATCGGCCGAAAGGGGCTCCGAAGTCACTTCAAACAACGGGCGCGCCTCCGCCGACCCGCCGCTCACGGGCGGAATCAGGGCCAGTTCATCGCCCTCCTGCAGCACGCGGTCGGCCTCGGCGTACTCACGATTCACTGCCGTGGCCATCGAAGGCAGAATCCGGGCCAAACGGGGATGCTCCTCTGCCAGCCGCTCGAGCAACTGTGAAACGGTCAGGCCGGCCCACTCACCTTCGAGTTGGCGGCTTCCCACGGCATCGGCGGCGGCGGCGAACAGACGGATCGTAACCAACGTGGTTCCTCCCCTGCGCATTACCATGGATTCAGTATAGACGACAAGGCGCGGGCTCGTCCACCGCTACTGCGCCATACGTTGCGCCCCTGCCGCGGGCAAGAGTATACTAAGCGGGAAAGGAGGCCGTGCCCATGATTCGCCTCAACGTTGTCAGCGTAGGCCTGGTGGAGGACACCGGCAGCGTCATTATTGTCCTGAGGGCCGAGGAATCGGCGCGCCTTCTCGTCATGGAGATTGGCATGCTCGAAGGACGCTCCATCGCCATGGAAGCCGAAGGCGTTCGGGCCCCCCGCCCGCTGACCCACGACCTCATGCATCAGTTTATCCAGGGCCTCGGTGCCTCCGTTGGCGACGTGCGCATTCGTGATTTCCGCGAGGGCACCTTCTTCGCCACCGTGGTGCTGCTCCGGCAAGACGGTACCTCGGTCGAGTTCGACGCCCGTCCCAGCGATGCCATCGCCCTTGCCCTCCGGGCCGGGGCGCCCATTTACGCCACCGATGAGGTCATGGCCGTGGCTGCCGTCGAGGAAGACGATATGGAAGATGACGAGGAGATCGCCGACGAGGACGAGCCTGAAGAAGAGGAAGACGAGGAAGATGAGGACGACCCGGTCGTCCATTAATGTAGGAATTCCTATCAGCCCGTCGAATTCTTACGACTACCGAACATATCGCACCAAGGAGGAACCCACCGATGCGCCTGCCCGAACTGAACCCGCCCGTTCGGTTGCTGATGGGACCGGGGCCGTCCAATCCGGACCCTCGCGTTCTCCGTGCGCTCACCAGCCCGATTCTCGGCCACCTGGACCCGGCCTTCCTCGCCCTTATGAACGAAGTGCAGGATGATCTGCGTCAGGTCTTCCAGACGAAGAACCAGCACACGCTCCTGCTCTCTGCCACCGGCACCTCCGGCGTCGAAACCATGATGGTCAACCTCCTGGAGCCCGGCGACGAGGTCATCATCTGCTCGAGCGGTTTCTTCGGTCAGCGGATGATTGAGCAGGCCACCCGCACGGGCGCCAACGTCCGGGCGGTGGAGGTTCCCTTCGGTGAGGTCATCACCGGTGCACTGGTCGAGGAAGAGCTGAAGAAGAAGCCGGCCAAGGTTGTCGGTTTTGTTCACGCCGAGACCAGCACGGGCGCCCTCCAGCCCGCTGCCGAAATCGCCGCCGTTGCCCGTCAGTACGGCGCGCTCGTCGTAATGGACTGCGTCACCTCCCTCGGTGGCCTGCCCGTCAAGATCGACGAGTGGGGCATCGATGCTGCTTCCTCTTGCTCGCAGAAGTGCCTGGGCTCCATCCCCGGCATGGCGCCGGCGACGTTCAGCCCCCGGGCCATCGAGGCGATCAAGAACCGCAAGAGCAAGGTACCCTCCCTCTACTGGGACTTGAATATGCTGTTCAACTACTGGGACGGCGCCCGCGGCTTCCACCACACCATGTCCAGCACCCTCGTGTACGCCGTGCGCGAGGCGCTGCGGATTGTGCTGGAGGAAGGCCTGGAGGCCCGGTGGGAGCGGCACGCCAAGGCCAGCCAGGCCTTTGAGGCCGGCCTGAAGGCAATGGAACTGAGCATTTTCACCAAGGGGCCGGTGCTGCCGGTCATCAAGGTGGTTAACATTCCCGAAGGCGTCGATGATCTGCCCCTGCGCAAGCGCCTTTTGGAGATGGACGTCGAAATCGCCGGCGGCTTCGGCCCGTTGGCGGGCAAGACGTGGCGTATCGGCATTATGGGCACGAATGCGACCGCCAAGTCGGTCATCGCGCTGCTGGGCGCCCTGGAGCAGGTGCTCGCCGAGCAGGGCTACTACCGTGAACGCGGCGCCGCCGTGGCCGCCGCTGCCGAGGTTTACAAGGGCTAAGGTCGTCCGCATGGGAGCCGTGCATACGCTGACCCAGACAACGTCTGAGGGAGGTGGATGCATGGCTCTTTCTCATTGGCGCGCCGTCGCTGCCGGCCTCGTGATGGCCGCCGTGCTGGCGCTGGGGAAACCGGCCATGGCCGCAGAGACCAGGCCCCAGGGCATCGGTCCGGCGCCCCCGGCCCCGACCGGCATCGTCATCAATCTGCCGGCCAGGACTCTTTACTGGTATGTAGATGGAACCCTGAACCGCAGTTTCCCCGTGGGCATCGGGCGCACCACAGACCAGACCCCGACCGGGTCCTACAAAATCCAGAACAAGGCGGTCAACCCCTGGTGGCTGCCGCCCTGGGGCGGCGATATTGTTCCGCCCGGTCCGTCCAACCCCCTCGGCACCCGCTGGATGGCCTTCAATTACTCGTACGGCATTCACGGCAATAACGTGCCGTCGTCGATTGGCGGTGTGGTCTCGGCGGGGTGCATTCGCATGTTCAACGCCGACGTGGAGTGGCTTTACGACCAGGTGCGGGTGGGCACGCCGGTCAACGTGATTTACGAGACGGCCCAGGTCCAGACCGGGGCCGACGGGCGCCGGTACCTGGCGGTCTATCCCGATGTGTACGGCTGGGGCAGCCAGTCGGCCGCAGACGTGCTTACGGCCGCCGGACTTGCGGCGGATACGGTGGCCCCGGACGGACCGGGCCTGTACCGGCTTGATGCGGCCGCCCTGGTGAACGGGCAGTCGGTTCCTGCCCTGCTGCACAAGGGCCGGCCTTACGTGGCGGCCCGGGCGCTGGCCAACCGCCTCGGCGCCGAGGTCGCCTGGGAGCATGAGACCCGCACCGTCTACCTTGATGGCCAGCCCGTGACGACCCACCTGAAGGTCAGCACCGGCTACGTGGATGCCGAGGAGGCAGCGGCCGTGCTGGGCGTGGAGTACGAATGGAACAGTGAGACCAACACCGTGCTGTTCAGTGGGACGCCCATGTATGTAAGCGGTCACCTGTTGATCGGGCGGGGGTCAGCGCTGGAAGGATAGGCGCATTCGGGCTGGCCGGGGGGCGTTTTTGCGCAAAGAAGGGTATTTTCGCCTCTGCAAAGAAACGGAGTGTCGGTTCGCGTCGTCTATTGGGCAGCAAGCGCCGTACTCCATTCACAGAGGGGGAACCAGATATGAGGCGCAAATGGACACTGGCTGTGGTAATCGTACTGGCTGCACTCGTCTTCGGGGCGTGTGCCGGCGGCGGCAGCGCGAAACAGGAATCAGCAGCACCCTCGGAATCGCGTGGCAGCACAGGCAGCGCACCGCCTAACCAAGGCGCCGTCGCCGACGGGGCTGCCCCCGCGGCATCACCCCAGCCCGGCGTCCCGGCCGGCGAACCGACCCCCGTGCCCCTCGACCGGAAGATCATCAAAAACGCCAGCTTCGACATTCGCGTCAAGGACGGCGATGCGGCCGTCAACAAGATTACGGCCTCCGTGACCGGCGCCGGCGGCTATGTGCAGGATGTAAAGCAGTCCGGCACAGCCGTGCAGGGCCGGACGATCAACATGACCGTCCGGGTGCCGGCGGTCCAGTACGCGGCCCTCACCACCATCGTGCGGGAACTGGGCGAAGTGAACAACCAGCACGAGTGGACGGAAGATGTCACCGAGGCGTTTGTCGACCTGGAGGAGCGCATCAAGACCAAGGAGATCCACCTGACCCAGCTTAACAAGCTGTACGCCCAGGGCGGCACCATCCAGGAGATGTTGCAGCTGGAGTCCGAAATTGCCCGGGTTACCGCCGACCTCGAGTCGATGAAGGGCCGCATGCGGGTCCTGTCGAACCGGGTCGACTTCAGCACCATGGTGATCAACCTCTATGAGCCCGGCGTGCCCACGCCGATCTCCCCGCCCAAGACCGTGTGGGAGCGGATGCAGCGGGGCTTCACCGGCAGCTGGAACGGCGTGGTCAACTTCCTGGGCAACTTCGTGGTCTTCGCCGTGTCGGCTATTCCCGTGTTGGTCTTGCTGGCCGTGTTCGGCGGCATTGCCTTCCTGATTGTCCGCTTTAGCATGAAGCGCATGCCGAAGCAGACGCCGCCGGCGCCCGGCCACTACACCCCGCCCTTTGCGCCGCCGCTGGGCCCGCAGGGGCCGCCTCAGCAGCCTCAGCAGGGGCCTCAGGCACCGCCGCAGGGCGATCCGCACGACCAATCCAAGCAACCGAAATAACGCAAAGAGGCCCGGCGGTCACACGCCGGGCCTTTCCTTTGGGCATGGGGACATTTTACGACCACAGAGGACACAGAAGACACTGATACCAGGAAAAGCGTTCCAGGTCATTATTCATATATATGACCAGGAAAGGGTTACCCAGTATCAGTGTCCTCTGTGTCCTCTGTGGTAAAAACGAAAAACTCGCAGGGGCGCGCTAAACGTCCCGCCTGAATTCCAGGGGCTGCTTCAGCCGGATCGACTCGTTCCCGGCCGTGTCCAGGGCGTGCAGCAAGTCCCGGTACACCTCTGTGGCCGGGGGCTCGACGTACACCACCGAACCCACCACCGGGCGCCCGGCCACGCGGGAATAATCCCACTGGGTCGCCGGGGGCAGCGGAATGGCCGGCAGGGCCACCGGGGCGCCCGACCCGCCCATGTCCGGCGTGCGCAGGCCAACCCAGCCCTCCTGGCTTGTCCGCAGTTCCGAGAAGTAGCACTCATAGTGCACAGGCGGCAGCCCGGGGCGGGATCGGAAGCCCGCCGGCGGCGGGAAGCCCCCCAGTACCACCCGAATCCCCTCGGGCGTGGGCGCCACCGACAGCTTATCCGCCTCAACCAGGGGGCGCTCGTCGGCCCGCATGAACATGCTGCCCAGTTCGGCGCCCTGCTCATCGCGAAACGAAACACCCGGAATCAGCCGCAGGTCGAGCATGCGGCGGAACTTCTCAACCTCGGCCAGTAGGTTACGGGCCGTAATGGGCTGCATGCGCCAGCGGGGTGTCGAGCCAAGGCGCAAAAAGAGCGGAAACGTGGCGGCGCCCAGGTCCGTAACGATGGCCTGGAGCGAGTCAAGCTGCGTGCGTGTGAAAACGTGCGCCGTCCCGCCCGGGACGGTAAGATGGCACCTGGAGGCCATGGGGACCCTCCTCGCATAGAAACAACCTGTTCCCAAGTATACAGGATCGACGGCCCCCTCGGCAGGGTGCATAGAATCCGTTCGTCAGACGAAATATAACTGGTGCTTATACCTGAGATCACTGTAAATAATAGGAAGCCGAAACGTTGACACTCTTTATCAGCGGGCGATACAATAGGGGCGACTTGTTGTGGCACCTAATGTCTAGGTTTCCTATGGGCTTCCGAGGCTATCCGATTGTTCCAACCGGGTTACCACATGAGGACGCGAAAGGAGCGACACCACAGGCATGCGTGAGTTTTTTCGCCGCAACCACTTCCTGATGAGGCGGCTGCACTCGCTCACCGGCGTCATACCGACCGGCGGGTTCCTGCTGTTCCACCTGTACGAGAACTCCAAGGCAATGCAGGGGGCTGAGGCGTACAACGAGGTCGTACTGTCGATCAACTCCATGCAATTCGTTCTGCTCCTGGAGATCTTCGCTATCTTCCTTCCCCTTTATTTCCACGCGATCTACGGCATCTACATCGCCGCCGATGCCCGCCACAACGTGAAGCAGTACGGCTACGGCCGCAACTGGGCCTTCGTGCTGCAGCGCATCAGCGGCCTGCTCACGCTCTTCTTTGTGACCTGGCACATTTGGGAGTTCCGCATTCAGAAGGCCCTGGGCGCTTACGGCCCCAAGGTGCACGGCACCATGTCCGGCCTTCCCGACTTCGACGTGGTTCATGCGTCCTTCCAGAACAACATCATCGCTGCATGGTACATCATCGGCATTGTTGCCGCTGCTTACCACCTTTGCAACGGCATCTACACGTTCCTGATTACCTGGGGCATCACCATTGGTCCCAAGAGCCAGCGCGTCTCCAACCTCATCACCAACGCCGCATTTGTCGGTGTCAGCGCACTGGGTATCGCCACCCTGTTTGCGTTCCGTTAAGGGAGGGATCAGCAAATGCCTAACATCATTGTTGTCGGTGGCGGCCTGGCTGGTCTCATGACCACCATCAAGGCGGCAGAAGCGGGTTTTACGGTCGAACTGATTTCGCTGGTGCCCGTCAAGCGGTCGCACTCCGTCTGCGCCCAGGGCGGCATTAACGGCGCCGTGAACACCAAGGGCGAGGGCGACTCCCCCTGGCAGCACTTCGACGACTCCGTCTACGGCGGCGACTTCCTGGCCGACCAGCCCCTGGTCAAGGGCATGTGCGAGGCTGCCCCGGGCATCATCTACCTGCTCGACCGCATGGGCGTGCCCTTCAACCGCACGCCGGAGGGCCTCATCGACTTCCGCCGCTTCGGCGGCACGCTGCACCACCGCACCGCCTTCTCCGGCGCCTCCACCGGCCAGCAGCTCCTGTATGCGCTCGATGAGCAGGTCCGCCGGTTCGAAGTGCAGGGCCAGGTCAAGAAGTTCGAAGGCTGGGACTTCACCAGCCTGATTCTCCACGAGGGCCGCGTGGTGGGCTGCACCGCACAGAACCTGCACACCATGGAGTACAAGGCCTTCAAGTCCGACGTGGTCGTCATGGCCACCGGCGGCATTGGTATGATCTTCGGCAAGTCGACTAACTCGGTCATCAACACTGGTTCGGCGGCGGCCATTGTGTTCAAGCAGGGCGCCAAGTACGCCAACGCCGAGTTCATTCAGGTTCACCCCACCGCCATTCCCGGCGACGACAAGCTGCGCCTCATGTCCGAGTCGATTCGCGGCGAAGGCGGCCGGGTCTGGACGTACAAAGACGGCAAGCCCTGGTACTTCCTCGAAGAGAAGTACCCGAAGTTTGGCAACCTGGTGCCGCGCGACATCGCCACCCGCGAAATCTTCAACGTCTGCGTTAATATGGGCCTGGGTGTTGATGGCAAGAACCAGGTCTACCTGGACATCAGCCACATTCCCGCCGAGGTCGCCCACCGGAAGCTCGGCGCCGTGCTTGATATTTACACCAAGTTCATCGGCGATGACCCGACCAAGGTTCCCATGAAGATCTTCCCCGGCATGCACTACACCATGGGCGGCATTTGGGCCGGCTACCGCAAGAAGCTGGTCGGCGGACAGGAGGAGCTGGACACCTCCAGCCCCTACACCCACATGAGCAACATTCCGGGCCTGTACGCCGTGGGCGAGGCGTCGCACCAGTACCATGGCGCGAACCGCCTGGGCGCCAACTCGCTGGTCTCCTGCATCTACGAAGGCATGATCTGCGGTCCGGCAGCTGTGCGGTACGTCAAGGATTTGGATAAGACCCACGCCAACGAACTGCCCGAGTCAGTCTTCGAGAACGCCGTCAAGGAAGCGCAGGCCGGCTACGACAAGATCCTGCGGATGGACGGCCCCGAGAATCCCTACACCCTGGCCGACGAGCTGGGTAAGATTATGACCGACAACGTCACCGTCGTTCGGTACAACGACAAGCTCGAGGCGACCCTCAAGAAGATTTCCGAGCTGAAGGAGCGGTTCAAGAAGGTTGGCGTGCCCGACACGGGCAGCTACTCCAACCAGCCGGCCGTCTTTACCCGCTGGCTCGACGGCATGCTCATCCTGGCCGAAGTGATCACAAAGGGCGCCCTGCTGCGCAACGAATCCCGCGGCGCCCACTACAAGCCGGACTTCCCCGAGCGCGACGACGACAACTTCCACAAGACCACGATCGCGACCTACACGCCGAACGGCCCGGAGATTACGTACGAGCCTGTGGATATCACGCATATCAAGCCGCGTAAGCGCGACTACACCAAGAAGTAAGGGGGCGAGCGACCTTGTCATCCGAGCAGAAGTTTATCGAGCTGCGCATTAAGCGGCAGGAGGGCCCCGGGAAGCCCGCCCGTTGGGAAGAGTTCAAGCTCCCTTACCGGCCGAATGCCAACATCATCTCCTGCCTGATGGAGATTCAGCGGAACCCGATCACCGCCGACGGCAAGAAGACCACCCCGGTTGTGTGGGACTGCAACTGCCTGGAAGAGGTCTGCGGCGCCTGCACCATGGTGATCAACGGCAAGGCCCGGCAGAGCTGCTCCGCCCTGGCCGACAACTTCACCCAGCCGATTGTGCTGGAGCCCATGAAGTCGTTTCCGGTCATTCGTGACCTGATGGTCGACCGGACCAAGATGTTCGAAGCCCTGAAGCGGGTGCAGGCCTGGGTGCCCATTGACGGGACCCATGACCTGGGCCCCGGCCCCAAGCAGGCACCTGAGGACCAGGAGTGGATGTACACCCTGTCGACCTGCATGACCTGCGGCTGCTGCATGGAGGCCTGCCCGAACTACAACGAGGGCACCGAGTTTGTCGGCCCCGCCCCCATCAGCCAGGTGAGGCTCTTCAACGCCCACCCCACGGGCAGCATGCACGCCGGTGACCGGCTGGACGCCCTGATGGGCCCGGGCGGCATCAACGAGTGCGGCAACGCCCAGAACTGCATCAAGGCGTGTCCGAAGGAGATTCCCCTGACCACGTCGATCGCCGACGTGAACCGTCAGATCACGAAGCACGCCATCAAGAAGGCGTTTACGAAGTAAACGAGGAAGGACCCGCAGCCACCGGTTGGTGAGCTGCGGGTCCGCCGTTTACTATGTGCTAGGGTTTCTTCAGGGCGGTCGGTTCGCTGCGGAGGGCTCGGGCGACGGGGTTGTAGCGATAGCCGTAACCCCGGTAGGCTTCCACAATTTGCCCGCCGATGCGGTGGGCGTAGATGGTGCCGGCGACGTTGCCGCCTGCGAACTGCAATAGTGCGGGCCGGGTTTCCAGGGAATCGGCAGATGAGTGTTTGTTCATGGCGAACCCCCTTTTTTTTCATGGGTCAGGGGGTCGATGCTGGTGGACCGGGCCCAGCGTCTCGCTTACGCATGAGCGGCACCTCCCGCAGGGGTTTGGGAACCTCTTCTTTTAGTGGGCCGCTTTTTGTTTACCTTGTGTTCACGTTTCGTGAACTCCGTGTCTCTGGTTTTATGGTACTATTTGCCAAGCGTGGAGTCAAGTGGCAATCGCACAAAATCACAGCAAAATCTATGTTTGCTGGCAGCGAATGGCGATAGGCCGTGCTCCGAACCATTGCGGATTTCCCCTGGGTATGTTCACAATCTGAGAACATTCCTGTAGAATGGTGGTAAGAGATTCCAGCGGGGGAGCGTGGCGGTCGGTGAAGCAAAGCCAGTCGGGTACTCCGATTTTGGGAGCGCGGCTCCGGCAGCTGCGTGAGAATTTCGGGCTGGTCCTGCAGGATGTGGCCAACCTGTTTGCGACCAACCGCAATGTACCCTCGCAGTGGGAAGGCGGCATGCGTGAGCCGTCATACGAGCACTTGCTGCGCCTGGCCGACTTCTATGGGGTGACGGTGGACTGGCTGTTGGGGCGAGAGCATGCCGAGAAAGACAGTGCCCGGGTGAAGCGGGTAAAGAGCCAGCTCCACGACTATCTCCGGCTGCGCGAGGCGGCCCTGACCAATACACCTCCCGGGTTGCGGGTGCGCACCTGTGCGGAGTTTCTTTCGACGCAGGACCCCACCATGTTCAGCATGGACCGGATCGCCCGGCAGGTGCTGATCGATCCGGGCATGTTCCGGGAGATGGTGTACGGTCCGGCGATGGTCACCGGGCCGGTGATTCAGCGCTTTGCCGAGTTTGTGAACCTGGAGGAAGTCTGGTTCTATAAGCCTGTGCCCCAGCTGGAGGACCCGTTTATCAAGTACCGTACGCTGGTGGAGAAATTCCAGGCCGACGGGCTCAGTCCGGAGTATGTGGAGGGCAAGGTATGGGGCGCCCCCCGGGCGGCCCGGCGGGGCCGCAAAGGCGGAGAGGCATAAAAAGACCGGAGCACAAGCTCCGGTTTTGTTTCATTTGCTGACCCTTAGCGAGGACGACGTTTCCAGGAAGGCGGCGGGGTCCCCCGGTTTTCGTTGGCCGGCCATAGCAGGTAATGCGAGAATGGCGAGGAGGGCCGCCACGCAGAGCGCGATCAAAAAACGTTTCATATAGACTCCTCCTCTTGATCTACGTAGTTGTTTGTTTACCGTTACCGGACAGGGGAACCAAACTGCTGGAGAAAGATGTTCGTTTTGTGGATACAGGGCAGATGGACCGAACGGATGGCGTAGTCCAGGGCTTGCAGGGCTTTTTCTTGTGCTTCCTGGGGCTGGTCGAGGGCGAGGAGTACCTGCGCCCAGGTGTAGTAAGCATCACCACGGGTGTAGTGTTCGATGGCTGGGTGAAGGAGAGCCTCGGCCACATACTGCTGGGCGGTTGTGTAGTCGCCAACGGCAAAGGCGTATTCCGCTTTGCGGCTCAGGGTGGTGGGATCGTTCTTTTGCAAGGTTTCCGCCTGTTCCATGGTTGCCAGGGCTTGGGGCAGGTCGCCCGAATAAAGATAGGCACCACTGAGGTTATGCAGCACATCGGAACGCATATTTTCGGCCCACTGGCAGAGTGAGAGCGCCTTCTGATAAACGGAGATGGCCTCGGCATAGCGGCATGCGTTGTCGAGAGCGCACCCGTAGTTGTACCAGAACATGGGTCCCCAGCGCATGACTTCGGGCTGCCTGTCGCGGGAGATGCGTTCCCATTCTTTCAGCATTTTCTCGAAGGCGACATAATCGCCCATGTAGGCATAGATCATGCCCAGGGCGACCATAATGCGGCCTTTGGTTGGTCGGTCCTTGCTGGCGGCAGCCATGGCTTCGCGCAGGCACGAGATGGCCTGGCCGCGCCATGATGGGCCGGCCTTGTAGTGGGACATGCCTTTCCAGAACAGGAGAATGGCACGGTGGGACTGGTAAGCGGGGTCTGCAAGGAGCTGTTCGCATGCGTAAATGGCCCGGCCGTATTCGCCACGTTTGTGGTGCTTTTCGATTTGGGCGATTAGGTGCGTTGCCACTCCCTGTTCCCCCCTGTCTCCCGGTTCATCCCCCGAGCATAATCGCTACGAGATCATCTTACCAAAAGATCCCAATTCTGGTCAAGCGATTTGTCTAAAAACGTGTCGAGGATTGGTGGTTTTGGAGGGGAGGGCTAAGGCGGGCGATAGGGGCTCTACACCAAGCGTGGTGCGGTTTCGCTGGTAGCGAAAATCCCCCGTCCGCCCGAATGGACGAAGGAGGATTTTGTCGAACGATTTTAGAGGCTTTTGGAAATCAGCGGCCACCAGGTCCAGATAAAGATGCCGCCCCGCCAGACCAGACCCGCCAGCAGCGTGATGAGCAATGACCTGGCGGCCGAGAGGTCGGCAGTCCGGCGCAGACCGACAAACATCACGAAGACGTACCAGAGGGAGAAGAATGCGCCGGTCCACAGGGAGATCTGGTCCAGGCCCACCAGAGCCGGGTAGAACGTCGCAATATCCTCCAGTACGATGATCGACCAGAGCAGACCGCTGAATTTGTGCGCCTCAAACCACGAAAGCTGCCAGCCCGCTACGAGGCGGGCGGCGCCCATGAGCATGAGTGCCTGAATGTCGTACAGGATCATGTCTTGCAGGGCGACGAAGAGGGCGACATCCGCCCATAGGTCGACGCCGTATCCGGCTGGGCCGTATATCCCGATGACCGCCTCCAGCGTGATCACCGTGAGGATGATCCACCAGTACCCAAAGCGCAGCTGTTCGCGGGCTCGCTCAAAGGTTGCCCCCGGTCGGAACGCCACGCCCATGATCCAGTCGAAAAACACAGGCCCCATCCTTTGCTGCGGTAGCTTTCACCCACAGTAGAAGGATGTTCGGTATTGAAGGATTTGACTCCTGCGCGACATGGGGATAACAAGGCGCCGGCAAGAGCGTTGTGTGCTCTTGCCGGCGCCGTCTGCTAGTTCAGGGTGACGGTGTGGGTTGCCTCGTCCCAGCCGACTTTCAGGCCCAGACTCTCAGCGAAGACCCGTACGGGAACCAGCGTGCGCCCGCCGGCGATGACCGGGGCGATGTCGCTGTAGATGATCTCTTCGGCCCGCCCGGGTTCGGAGACGGTGACCTGATTGCTGCCAACGGTCACCTTGACTTCCCGGGCGCCCAGGGTAACGGTGGCCGTGCGGGTGGCCTGGTCCCAGTCGACCTGGGCGCCCAGGGCTTCACCAATGGCCCGCAGGGGGATGAGCGTCCGCCCGTTGCCGACGATGGGGGCCTGGTCGAGGGCCAGTTCCTGGTTGCGGAGCACGAGGGTGATGGGCCGCTGGGGAGCCAGGTAGATGGGGCCGAGGTGGAGTTGACTGCCAAGGTCACCATTCAGGGCAACGGCGGCGATGACGTTGTAGCAGCGGCTGCCCTCGATGCCCGGGTCGCGGGAGACGATGAGCCCGACCCGCTCTCCGACGAGGGCCGTGAGGTCGACGTCGGTGCTGCGGAGGAGGAGGCGGGCGAAGCCGGCCCGGGTTTCCTGCACCAGGACGTGGGTGTCGCCGTCGGCTTCGAGTTGGCCAAAGAGGATGTAGTAGGGGCTGCCCCAGAGCGGCATGGGTTCGGGGGCAGGGGTCTGGACGTTTTCAACGGGCGGGAGGGTCGGGCTGGTGACCGGGGGAATGGCCGGGGTTGCGGGCGGAAGGGCCGGGGTGTAGGCGGCGGTCTCCAGTATGGACTCGACGGTGATGCTCTTACGCATGTAGATGGAAGGTCCGGTCACGGGGGTGCCGGTGACGATGACCTGTTGCCCTGCGAGGCTGTCGAGTGCGGCTTGTTCCGGGAAGATCAGCACATAGCCGTTTACTTCGTAGTGGGGTGCGGAGATGCTGGTCACGTACTCCAACGTGCCGGAGAGGGTCAGAGGCCCCTGCTTGGGGGCGGTGTCGGTGCGGGGGGCAGCGGGGAGCGCCGGGGCAGGAGAGGTGCCGGGACCTGCAGAAATGGCCGTGGCGGCGAGGGCGGTGCTGGAGCCGGCCACGACCAGCAGGGCGGCCAGCATGCTGGCGAGGGTCTTTCGTAACATGTTGGAACGCCTCCTTGTTCGAGAATTCCCTAACGAGGGATTTCACTTGAATGACGACCGGAGGCTTTGGTTTGTTCCCAAGAATCCCGAAAAAAGTCAAGGTTAACGAAACGTGGCAACAAATAACCGGCCCCCGTAGAAAGGGGGCCGGCGAGCGGTGGTGACTCAGGGGGTTCCCAGTTCGATGGCGTCAGCCGGGTTCAGGGTCCAGGTGGCGGCTTCCAGAGCATCGGCCCACTGCTGCTCGGTGCGGGGACCGACCAGGGCCGTGCTCACCGCCGGGTTCGCCAGGCACCAGCGAATGGCGACCTGCCCGGCCGGGCGGTTCAGCCGGCCGGCGACGGCCCGGACCCGGGCCGCGGCTTCCCGGGCGCCCGGCGTCAGGCGGGCCTGTTGCCAGGATGGATTCTGCCATCCGCGGGAGCCCTCGGGCACCTCATCCAGGTACTTGCCGGTGAGCACGCCGCCGGCCAGAGGGCTGTACGCCAGGACGCCCACACCCTCCGAAAGGCAGAGGGGAAAGAGTTCCGCCTCAGGGTCGCGATAGACCAGGTTGTAGCGTGGCTGGACGGAGTCGAACCGGGCGAGGCGGCGGACATCGCTGACCCAGAGCGCCTTGCAGAGCTGCCACGCCGCGAAGTTGCTGCATCCGATATAGCGGACCTTGCCCTGCCGGACCAGGTCATCAAGGGCCGAGAGCGTTTCGTCGAGCGGTGTTTCGGGGTCGAACCGATGGACCTGGTAAAGGTCCACATAGTCTGTGCCAAGACGGCGCAGGCTTGACTCCAGAGCCTGGAATATGTACCGGCGGGAGAGGCCTCCGCCCAGGGGCGTGGGGCGCCCCACTTTGGTAGCCAGAACCGCCTGTTCCCGCCGGCCCTGCAAGGCGGCGCCCACCATGCGTTCGGACTCGCCGCCGGCGTATACGTCGGCCACGTCAATCAGGTTGACGCCGGCATCGAGCGCCTGGTGGATGATACGGGTTGCTTCGGATTGCCCGGTCTTTTCACCGAACATCATGGTGCCGAGGCCAATCTCTGAGACCTTGAGGCCTGAACGCCCCAAACGACGGTACTGCATCTGCATCCCCCCGAAGTTGATCGTATCGCAAACGAAGGGCGCCATCCAGTCGGATGGCGCCCGGGAGAGCAAGTTAGCGGCGGGGGCTGCGGGCCGGCCGGTCTTCGCGGGGCTTGGCTTCATTCACGGTCAGCGGGCGGCCGCCCCACTGGGCGCCGTTCAGCGCCGCGATCACTTCTTCAGCCTTGTCGGCCGGAACCTCGACGAATCCAAAGCCACGGCTGCGGCCAGTCTCCCGATCGACGGCAATGCGGGCGGAGATGCACTCACAATGCTGCGTCACGGCGTTGGCCAGATCCACGTCTGTGGCGGCCCAGGGCAGGTTCCCGAAATACAGAGTCTTCGTCATCGCGTTTGTACCCCTCATCCCGAATTTTGCTCCCCCTGCCTGGCGCGGTTCGTCGTCGCCGGACAGGACGATGCGTGAATAATTGTACTTTGTTGCTGCAAAGTTTGCAAGGGGTAGACTTTTCAACGTAGGCTGAGACTTAGCCTACATGGTTTGACCTGGGAATGCATGTGCGATAGAGTGTCAATGAGTTTGCCTCGCTTGGCAGGGGGGGAATCGTTTGTTACGTCGGATTGCGCTTGGGGCGGCGGTTGCTTTGCTTCTCCTGTCCGGCTGCACCCGTGGCGGGCAGCCACCTGTAGACCCTGTGGATCCGGGTAAAGTCGACCCTCCGGGGCAAGAAACGCCGGTTCCGACTCCGACACCGACCGCCTATGATCTGGTCATTCGGGGCGGTACGGTCATTGACGGCACCGGGGCGCCGGGGCAGGTCGGAGACGTGGCCATATCGGGTGACAAGATTGTCGCCGTGGGAAAGCTGAGCGCTTACACCGCCAAGCAAGAGGTCGACGCCACCGGGCTGGTGGTGGCGCCGGGGTTCATCAACCCACATTCGCACACCCATGACTTCATCAACCCGTTTGAGGATTTGGATGCGACGGCCTCGCTCATGCAGGGCATTACCACCGAGATCGGTGGGGCCGATGGCCGTTCGCCGCTGCCGGTGGCGGCGGAGTTGGAGCGGCTGTCCACGGCGGGGACGGGTGTGAACTTTGGCATGTACATCGGCCAGGGCTCCGTGCGCGGGCAGGTGATGGGCAACGCCCCGGGCGCCGCATCGGCTGACCAGGTGGAAGCCATGAAGCAGCTCGTGCGCCAGGGAATGACGGAGGGCGCCTTCGGGCTCTCCACGGGGCTGGAGTACATGCCCGGCCGGCAGGCCGACCGGGCGGAAATCGCCGCCCTGGCGGCCGAGGTGAAGTCATTCGGGGGCATTTACAGCACCCACATGCGCAGCGAAGGCGATCAGATCGTGGAGTCGCTGCAGGAATCGCTCTGGATCGCGAAGACGGCCGGTGTGCCGCTGAATCTGGCGCACTTCAAGATCGTGAAGTACCCGAACTGGGGGAAGGAAGATCAGGTCGTCGGGCTGGTGGAGCAGGCGATTGCGGGCGGGCAGAAGTTGTTCGCCGATGTGTATCCGTACTTGGCGCCTGATTATGCGATTAACCGACCGGTGGGCGAGTGGGGCAAGGCGCTGCCTGCCAATTATCTGGTGATTACCAAGGCGGCCGACGCGGCCATGGTCGGGAAGCGTGTGTCCGAGGTGGCGATGGCGCAGGGCTGGCCGGCTGAGCAGGCGGCGGAGCGGCTGGGGGCGCTTGACCCCGGGGTGGCCGTAGTCGCCCTGGTGAGCAGCGAGAAGGCCATGATTCGGTTCTATCAGGCGCCGTGGTCGGTGGTGAGCACCGACGGTGAGTCGCAGCCGAAGCTGGGCTCGCCGGCGGAGGCGCTGGGTTACGCCTTCCACAGGCGGTCGTATGGGTCGTACCCGATGTTGCTGGGCCAGTATGTGCGGGAGCAGAAGGTGCTGGGCCTGGAGGCGATGCTCCGGAAGATGACCGGGGCGGTGGCGGACAACCTGGGCCTGAAGGACCGGGGGTACCTGAAGCCGGGCTTCTATGCGGACCTGGTGGTATTCGATCCGAAAACGGTGGCCGACCGGACGACGTGGCTGAGTCCGCAGGAGTTTCCGGCGGGAATCAGGCATGTGTATGTGAACGGAACGGCTGCGGTGCGGGACGGGCAGCGGGTCGCGGGGCGCCCCGGCCGGGTCGTGCGGTTGGGGAAATAGGAGGCGGGCAGCATGGCGTATTGGCTCATGAAAACGGAGCCTGAGGAGTTTAGCTACGACGACCTGGAGCGCAAGGGACGGGAACCCTGGAACGGGGTGAGGAACCCCACGGCGCTCAAGCACCTGCGGGCGATGGCGGCCGGCGATCTGTTCCTGTTCTACCACACCGGCAACGTCCGGGCGGTAGTGGGCGTGGGCCGAATCAAGCAGGCGGCCTATCCCGACCAAAAGGAGTCAGATCCCAAGTTCGTGGTGGTCGATACGGTGCCGGCGTACCGGTTTGAGAGACCGGTAACGCTGGGCGCTATCAAGGCGGACGAGCGCTTCGCCGGGTGGGAGTTGGTGCGGCAGAGCCGGCTGTCGGTGATGCCGGTGCCTCCGGAGCTTTGGCTGGCTGTGCACGCGCTGGGCAGCACTGAACCCAAGGGGTAGTTCCCGGCTGGCGAACGGGAAAAACTGACCGAAATCCGCCTGCATCCCGTGATTCAGGAGCCGTTTTGAGCAGGGGCGCCACCAGGCGCTCCTTGCTTTTTCATTACGATGTAAAGAGTTCTTGACATGGCCAGACCTCGGGTGTATCTTACGGGATGTAAAGAGTCTTTTACACGAAGGGGGTCGGGAAGGGTGAAGAACAACATCCGCAGCCTGCGCGAGGCCCTGGGGATGACCCAGGAGGATGTGGCCAAACAGGTCGGTGTCACCCGGCAGACGATCATCGCCATCGAGAACGACAAGTACAACCCAACCTTGAACTTGGCATTCAAACTGGCCCGGCTCTTTGGGCGGCCGATTGAGGAGATATTCCAGGACCAATAGGAGGCAATATACATATGTCATTCTCGATGTACTTGGGATTCGTATCAGGGATTCTGGCCGGGCTTTTGGTGGTCGTGATCGGCACCGTGCAGAAACGGCGCAAAGGTGGGGCCCCCGACACCGACGAGCGGTCGGAACTGATCAATGTCAGGGCCGGGTTCCTGACCGCCGCTGCCACGGGCATCATTAGTTTCGTGGCATGGGTAACCGACAACGTGCTGCGGAACCAGCGGGGTGAAGAAGTAGCTTTCTTCTCGCCTTGGGGGATCATTGTGCTGGCGACGTGTTTTATCTTTCTAGGTGCGAAGGCCTACGAGACCTGGAAGGTATCCGATCACGATGCTGCCCCGGACGATGAAGAGATGAAGAAGGTCAAGACCGCCCTGCTGTGTCTGGCTTTCTCGGTCCTGTCGCTTGGCAGCGCCCTTGCTTCGGCCGACGGTCGGATTGAGCGTTCGGTGGCGAACGTATTGGTGGGATTCCTGGCGGTGCTGGGCAGCGCCACAGTATTGACCCTCGTTCGCATGTACCTACGTCGCCAGAAGGCGACCAGCGGGAGGTAGCAATATGTCGTTTACCATGTATATGGGCTTTATTATTGGTATGGTGGTCGGTGCACTTTCGGTCGCAGTCGGCTTGATGGTCGCCAAGAAGAAGGGCGTAGCGCCCTTGGTGGAAGAGGATGAGCGGACCGAACTGATCGGCGTTCGGGCCGGCAACATGACCTTTTGGGCAGCGGGCGGGTTCAGCTTTGTGGGCTGGGTGACTGACAACGTGATGCGAAACTTCAAAGGTGAGCCGGTCGCCTTCTTTTCGCCCTGGAGCCTGATCTTCTTTGCCATGGTCGTCGTTTATGGGCTGGCCTGGTATTACGAGGGCCGCAAGGTATCCGACGACGACGCGGCTCCGGACGACAAGGAACTGAAGAAGATGCACCTGGCCCTGATGGCCATGGGCATGTCGGTGGTCATGCTGAGCGGCGCATTCCTTTCCGCCGGTGATCGGATTGACGGAGCGATTAAGTGGTTTCTCGGGGGCTTTGAGCTGCTCTTGCTGCTAATGGTTGGTTTCTTGTTGGGGAAGATGTATCAGCGCCGCACGAAGGCGCAGGGCTAGTCGTAAGAAAAGGGGCGGGCGCCGTGCCAGGCGTCCGCCCCTGTCGTATTTCATCCCCAGTGGCTGCGGTCAATGTAGATAGGATGCTCGGGCGGTTTACCCTCGCACCAGTACTTGTCGAAGTCGGTAACGCCGGCTTCACGCAGAATCTGCTCATCGGTGAGCTGGCGGCCCGTGCACTGGCCGGGCTCCTGGCGGAGAATTGCCATGGTCGCATCGCAGAGGATCTCCGGGGTGCGCCACTGCGACCGCTCGCCCAGTTGGTTGACGATGACCGCCGCCGTTTCGATGGGCGTGACGGGCCAGAGGGCGTTGGCGGCGATGTTATCGGCCCGGTGCTCCTCGGCGATGCCGATGGCAACCTGGGCCATGCCCATTTTGCTGATCATGTAGGCGACCATACCGGGGCTTGCCTCGGTGGAAATCGCCGGCGCCATGTTGATGATGTGGCCCCACTTTTGGCGAACCATGTAAGGAAGGGCATAGTAACTGCAGAGGTAGGCGGCCCGCACGTTGACGCCCATGAGCAGGTCAAAGCGCTTGGCCGGCGTTTCGAGCACGGGCTTCCACCAGAGCGCCCCGGCGTTGTTGATGAGCATGTCGATGCGGCCGAACTCGGCGATGGTTTGCTCCACCATGTTCGCGATGTCCGTCTCGTTGCGCACGTCCACCCGGACGGGCAACGCCCGGCGTCCGGCCTGCCGGACGAGCTCCGCTGTTTCGTGAATGGTACCCGGCAGTTTCTCCTCGGTCTCCGTCTTCGCGGCGATGACCACATCGGCGCCTTCCTGCGCCAGGCGGACCGCCAGCGCCTGCCCGATGCCCCGGCTCGCCCCCGTTACAATCGCAACCCGTCCCTCCAATACCTTCCCCATCAACTGCGCCTCCCTCACTCGGATATTTCTGATATATGCCATTGGTATTACAGAAGCGGTGTGTTTCTTCCTGCCCATGACCTATATGCTTCGATGGCCGAATGAGATAAACTAAACTGGCATTGGTCCGACCTGTGAAAGGAGCCGTGAACTCCCAACATGCTCACCAACGATCGTCTGCTCCGCGCCGCCCGCCGCCTGCCCAACGACCGCGTGCCGGTCTGGTTTATGCGCCAGGCCGGGCGTTATCAGCCCGAGTATCGCAAGATCCGTGAGAAGTACACCCTCATGGAAATCTGCGAGCATCCGGATGTATGTGCGGAGGTCACGATCCTCCCCGTGAAGCAGTTGGATGTGGATGCGGCCATTCTGTTCTCCGATATCATGACGCCGCTGCGGGGCATGGGCCTGGGCGTCGATATCGTCGAGAATGTGGGTCCGGTTTTTGACAAGCCGATTCGGACCGCCCGGGACGTGGCCGCCATTCCGCAGCTGAACGCTGAGGAGATGGTGCCCTACGTGCTGGAGACGATCAAGCTGCTGGTGCGGGAGCTGAACGTGCCCCTGCTGGGCTTTGCCGGCGGCCCGTTTACCCTGGCGAGTTACGCCGTGGAAGGGCGCCCGACCAAGGACTACAAGAACGTCAAGAACTTGATGTACTCGGAGCCCCAGGTGTGGGCCGCGCTCATGGAAAAGCTGAGCGATATGGTCGCGACGTATCTGGTCGATCAGATCAAGGCCGGCTGCCACGCTGTGCAGCTGTTTGACAGTTGGGTCGGCAACTTGAACCGGCCGGATTATGATCAGTACGTCAAGCCGCATATGCATAAGATTATCAGCGCCGTGAAGGAGACGGGGGCGCCCCTGATCCTGTTTGGCGTTCATACCGGCCATTTGCTGGAGTCTTTCTCCGACCTGGGCGCCGATGTGATCGGCATCGATTGGAAGGAAGAGATCGACAAGGCGTGGGACAAGGTTGGCCCGCACCACGCGGTGCAGGGCAACCTGGACCCCATTGCCGTCTTTGCGCCCGAAGATGTGATGCGGGCGAAGGTGCACGATGTGCTCCGCCGCACGGAGGGGCGCCCGGGCCACATTTTCAACCTGGGTCATGGCTGCATGCCGAGCATGTCCATTTCAAGCCTGCAGAAGGTCGTTGAAATGGTGCACAGCTACGACCACAAGGAGGCGAAGTAACGGTGTCCAAGCCGGTGATCGGTGTGCTGGTGATGGCGTACGGCACGCCAAATCGCAAGGAAGAGATTCTGCCGTACTACACCGACATTCGCCGGGGGCGTGCCCCGACAGCCGAGCAGCTCGAGGAGCTGACCCAGCGGTACGAGGCGATTGGCGGTCTGTCGCGGCTGAACGATATTTCGACTGCCCAGACCCGGGGCGTTGCGCGCGAACTGGCGGCTGCTGATGATGGTGTGGAGTACCGGGTGTACGGTGCGAACCGGCACTGGCATCCGTTCATTAAAGATGTGGTCCGGCAGATGTACGACGACGGTATTCGCAAGGCCGTGGCCGTGGTGCTGGCGCCGCAGGGGTCGAAGATGAGCTCGGGGGCGTACTTCGAGCGGGTCGATGCGGCGGTGGCGGAGTTGGGTGCACCGGGCATCGAGTTTGCGAAGGTGTTCAGCTGGCACCTGGAGCCGGACTTCATCGCTGCCGAAGTGGCGATGATGCAGGCGGCGCTGGCGAAGTTCCCGGGCGTTGCCCCGGCGGACATCGACGCCATTTTCACCTGCCACAGCCTGCCTGAGCGGATTCTGACCTGGCACGACCCTTATCCCACGCATTTGCAGGAGATGGGCCAGGCGATTGCGGCCCAGACGGGCCTGGAGAAGGTGCACTTCGCCTACCAGAGCGCCGGGCGCACGCCGGAGCCCTGGCTGGGGCCTGATGTGCGTGAGAAGGTGGCCTCGCTGGCCGCCGCTGGTTCGAAACATGTGCTGGTGGCCTCCGTTGGTTTTATTTCCGACCACCTGGAAGTGCTATACGACCTGGATATCGAACTAAAGCAAGAGGCGGAGAAGCTGGGCGTGCACTTTGAGCGCACGGGGATGTTGAATGATCATCCCCTCCTGTGCAGGGCGCTGGCGAACGTGGTCCGCCGCTATGCCAGAGGAGAGTAGTGTACGTATGAGTCAGACCATCGTCATCGTAGGGGGCGGCGCCACGGGCGTGGGCGCCGCGTACCACCTGCACAAGCAGGTCAAAGCAGGAAGCATCGACGCTAAGATCATGCTCGTGGAACGGGACGCGACGCTGGGCGGCAAGGCCAAGACGGACGTGATCGACGGGATGGTCATCGAGCATGGTCCGGACTCTTACCTGTCATACAAGCCCTGGTTTGGCAACCTGGCGAAGGAGTTGGGCCTGACTACCGTGGGCACCAACCCGCACTGCAAGTCGACCTATATTCTGCACAAGGGCCGCATGGAGAGCCTGCCCGTGGGCATGAACATTATGATTCCCACCGAGGTGTGGCCGTTCCTGAAGACCCGCCTGCTCTCGCCCCTGGGCAAACTGCGGGCCGGCCTGGAGCCGTTCATGCCGATCAAGAAGGATGACGAGGACGAGTCGATTGGCAGCTTCGTCGGCCGCCGGTTTGGCCGCGATGTGCTGGAGCATGTGGCCGGCCCCTTGATGGGCGGCATTCACGGCGGCGACTGGGAGAACGTGTCGATCAAGTGCACGTTCCCGTCGTTCCCGAAGATGGAGAAGGAAGGCGGCAGCCTGCTGCTGCAGGGCTGGAAGAACAAGGCGAACAAGCCCAAGTCCACCACGGGCAGCGCCTTCCAGACCGTGCAGGCGGGCCTGCAGTCTGCCCTGCTGAAGGCGGCGGAGGTCGCTCGCGAAACGGTTGACTTCCGCACGTCGACCTCGGTGACGGCGCTGAAGTTGGTGGACGGGAAGTATGATGTGACGCTCTCCACCGGCGAGCAGTTTGTGGCTGATGCCGTGATTCTGGCGGTGCCGGCCTATGTGGCGGCTGATTTGGTCAAGGGCTTCCGGGCCGATGTGGCTTCGGCGTTGGGTGAAATCCCTTACAACAATTCCTGTGTTGTTGCGGTGGCTTATAACAAGGCGGATATCAAGCATCCGCTCAATGCGACGGGCTTCCTGGTGCCGTCGGGCGAGCCGCTTGAGATTTCGGCGAGCACGTGGATCAGCACGAAGTGGCCGCACGCCGCGCCGGAGGACAAGGTGCTGCTGCGGTGCTTTGTGGGCCGGGGCCCGGGCAAGGACTGGACCAAGGAGTCCGACGAGGCGATTATGGCGACGGTGAAGGATTCGCTGAAGCAGACGATGGGCATTGAGGCCAACCCGATTCTGACGAAGATTTTCCGGTGGCCGAAGTCGATGGCGGTCTATCGTGTCGGGCATTTGGCCCTGATGGACAAGGTGGATTCGCTGATGGCCCAGCAGCCAGGGTTGTATCTGGCAGGCGCTGCGTACCGGGGCGTGGGCCTGGGCGATTGCGTCCGGGAAGGGACAACGGCCGCCGATAAGGCGATGAAGCATCTGGGCTGGAAGGCGTAGATATGGTGAGGGCGGGTGCCACGAAGGTGGTACCCGCCCTTTTTTACTGAGTTTGCCTTTGATATCGAACAAGATGTTATAGGCCTTCGTATAGATAGGTGGTGATGTTCACATGAAGGGAGTGTTCGTGGATGGGATTGCGTACGGTAACAGGCAGGAAGGTGCTGGCCAGCTACGGTACCGACCGGCAGCCTAACGTGAGGGAGCCGCTGCTGATCATCTATCACAGTGGCAGGGCGCAGATGACCGTTCGCTGCGGCGACCTGGTGTCGCTTACCGGCCTGACCGACCCGAAGCTTTTGCAGAAGGTGGCAGATGCTACGGCGGCCATGCCCGAGGATGAGCCTTGGACCAAGGAGCAGGTAAAGGCAGTCTGTGAGCAAGTGGGCCGGCTGCCGTACCCCAAGCTGCTGCAGGTTGAGCATTTAGAGGGGCAGGCGACCCTGCTCCTGAGGGTGGCCACCCAGA
>JARBUG010000204.1 GCA_029239785.1 Symbiobacteriaceae bacterium | reverse complement strand
TTTGACAGGGGGTGGGGACTACTCCGCAGCGTTTTCTGACTCAGCAGTGGGGGCCTGACTCTCTTCCTGCTTCTGCTTGGCAGCCTTGGCGGCCTTGGTCTGTGCCGCCTTGGCGGCCCGGGCGGCCTTCTCTTCCTCGCTCAGGCGCTTGATGGGCTCCTTGGTGGCCTTGCTCAGGTCAACATAGACGCCCCAACCTGTATAGACACCCTGAATGGTGACTTCGCCGGGGGTGGAAAACACATCGTAGTACTCGCGGACATCGGGGCGGACCAGCCGGTCGTTCTCGGCAAAGGTCTGGTAGAGGTTCACAAGGATCTGGCCCTGTCGATACTTGAGTGGCGTGACCCCAGGGGTCTTGGGAGGCGCCGGGATGATGAAGAGGTAGGTCTTGGAGTCGTCGAGGCCCAGGACTGCCTGGCTGGGCGTGAGTGTGCCGAGGTGGTTCTTTTGGGAGGCTTCGGCGACCATCTCGGAGACAAGGGCGCTGAGGGTGGCGTCGGCGGGGTCGACCGCCTTCATGCAGGCATCGAGCATGTTCCGGTAGCGGGTCATTTTGTCGCCGCTGTTGACCAGGTTGGCGACAAGGGGAATCTGGGGGATCTTCTGGGCCGCCAGGGACGGGGCCGGTGATACCTGACGAGTCTCCGAGGCCAGCGAGTCCTGACCGTTGGACGGAACCTGGCTTGACTTCGGCATGAGCAGCACCCTCCAGTTGGATCGCCATCTGTGTGGCGTGGATAATGGTTTGACGTGGGTGGTCGGTGTTCCTGCCTGACTTCATGGATGAATTTGATTTTGGTATACTTTCTTTATAGTGCTTCGACTGACGTAAGAGAATGAGTCGGCTGCACGCAGTGAGACTCCCCAATGGTATTGGCATTGAACCCCAATGGAGGAAGCACTAGTCTCCCTGAGTACGGGCATTGAACCCCAATGGAGGAAGCACTAGTCTCCAACGGTATTGGCATTGAAGCCCAATGGAGGAAGCACCAGTCTCCCTGAGTATTGGCATTGCACCCCAATGGAGGAAGCACCAGTCTCCTTGAGTATTGGCATTGAACCCCAATGGGGGAGGTATCAGTCTCCAACGGTATTGGCATTGAACCCCAATGAAGGCAGCATTGGTCTCCATGGGTATTGGGACGAAACACCAATGGAGGCGGCATTGGTCTCGGTGGGTATTCGCATTGAACCCCATTGGAGGCGGCATTGGTCTCAAAGGGATGTGGAACGAATCCTCCAGAGCCCCAGGGGAAACGATTGACAGTTGCAACGACCGCGAAGTACGCTCCGTATGAGTAGTTTCACATGTCCGCAATTCCGGGTGCCGCCTAGCATAGAACTACGAGCACGACGAAGCAGGAGGAGTAGGCATTGACGCGCACAAAGTACGTGCAGCAGATCTGGATGATGTTCGGAGTCGTTGCTCTCCTGGTGGGCATCTGGACCTTCACCGTGCCGGTGGACAACTTGTGGAGCGTCCCGGGACGGGCCCTCGCCATGATGGTGGGCGGGGGGGCCTTGGCAATGGCAGCCGGGGTGGCGCTCTACCTGACGATCATCACGTATCTCCCGTCCTATTGGTCGCATCTGCTGGTTGTCGGCGCCTCGGTGGGGGCTGTGGCCTACTTCCTCTTTGCTGACGTGGTCTGGGCTGACGCACTCGACTTCACACTGATGCTCTCCTACGGGCTGCTTCCCTTCGTCATTGCAGGCGGGGCCATCTATGGGGTGAAGGTGCGGCCGTGGCTTATGTGGACCTGGCCAGCGCTGATTCCGCCCTATATCCTTTACCAGATGTGGCGGACCGGGCCGCGGGAACTGCAGAATGTGTGGCCAACGTTGCTGATTGCCGACCTGGTTGAGATCATCTGGTTCCTAGTAAGCATGAGGGAGCCTGATAAGGCGGACGGGGTGCCAGCGGGCAGTGAGTCGCAGACGCGAAGGATGTGAGCGGGATGACGGATTGGCAGCGCTTTGAGATGACAGACCTGACCCGGCTGGAACTGTGGGACCCGACCGCCCGCACGGTGGAGTGGCAGGGGCGCCCGGCGCTCAGGCTGGAAGCAGGCTTTGCCTTGCTCCGGGACCTGGCGGCGGCGGAGCGCGACCTTCTGGTCGGAGATGCCGTCGTGGAAGCGGACCTGGGCGTTGACCCCGGTGGGGCCTACCCGGGCCTGGCTTTCCGGGGACCGGGGCCGGAGGCGATGGAGTTGCTCTACTGCCAGCCGCACACCAGCGGGCAGTGGGACGCCCTGCAGTATGACGCGGTCTTTCACGGGTCGAACACGTGGCAGATTTACCATGGGCCGTGGTACCAGGCCAGGGCGGAGGTTCCTGCGGGGCGCTGGATCACCTTGCAGGTGGAACTGCGCGCAATGACGGCTACGGCACGGATCGTCGGGGATGACGCACCGCCCCTGGTGGTGCCCCGGCTGGCTCATGGCAACGCTGTCGGCAGGATGGGGGTCTGGACGTTCCGGCCGGCCCACTTCGCTGAGGTGAGGGTGCGGCCGCTCGCGGGGGCGCCCGGGGTGGCACAGGCCACAGCGCCCCCTGCACCTGATCTGGTCACGGAGTGGCATTTGGAAGGGCAAGGTCCGGTGACCGCGGAGCCCAACGGCATCTTGAACCTGAATCGGTATCTGCCGGTTTCTGACCAGCCTGCCGTTTTGCAGCGGGCGTTCACGGTGGGGTCCTCCGGAGAAGTGCAACTCCGATTCGGCTTCAGCGATGAGATCCGACTCCTGGTGGATGGGGCGGAGGTCTTTGCCGGGGCCCATCGGTTCACGGGGTTCGCCGACCGCCGGAGCCGGGGGTATATCGAACCGGATGCGTACCGGCTGCCCCTGCGGCTGACCCCGGGCCGGCATACGCTGACCGCGGAGCTGGCGGTAAGGGAGCCCTTCGGCTGGGGCATCGTGCTGGGAGGCGTGAAGTAGCGGTGAGCATACATAAGTCGGTCATCGATGAGCGGCATACGCTGCTGGCTCATGGCGGGGGCGCTTCGCAGCTGGCGGTCTTCTTTCCCGGTGCCAACTACGGGTGTGAGGCGCCGTTGCTCTGGTACGCCAGGAAGGCAGCGCTGCTAGCCGGATGCGATACCCTGAGCCTGGTCTATCGGCACCAGGTTGATCTCTCCCGGCCCTTCACCGAGCAGATGGCATATCTGGTGGAGGAGGCGTCGGCCGCCATCCGCCGGGTAATTCAGCCGGGCTGCCAACGCATGCTCTTTGTCAGCAAGTCAATGGGGACGGTGGTGGCGGGGGAGGTTGCGGAACGGCTCAGCCACCTGCCTGTGTCGCATCTGGTTCTGACGCCCACACCGCACGCCGTACCGTATTTGCAGCGAGCCAGGGGGATCGTCTTAACCGGAACGGCCGACCCGAAGTTCGGCGAACCGCATCTCAGCCGAATACGCGGGGTGGATGGGCTGGAGGTCATTGCCGTCCCAGAGGCGGTTCACTCGCTGGAACTGGACGGTGATGTCGCAGGCTCTCTGCGGATATTGGGTCAGGTGTGCGAGGCATGTGCGAGACTGGCTGGAGGTGCAACCGATGTTTAAGGTAGTCTGGCGCTTTAACCTGGCCGACGGTATAGACGAAGCAACGTTCTTCGAGTGGCTGAAGACCAACGTGTGGGCCTCATCGGCCAAGTATGGTTGTGAAACGCGGGCGTTCCGCATCAATAAGGGACCGCATACCTATTCCACGGAAGCGGCGTGGCCTTCGGAGGCGGCGCGGGGCGAGTGGGTGGCCAGCGCCGACTTCAGGGCGATTCCAGCTTACCCCGGGACGGGCAGCCCTTGGGGCGCCCAGGTCGATATGGAGGCGGTCGAGTATCGGCCCATGTGAGCGGGGCGCCTCCATCAAACAGTGAGAGGGCTGGACGCTGTGGAGATTCTTGGAGCGCATTCATCGGAACGAAGGCTGGGCCTGGCCGGGCTTCTTTTCCGCATTGGGGTTCACAGCCATGGTCTCGATTTGGTTCCTCCACACTGCCCGATGACGGGCGGCCCACAGGCGTTGAACGATCGACTGGGGATGAACGGGTCTCCCGGACTTACACCATCTTCAAGCGTCCCGAGGGCATACTACCCCCAAAAGGAGGGCTTCGCGTGAACATCCTCCAGGGTCTCGTCTCGTCGATGCAGCACCCGCAAATACCCATGCACACAGGCGAGGCATTCTTCATTTGGCGGCAGTACGTGAGCACGGTCGAGGGCAAAACCCTGTGCCAGACCCTGCTAAACCATACATCCGATCCAGAGCTGAAGTCGTTCATCCGGGAGTTCCTGGCCGACAGTGAGGAGCCGCACATCAAGGAGCTGGCTGACCTGATGCGGCGGGAAGGGATCGAGTTTCCGTCGCTTGTCACCGAGAAGACGCAGACGGCAGATGGCCAGATTCCGGCCGGCGCCCGCTTCACCGATGAAGAGGCCTGCCATTTGATGATTGGCAAGCTAGAGATGCTGATGTTCTATTGCTACATGTCCCTGACCCAGACGCTGCGGGATGACCTGGGGCTCCTGTTCTCCCGCTACTTGGCCGACCTGGCCCGGCTGGGCCTTGTGCTAAAAAAGCTTGCGGGCCGGCGGGGCTGGCTGATGTATCCGCCACCCTTTGCCCCCGCAGCCCCTCACTAAACCCTCTCGGCGTGGGCCGGCCACGAATTGGCCCACGCCTGCCGGGCTACGGCCCCCATTGAGGGGGCCTATAACGAAACGAGAGCCGCAGGAGGTTGCCCCCTGCGGCTCTCGCCTATTCGCAACCTTAGTGGCTCTTGTCGTAAGGCACACCCGACGCCGCAGGGGCCGTCGAGCGGCCCACCACGCCGGCCAGGGCCAGCATCGTCACGACGTAAGGCGCCATGACCAGGAACTCGTACGGCACGTTGATGCCCTGAATCTGCAGCACGGTGCCCAGGGCGTTGGCCAGGCCGAAAAGCAGGCAGGCCGCCATGGCACCCAGGGGGTTCCACTTGCCGAAGATCATGGCCGCGATGCCGATGAAGCCACGCCCGGCGGTCATGCCGGAGCTGAACCCCGAGACCAGACCGATCGAGAGGCTGGCACCACCGATGCCGGCCAGGAGGCCGGAGAGCAGCACGCCCCAGTACCGCATCTTCGAGACACTGACGCCCACCGTCTCCGCCGCCCGGGGATGCTCGCCCACTGCCCGGAGCCGCAGGCCCCAGGGGGTGTAGAAGAGCACATACCACGAGACGATCGTCAGGGCGAAGGCGATGTAGATGAACCAGTTCAGGCCCAGGAAGGAGCCGAACGCCTTGACCGACGGCGACTGGCCGCCCCAGACCTTGACCATGAAGAACTCGGTGAAGCCCGAAGCCAGCAGGTTGATCGCCGTGCCGCTCACGGTCTGGTCGGCGTGGAACTTGACCGAGGCTACCGCATGCAGCGAAGCGATCAGCGCGCCGGCCATGGCCGCCATCAGCAGGCCGATGAGCGGGCTGCCGGTCAGGAAGGAGCCATAGACGGCGAACCAGGCGCCGACCAGCATGATCCCTTCCAGGGCGATGTTGACCACGCCGGACCGCTCGGAGAAGGTGCCGCCCAGGGCGACCAGCAGCAGCGGTGTCGCCGCCCGCAGGGTCGATGCCAGTACGGTCGCGATGATGGTGATCATGCTGTTTTCGCCTCCTTCTTGCTGCGGCGGTTCTTGAGGAACTTCCAGAGCCCTTCGGCCGCCACGAAGAAGATGACGACACCCTGCACGACCCACATGACGGTCTTGGGCACATCGGCGCCGGCCTGCATGCCCTGGCCGCCCCGGTCAAGGGCGCCGAACAGGAAGGCCGCCAGCACCACGCCCACGGGGTGGTTCCGGCCCACCAGGGCGACGGCAATGCCGTCGAAGCCGAAGCCGGCAAAGCCGCCGGGCTCGTAGAACTTGCGGGCGAGGCCCAGGGTCTGAATCGAGGCCGCCAGGCCGGTGAGGGCGCCCGACAGCACCATGGCCATGATAATGTTCTTCTTGACGTTGATGCCCGCGTACTCCGCGGCGCCCGGGGCGAAGCCCACGGCCCGGATTTCGTAGCCAGCCGGCGTCTTCCAGAGGAAGACCCAGACCAGGAAGGCGACGAACAGGGCGATGAAGATGCCCACATGCAGGCGGGAGCCGGGAATCAGCCCCTGCACCAGGTCGGCGGTCTCCTGAATGCGGGGGGTGGCTGAGGAGCCCTTCTCCTTCATCTGGGTCATCAGCAGCCAGTGGGTGAAGTAGAGGCCGGCCCAGTTCAGCATGATCGAGTTAATCACTTCATGGACGCCCCGGTAGGCCTTCAGGATGCCGACAATGCCGGCGTACAGACCGGCCGCGACCATGCCGACGACCATGGCGAGCAGGGGATGGACAAAGCCTTGAACGACCGGGGGCAGCCAGGCCGGCATGGTGAAGAAGAAGCCGGCCCAGGCGCTGGCCGCCTGGCTGATCAGGTACTGGCCCTCGACGCCGATGTTAAAGAGGCCACAGCGGAAGGCCAGCGCGATGGAGAGGCCGGTCAGAATCAGGGGGGTGGTGGAGACCAGCGTTTCACCGAACTTGGCGAAGTCGCCGAAGACATACAGGAAGAAGTATCCGTAGGCCTGCGCCGGGCTCTTGCCCGCCGCGATAATGAAGATCGTACCGACCAGGAAGCCGGCCAAAATGGCCAGCACCGGCACGGTCAGCTCCCGCAGGAGGCTCTTCAGGCGGTTCTTATCCACGCTGGGTGCCACCTCCCGCCATCAAGAGGCCGAGGCCCTCTTCGGTCGCCTCAGAGCCGGCGACTTCGGCCACAATCTGCCCCTTGTACATCACCAAAATCCGGTCCGCCAGCGACATCACTTCATCTAGTTCCAGGGAGACCAAAAGGACCGCCTTGCCGTTGTCACGTTCGCCCACCAGTCGTTTGTGGATGAACTCGATGGCGCCCACGTCAAGGCCGCGGGTGGGCTGAACCGCAATGGCCAGCTCCGGTTCCCGGGTGATCTCTCGGCCGACGATCACTTTTTGCTGGTTGCCGCCCGACAGGCTCCGGGCCATGTGCTCGGGCTCGGGGGGACGCACGTCGAACGCCTGAATGATCTGCATGGCGAGGTCGTTGATCCGGCGGTAGTTGAGCAGACCCCAGCTGGCATACTTGCGCTGGGAGCCCAGCACCATGTTCTCGGCCACCGAGAAGTTGAGCACCAGGCCGCGGCGCTGCCGGTCTTCTGGGATATGGCCGACCCCGGCCTCGCGGATCTTGATCGGCTTCTGGTTGGTGATATCCTGCCCGTTGATGGTGACCTTGCCGCCGGCAGCCTTGCGCAGACCGGTGATCGCCTCAATCAACTGCGACTGGCCGTTGCCGTCAACACCTGCGATGCCGACGATTTCGCCCGCCCGCACGTGGAAGCTGACATCGCTGACGGCGGGGAAGCCATGATCGTACTTGACCGTCAGGTTTTGCACCTGAAGGATGGTTTTCGTGGGCACGGACTGCTTCTTTTC
>JARBUG010000203.1 GCA_029239785.1 Symbiobacteriaceae bacterium | reverse complement strand
CGCCAACGGCACCTTCACCGGCACAGCGACTCACGCCGCCGCCGGCGAGTACGAAGTGACCATCCAGGTGACCGACAACAAGACCGGCGGCACGGTGACGCAGACTCTGACCATCACGGTCACCAACACCGACACCGTCCCGACCCTGGCGCTAATACCCGACCAGACCAACGCCGAGAACCAGACCGTCAGCCTCGCCGTTACCGGCGCTGACACCGATGGTGACACGCTGACCTACAGCGCCACCGGTCTCCCGGGCGGCCTGAGCATCGACCCGGCGACGGGTGCCATTACCGGTACCCTGACCTTCTTCTCGGCTGGCACCCACACGGTGACAGTCACGGCAAAGGACCCGGCCAACAACCAAGCCGCCCGGACCTTCACCTGGCGAGTGACTGAAACCCTCGGGGCTGCATTGCTCCAGGGCACCATCACCAACCAGGCGACCGGCGCCCCCCTGGCCGGCGCTAGCGTCGAAGTGGTCCAGCTGACTGGCGGAACCTCAGTCCGTGCCGCGTCTGGCACGAACGGCGCTTACTCGACCGGCGTTCCCGAAGGCACCTTCAAGGTCCGCGTGACGCTGCCCGGGTACCAGCCATACGAGACCTCCATCTCCTTCGCCCCGGGTCAGGTTCAGGTCCTTAACGCCGCCCTGGTGCCCCTGACGGGCTCCATCGCCGGCCTGATCCTGACCGAAGGCGGCTTCGCTGTCGCCGACCTCGGCGTGTATCTCATCGACGCCAACGGCGAGCAGGTGGCCATGGCTCGGTCTGACGACGCCGGCCGCTTCCTCTTCGACGATGTCAGCGCCGGTGCGTACAAGCTTCTGACGCCCAACCCGACGGCCCCTCTGGCCCAGGCCGAAGTGACTGTACAGCCCAACCTCCGGGCCGACGTGACCTTGCGCCTCCCCGGAAAGGCTACCCTGTCCCTGACCGCTGAGCCGCCGTCCATCGTCGGTGACGGACGGAGCACCTCGACGCTGCTGGCCGCCCTCCAGCTGCGTGATGGTACTCCCCTCTCCGGCACGACGGTTCGCTTCATAGCCACCGCCGGTTCTTTGAGCACCTCAGCCACCAGCACCGGCGCCGACGGCCGGGCCAGCGCGGTCCTCACCGCTCCGCAGATCGAAGGCACGCAGCCCCGCACCGAGCAGGTGCGAGTTACCGTCCGTGATGAGGCGCAGGGCATCTTCGCCGATGCGGTCATCACCGTCACGTTCCTGCCTGCCTCCATCCACGGTGTCGTCACCGACGGCGCCACGGGCAAGCCGGTGGCCGGCGCCCTCGTGGAAATCGCCGAGGATTTTGACGGCAACGGCACGATCGACTTCAGGGCAACCGTCACGACAGGTCCTGATGGCCGCTACGCCATCGCTGTGCCCCGTGGCAACTGGAACTACAAGGTTCAGACCACGGCGCCCATGACCGTCGGTGGCAAAACGATTCAGGTCAAGTCGTCGCAGAACAGCCAGGTGGGCCGTCTGCAGGGCATCGGCGAAACGATTCAGGCCAGCCGGACCGTCGGCGGCCAGATTCTGGTCGTCGGCAAGTCGGAAAATGGCGCACAGCCTGCCGGCGAGGTCCTGAAGCAGGGCGAACAGATTCAGGGTTCCGTGCTCTCCAGCTCCGGTGAGCCGCTCGATTTGGATGTAACCATCCACGAGGACGGTACCTTTGAAGTGAACGATGTCGAACCGGGCGAGTACCAGGTGGTCTTCCAGGTTGTGGCGCCGTCCGGCGAGAAACTGGCCGGCATCAAGATGAATATCGTCGTCAACCAGGAAGGCGAGCTGGCGCTGAACACGGGCCTCATCGACCCCTATGGCGTCGTGACGGATGCGGTGACCGGTAAGCCGGTCGAAGGCGTCACCATGAACTTGATGTGGGCCGACACGCCGCTCAACCGGTCGAAGGGCCGGCTGCCCGATACCATGGTTTCGCTGCCCGTTCTGCCCGACTTTGCCCCGAACCAGAACCGGGTCCCGCAGGTGACCACCGCCGCCGGCGAGTACGCCTGGATGGTCTGGCCCGACGGCGACTACTACATCGTGGCGCAGCGGGATGGCTATGTGACATACGACAGCCGCAAGGAAGGCCGGAATGTCCCGGCTGGCCCGGGTGAAGATGGGTACGTGCTGAACGGCGTCATCCACGTGGGTACGACCATCGTGGAGTATGACCTGAGCCTGACCCCCGTTGGTAAGGCGCCCGGGACGCCTGGCACTGGCGGCACCACCGGCCCCGGGACCCAGCCGCAGGAAAACCAGCCGGCACCCGTGCCTGTCCTGGTCCCGACCAAGCCGGTCCGGCCCGCAGCTGGTACACACAAGCCCTACATTCTCGGCTATCCGGACGGCACGTTCGGCCCCGAGCGCTCCATCACTCGCGCCGAAGTGGCCACTGTGCTCGCCCGGATTCTGGAACTTGACTACACGGACACCAAGAACCCCGGTTTCACCGATACGGTCGACGGTGCCTGGTACAACGGCTACGTCAACGCCATCCGCAAGAGCGGCATCATGATCGGCTATCCGGACGGCTCCTTCGGGCCGAACGCCCCGATCACCCGGGCCGAAATCGCCACTGTGCTGGCCAGACTCCGCGGCCTGTCGCTTGCGGCGGAAGCCGCCTTCGCCGACACCATCGGCCACTGGTCGCAGCAGTACGTTTCGGCCGTCCGCAAGGAAGGGATCATGAACGGCTACCCCGATGGCACCTTCAAGCCCCAGCAGAATATGACCCGGGCGGAGTTCGTAACCGCCATCAACCGGCTCTGGAACCGTGGTCCGCTCACTGACAGGCCCGGCCAGCGTTTCCCCGATGTTTCCCTCCAGCACTGGGCCCACGGTCACGTCGAAGAAGCGAGCATTCACCACTCCTTCGAATCGATGATTGACCGGGAGCACTGGATCGAAGACGTCAAGTAAATGATCAGGGCGCCCGCGTTCTTTCGAACCCGGGCGCCCTGATTTTCGTTTCTATGTATGCCCGCCTTGCTGACCACGCGGGAGAAGGGAAGCTTTGGCTTGGTCAACCGCCCTGCACTTTGGATGGCGGCCGCGCTCGCCCTGGGTATCACCGCGGCTGATCTGCTGCGGCCGCACCCCGCGCTAGCGCTGGCCGCCGTTTTGCTGGCCGCAGGCTGGGCGGCACGAGCAAACCGGCGGCTGGTGCCTGCATTGCTGCTCACGGTCAGCCTGCTCGGCACCCTGCGTTACGCCTGGGTCCAAACCGGCGGCCGGGGTGACCTGGCCCTGTGGGAAGGCACCAAGGTCACACTGGTCGGCACCATCGTCTCTGACCCCGAACTGCGCCAGCCGCGGGGCGGCACCTACATCGTGCAGGCCGAGGAGGTGGAGGGCCGCCCCGCCGCCGGCAAGGTCTCGGTTACGCAGTTTGGCGACAAAATGCCCCGTTTTGGTGAGCGGGTCGAGATGCAAGGGTCGCTCAAGCCACCGCCCGGGCCCAAAACGCCGGGCGGCTTTGACCGCGCCGCATACCTGGCCCGGCAAGGCGTATACCTCACGCTAGACACGGGCGAACCGATTGTCCGGGGCCCGGGGCGCGTGAACCTCCTTCGGCGGGTGGCCGTTGCAGCCCGCCTGCGGCTGGAGGCGTCACTGCGCGCCTCGCTGCCCGAGCGCGACGCAGCGCTCATGGCCGGCCTGTTGCTGGGTTCGCGGGCCGACTTGCCCGGCGACATCAAGGAAGCTTTCCGGGCCAGTGGTGTCTTCCACCTGCTGGCTGTCTCGGGCGGTAACCTGGCCATGGTCATCGCACCGTTGGTGCTGCTGCTCCGCCGGGCGGGGCTCTCCAAGCGCGCCGCGGCTGCCGCGGGTATTCCCGCAGTCATCTTTTTCGTCTTTCTCACCGGCGCAGGCCCGTCAGTCACCCGCGCCGGCTTCATGGCCCTGCTTGTCCTGCTCGGTACGGTCCTGCGCCGGGAAAAGGACGCCGTAAACACCCTGGGTGCGGCCGTCAGCATTCTGCTGCTCAGTTCGCCGGGGCTTCTCTTCGACCTTGGCTTTCAGCTTTCGGTCTGTGCGACCCTCGGCATACTGCTCTTCGCCCGCCCCATCGAGCAGCGGCTGACACCGGTCCTGCAGAAGGTGCTGGGTGAAAAGGTGGGCCATCTGGCGGCTCAGGGGCTCTCCGTCACGTTCGGCGCACAGTTGCTGGTCGAGCCTATCAGCCTGTACAACTTCGGTGCCTTTTCGACCATCGCACCGGTGGCAAACCTCCTGGTGCTGCTCTTCCTTGAGCCAGTAGTCCAGCTCGGCAGCGTTGCCGCGGTTGCAGGCCTTGTCGTGCCCACCCTGGCCACCCTGCTGAACCTGCCCGTAAGGCTTGGCCTCTGGCTGCTAATCACCCTGGTCAAGGGCACCTCCCTGATCCCGGGCGCCTACCTCGAGGTCGGCCGCCTGCCCGCAGCCTGGGCTGTGGCGTGGTACGCAGTGCTGGCCGTCGTGGCCGTTCCGGCGCTAAGAACCAAGGCCGTTGCCATGGCTCCCTTGGCGGCACGCGCCAGGTCCCCCCGCCGGGCGCTCACCGCCGCAGCCGCCCTCGGCCTGCTCCTCGCCACCGGCTTCACCTGGCGCATCGCCCTAGCCGCCCCACCCGACACCCTCACCGTCACCTTTCTCGACGTCGGCCAGGGCGATGCCGTGGTCATCCAGGCGCCCGGTGGCAAAACCATGCTCATCGACGCCGGGGCCTACCTGCCCGACGACCCCAAAACCGGGCGCCCCGGCTATAACGCCGGCGCCGACGTGGTCGTCCCATTCCTGGAAAGCCGGGGCATCAGGCGCCTTGACTACTTCGTCCTGACGCACCCCGACCTCGACCACGCAGGCGGTGGTTCCGCCGTCCTCCAGTCTGTCAAAGTCGGTGCGGTGCTCAAAAGCGACGACGGCGCAGCCGAAGCCCGCAAATACCTAGAAGCGCTCGCCGAGGCTGCCAAACGGAAAATCCCTGTGCTCTCCCCGGCCGTGGGCGGGCGCATCGACATGGGCGGCGGCGTTCTCCTGGACGTCATCGGCCCACCCGCGCCCCGCCTGAGCGGCACCCGCTCCGACGATAACGCCAACTGTGTGGCGTTCCGGCTAACCTACCGCAAGGTCTCCATGCTCCTCACGTGCGACTTTGAGGCCGAGTCCGAGGAGTATCTCCTGGCCCGCAACATCCCCCTCAAGGCTGACCTTCTCAAAGTGGCCCACCACGGGTCCGGCCACAGTTCCACCGAGCCGTTTCTCGCCGCCGTGCGTCCGAAGTACGCCATCGTGTCCGCCGGCAACGGCAACGCCTACGGACACCCCCACAAGGACACAGTCCAGCGCCTCGCCGATGCGGGCGCCACCATCTACCGTACCGACAGGCACGGAACAATCACCGTGCGCACCAACGGCCTGACCTTCGACCTTGCCGGTACCCGGGGCAACCCGGAGGATGATCAGTACAAGCCTCTGGGCCTCCTCGGCCGCCGTCTGCTCCGAGCATGGTGAAGGACGGAGCCCCAGGGGCGGCACGAGCCGCCAGCGGCTCCTGCGCCCTGGCAAAAACGAAGCCGGGCGGAGTCTCCCCCGCCCGGCTTCCCGGAACAAGCCCTATCCGATATACGAGCAAATGTAGTCGGTCACCGTATGGATTTTCAGCCCGAACTTGCTGTGGGCCGGCACCCGGAACTCACAAGGCCCGGTCAGATGCGCCCACTCCGTCTCCCCGGGCAGGAGCAGGTCGAGCGTGCCAGACTGAATCTCCATGATCTCCGCGGCGGCGGTGCCAAACTCATAATCGCCGGGCAGCATGATGCCCAGGGTCTTGCGGGTACCATCGGCAAACAGAACCGTGCGGCTGGTCACCTTGCCGTCAAAGTACACGTTGGCGGCCTTGGCTACGGTAACGCCCTCAAAGTGCGACATAGAAATAACCTCCAAGTAGCGTGGTTCACCCCAACACCACTTAGAGATATCCGACTGGTTACCTGCTTATCTCCGCCAACAGGCGCTCCAGCGCCTCGGTAAAGGCCCGGTCATCGTCGGCCGTGCGCCGCTTCGGCCCGGGCAGCCGCACCCCGCCCCGGCGCAGCCGGGCATTCAGGGCCCGTTGCGCCAGCCGGCCCTCCATTTCATCGTCACGAAACCGGTGCCCCCACGGGCTCAGGGCATGGGCGCCCTTCCCCAGCACCAGGGCCGCCAGCCCCCAGTCCTGGGTCACCACCACATCGCCCCGGACCGTCCGGTTGATAATCGCCATGTCCGCTGCCTGCGACTCCGGCCCGACCATCACATGGTCCGGCCCGCCAATCTCATGCCGAAACGACGACACGGTCACCACCCGTACCCCGGCGGCGGCGCCTACCCGCCGGATGATCTCCAGCACCGGGCAGGCGTCCGCATCCACAAGAATCTGCACACTGCTCGCCCCCATTCCCCGGCGAGCATAGCACAGGTCCGTTCTGATTTCCACTCACCCGCGCATATCTTCGCAGTATCGTGTCACTTCGGAAGGAATATTTAATACTTCGAGGAATCTTGAAGTGCGACTGAAAACGGACTGCGATGGGAGTGGATTCTGTGCTAGGGCCGACCTTCGCCGAAATGCTGCATCCCGAAAAAATCGACCCCTCCGTTCGGGAAAAAGCGATCGCCAAGAAGACCAGTGACCCCCTTGACCCCATCAACCTTTACAACATCTCCTGGCGCGACCTTGCCAGCGGCCGCATCTGGTACGAGGTGCTCCCCACCGAACTAACCGGCGTTCAGGCGCCCATCGTGGTTCTGTACGGCAAGGAGTTCCCCACCGGCGCGCACAAGGTCGGCGCAGCCTATTCCGTCCTCGCCGAAATGACCCTGTTCGGCCAGGTCGACCCCAAGGTACATACCGTCGTCTGGCCGTCAACCGGCAACTACGGCATCGGTGGCGCGTGGGTCGGCGGTCGCATGGGCACCCGCTCCATCGTCGTCCTTCCCGAAATGATGTCCCGCGAACGCTTCGACCGCATCGAATCCTACGGCGCCACTGTCATCAAAACGGCGGGCTGCGAATCCAACGTCAAGGAGATCTACGACAAGACCTGGGAGCTGCGGAAGGACCCCAACATCCGCATCCTCAACCAGTTCGAGGTCATGGGCAATTACCGCTTCCATTACCATGTCACGGGCAACACCATCGTCGAACTGGCCGCTGAACTGAAGGCCCGCGGCATCGGCCAGGGCCGCATCGCCGCGTACTGCTCCGCCATGGGGTCGGCCGGCACCATCGCTGCCGGCGACCGCATCAAGCAGGCGTTCCCCGGCGCCGTCACCGTGGGCCTCGAGCCCACTCAGTGCCCCACGCTCTACAACAACGGCTACGGCGGCCACGACATCCAGGGCATCGGTGACAAGCACGTCACCTGGATTCACAACGTCATGAATATGGACGCCATCATGTGCCTCGATGACATCGAATGCAAGAAGGGCCTCCAGTTCCTGACCGAGGAACCTGGTATGGCCCGCCTCGTCAAGCTTGGCGTCCCGGAGGAGCAGGT
>JARBUG010000202.1 GCA_029239785.1 Symbiobacteriaceae bacterium | reverse complement strand
CCGGCAACTGCACCACCGCCTACGGTCCTGTTGCGAACATTTGCCAGTCGTCGTTTCCGGTCACCCAAATGGTGCCCGTGACGACGCAGGTTCCGGTGACGACCGTCATGCCGATTCCAAACACCGTCATGCCGCGCATGTCCAAGGGTGTGCCCATGGGCGGCACCATCGGGATGGGGCCGATGGCGATGGGCGGCGGGATGCCTTTCGGGAAGGGCGCCATGCCGTTGCCCGCTGCGGCGCCCGGCATGATGCCCGGTATCTATACCACCGACGCCTGGATCACCGGCGTGTAGACCGGGGCGCCCGTGCTGGGCGCCCCGGTTTCTTGTCGAGCTTACGCATGACATGGCGCGCCCCTGGAGAGACTCCCCTCCGAAAGGAGGGTTGTTCCATGAAACGCAGACTCACCGTCAGCGGTCTGGTGGCGCTGGCCGGCCTGCTTGCCCTGCTGGCTGCCACCACGGGCGGCAGGCAGAAGCAGGAGCAGGCTCCCGTCCATATACCTGACTCTCCCGAGCCGGTCATCTCCCAAATGAAGCCGCGCACCATTGGGGAGCAGATGGCGGGGCTGACGGACGTGCAGAAGGTCCGCATCACCGACCGGGGCTTTGAACCGAAGGAGATTCAGACCGCGGTGGGCGGCAAGGTCCGCATCCATTTGGTGAATGAAAGCAGCGCCGCGCACAACCTGATTCTGAATCGGTTCGCCATCGTCACACGGACCCTGGGGCCCGGCGAAGAGAACTTCATCGAGTTCACTGCGACCGAAAAGGGCACCTGGCCCTTCGTCTCCGACGCCCCGGGCCAGGTTGAACCAGCCTTCGGCGGCACCCTGAAAGTGGAATAGACTTCCTGGCATTTATGGCGCACACGGGGAGAGATTACCTCCTGTGGTTCTTGTGCCGAATCTGGGAAAAGCGCATCGGGGGGTCTGCTATGAAACGTCTCTGTTCGTTACTGCTCTGCTTGTCCGTATTGCTAGGTCCGACCGCGGCGTTCGCCGACCATCGCAGCATTTACAACACGCCGTACCCGCAGTCGATTCGCGTGGCCATCCGTGAAGCCCGTCCCAACGGGGATCCGAATCCACGCGGCCGCATCATTTACGTGAAGACGGTTGGCTTTGATGACTACGTGGTCAACTCGCTGCCCAATGAGTGGGTGCCCTCGTGGCACCAGGAGTCGCTCCAGGCCGGCGCCATGGCGGTCAAGATGTTCGCCTGGTACAAGGTGCTGCACCCGACCAAGTTGGACGGGTGGGAGTTTGACCTGGACAACACCACGAACTTTCAGACCTACCGCGAAGGCAACCGCTTCAAGGAGTCCGACGAAGCCCACTGGCGGGTGCGGAACCTGGCCTATACCATGCCTGACGGCACCATCGTGGAACTGAACTACCGGGCGGGCATTGAGCAGAACCCCAACTGGCAGTACCGGAATGCCAACATGATGGCGCAGTGGGGCAGCCGCTACTGGGCGGACCGGGGCCAGAACATGCTCCAAATTCTCCAGTGGTACTACCAGGGGCGGGCGCTCAACCGAGTGCCAAACCTATAAGGAGGGCGCGCACAGATGAAGTACAAGAAGCTGACGATTGCCGCCCTGGCGCTGGCCCTGACCGTGGGTGGCGCTACCTTGGGGTTCAGACATGCCGGAGCGGTCGAAGGGGCCGGCGGTACGCCGCCCAAGCCGGCCGGTCCGATCAAGCGGGCCTACTGGCGGGCGCTGGGCATTCGGACGGCGCCCCTGCAGCTCCGTGTGGTTGATGCCACCACCATGAAAGGCATTCCCGGCGCAGGGTGCACCATCGGTGAGACCGGCGACCGCATCGAGACCGATGATAAGGGCATTGCCCCTACCATTGATGCGCCGATCTTCCGCCACCCGCGCCTGGAGCAAATGCTGGCGGAACTGCACGGTCAACTGACCGTGCTCTGCTACAAGAACGGGTACCGCGACTCCATTTACATGGGCGTGCGGATGCACCAGGGCAGCACGACGGAGACCGAGGTCTGGATGTACCCGGTGGGCGCAGGCGACCGCCGCATCGAGCCCACGCTCTACCAGATGCCCATCCACCGGCTGTGGCGGATTCAGCTGGCGGATAAGTACCGCCTGCGGGAAGAGGGCGAGGGGCCCGAGCGGCCCCAGCTGTCCCGGCCCGAAAGGGGCCAGGTCGCTCCCCAGGAAGCACAGGGGTATGGCATTCAATCGCCCCTGCGCCAGCCTGAGCCCCCAACCGGCGCACCCCGATAGGAATTCCGTCGCCGCCGCACTTACGGAAGCGGCCCGCTCCCCGGACATTGCCGGGGGGCGGGCCTTTTGCCGCGTTACTGGAGCGCAGCCAGCGTGTTGATGACGGTCTGGGTGGTGAGACCCGCCTGGCTCAGCAGAGCCGTGGCCTGCGGTGTGGAGAGCAGCTGGTTGATGTCAAGGGTGCTCAGGTTGATGCCCTGAATGCTGACGCCCCGGTTGCCGAAGAGCAGCAGCAGGAGGAGCAGAATCAGCAGTTCGCGCACGTTGACGGGCACGGGCGTGCCGGTCGGCGACGGCGCTCCGGGGTTGACGATACGTACGTCGAGGGCGATCTGACCGCCCACCCGCACGAAGACGCCGCAGAGCGTGGCGAAGCGGTTGTCAACGGAGGAGAGCGAAGTGCCGCCGAGCGGGGTCTGCTGGGTTTGCACCAGGGGAATCTGGTTGCCGGCCTGGGTCAGAATCTGGCCGATGACCGACCCCGGCGGCGGCGCCTGAATGAAGCGAAACAGGTTGACGAAGCCCGACCGGCACTGGAACTGCGGGTTAATCGTCAACTGAGTAGTGGTGAGTCCCTGGAAGTTCACGAAATCACCTCGTTTCCTGTGGATCATGCCATCATACGCACCGCCGCCGCCGGGTGCCTTTTGCGCCAGTCAGCCTTGGCAGTTTCATGCGAATTGAAGGACATTCGCACAGTAGACTCGAATCGTACTTTCGGACTGGTGGAGATGCGCACTTTTAGCCAACCGACCGTTTGGTCAATCGAAACGAACTGCCATGTGCCGCCGTCGGACCGAATATCCATCATCTTATAAACGGCAGTTGATCCGAGGAGGGGCTGGAGTCATGCCGACGAGAGAGATCTACTGGAACATATCCGGCACATTTGTTATGTACTTGCTGCTGCTGCCCACGGTGGCGGTCTTCGCGTACGGCCTGTGGCGTCGGGTCCGCCTATGGCGCATCGGCAAGCCGGACGGGCGTCTCGACCAGATTCCGAAGCGCATCGGGCTGTTGATCCGCCACGCGGTGCTGCAGGCCCGCCTGGCGCAGAACCCGCTTGCCGGCTTCTTCCACATTCTCTTCTCGTGGGGCTTCGTACTCCTCTTCATCGGCACGCTGGTCGTCATGATTGAGGCCGACCTGCGGATTCCGATCATGCGGGGCAATTTCTACCTCTTCTTTCAATCGTTCACGCTGGATGTGGTTGGCGCTCTGGCCATGGTCGGTGTCGCCACCGCCTGGGTCCGGCGGTCGCTCTTTAAGCCCCGCGCCCTGACAGCCTATCAAAAGGCGCCGTCGATTATGGATGACTGGGTCTTCCTGGCCCATTATCTCGTCATTATGTGGACCGGTTTCTTTGTGGAAGGCATTCGCATTGTGGTCGATCAGGACCCGTGGGGCGCCTGGTCGCCGTTTGGCTATCTGCACGGGCAGGTGCTGGCGTCGTTCATGTCGGTGGAAGCGATGCTTACGCTGCACAAGGTGCTATGGTGGTTCCACCTGGCCGTGGCCTTCTCGTTTGTGGCCTACCTGCCGTTCTCGAAGATGATCCACATTTTCACCGGGCCGACGTCGATCTTCTTCCAGGACCTGAAGGGGAAGGGGGAACTGCCCCTGACCAACCTGGAGTCGGAAACGCCCGTGCTGGGCGCCGCCTCGCTTTGGGACTTCACCTGGAAAGATATTGCCGATCTGGACGCCTGCACCGAGTGCGGCCGCTGCCAGGAAAACTGCCCGGCCTACCTCACGGGCAAGCCGCTCAACCCCAAGGCGCTGGTGCTCGACCTCCAGCGGCATCTGCATGAAAAAGGCCCGCTGCTGGCCTTGGCTGCCATGGGCGGCAACCGGCCGGCTGAGCAGGCGATTGAGTCCGAGTTGGTGGGGCCGGTCATCGAGGCGGATGCGCTCTGGGCCTGCACCTCGTGCCGGGCCTGTATGGAGGTCTGCCCGGTCTACATCGAGCATGTGCCGAAGATCATGGAGATGCGCCGCCATCAGGTAATGCTGCAGGGCGAGTTCCCGAACGAACTGAACCAGGTTTTCAAGAACCTGGAGCGGCAGGGCAACCCGTGGGGCCTGGGCGCCCATACCCGGACCAAGTGGACGGAGGGGCTCAACGTGCCCCTGCTGGCCGACAACCCCGACGCCGAGTATCTGTTCTGGCCGGGCTGTTCCGGTGCGTTTGACCAGCGTGGTCAGAAGATTGTCCGGTCCATTGTGCAGCTGCTCGAGGCCGCCGGCGTCTCTTATGCCATTTTGGGCAAGGAGGAGAAGTGCACCGGCGATTCTGCCCGCCGGGCCGGCAACGAAATGCTCTTCCAGCAGCTGGCCATGGAGAATATCGAAACGCTAAAGGGCTACGGGGTGAAGAAAATTATCACCCACTGCCCACACTGCCTGAATACCTTTGTCAACGACTACCGGCAGATGGGCTTTGAGGTGGAGGTGGTCCACCATACCCAGTTGCTTGACCGGCTGGTGAAGGATGGCCGGCTGAAGCCGGTGGCGCCGGTGGCGGCGACGGTGGCCTACCACGATTCCTGCTACCTGGGCCGCTACGGCGGTGAGTACGAGGCGCCGCGGGAACTGCTTCAGGCGATTCCGGGCGTGCAGATTAAGGAGATGGAGCGGAACCGGGAAACGTCCATGTGCTGCGGCGCCGGCGGCGCCCAGATGTGGATGGAGGAGCACCACGGTACCCGGATCAACATCGACCGGACTCGCCAGGCGCTGGCGACCGGGGCGGAGACGGTCGCGACGAACTGCCCGTTCTGCATGACGATGATGTCCGACGGCGTTGCGGCCGAGGACCAGGCGGGCAGCGTGCAGGTGCTGGACGTGGCCGAGATGCTGCTCAAGTCGGTGACGCCGGCGGAAACGGCCCCGGAGGTAGCGGCGACCACTGAATAGACGTCGAAACAGGGAGGGGCCTTTGACTTGGCTCCTCCCTGCTGGTGTTCGATTATTTACCACAGAGAACACAGAGGACACTGAAACTGGGTGAGTATTTCCTGGTCATTGTTTGATCATTATTGGACCTGGATCGAGTGACTTGGTCTCTGTGTTCTCTGTGCCCTCTGTGGTTAAAAATGAATTTAATTTCGAAAGGATTTGCTGCAGGTGATTCAGATCTCTCTCCCAACACCATGGGTGGCGGTTGGCCCGGTGCATGTGTATGTGATCAAGGAAGACCCGGTAACGCTAATTGATACTGGCGTCAACACGCCTGAGTCTCGGGAAGCGTTGGTGGACGGGCTGAAGCAGCATGGCCTGGGCGTGAAGGATATCCGTCGGGTGCTGCTGACCCATGCCCATGTGGATCACATGGGCCAGGCTGCCTGGGTGCGGGACCAGTCCGGCGCCGAGGTCTGGCTCCACCCGGACGAGGTCGGCAAGGCCGAGGCGCCGGATTGGTGGCTTGAAGGGCGTGACCTGGCCCTTACCCAGGCCGGCGTCCCCCTGCCCGTCATGCAGGGCATGGAGGAGCATTGGCAGCGTACGAAGCGCCTGGCAATCCCCCTGAACGGCGGCTGGCTCCCCATCGCCCCCGGCCAGCGCTTCGCCTTCGCTGACCGTGTCCTGGAGGCGGTTCACCTGCCTGGGCACGCCCTGGGCCACACCGGGTTCCTGGACCCCGCCAGCGGCCTCCTGGTGGGCGGTGACCACCTGCTCCAGGGTGTCACGCCCAACCCGATTATGGAGCCGCTGCCGCCGGGCCACCCTGCCGGGGCGCCCCACGCCCCGGGCCGGGCCCTGACCCTGGGCCTCTTCCTCGCCGCCCTTGAATCGGTTGCGGGCATGCCGGTCACGCAGGTGCTGCCGGGCCATGGCACGATCATTCCCGAGCACGGGAAGGTGGCCGAGAACTACCGCTTCCGGCACGAGCGCCGGCTCGGGCGCATGTGGGACAGGCTGCGCGCCTCCGCCACCGTCTATGCCGTCACCCGCGAGATCTACCCGCACGTCGAGGAGTTCAACATCTTCCTGGCCATCTCCGAGGTACTGGCCCATCTGGACCTGCTCGCCGATCGGGGGAAGGCGGAAATCGAACCCAGCCCGAACGGGTGGGTTTACCGTTCCCGCGATTAACGTTATGCTAGTGGACTGTGAGAGGAGTGAACGAGCATGTCGTCACCTGCTCAAGTCCTGTCAGTTGTGGCCTCAGCGGGGGAGTTGCTGCTCCGCTCCGGCGCCGAAGTGGCCCGGGTAGAAGACACCCTGAACCGGATTGCACAGGCTTACGGCTTTTACGATGTAGAGATTTACGCAACCCCGACCGGCCTTTTCGTCACCCTGGGCTCCGAGCGGCACATGACCGCCATTCGCCGCATTGAGGGCCGCGCCATCGCACTGGACCGGGTGAGCGCCGTCAACGCGCTCTCCCGTGAACTGACGGCCGACCCGGCGCCGCCCAGCGAAGCCTTGCGTGCCATTCAGAAGATCGCAAACCAGGAACCGCCTGTGCCCAACTGGGCGACGCCGGCCACCAGTGCGGTGGCTGCCGCCGCCTGCACCATGTTGGTAGGCGGCAGCCTGTCCGACTTTGGCCCTGCCCTGCTCGCAAACGTTTTTGTCCAGGGGGTTCACCGGGTGCGGGAGAGCCTGCGGCTGCCCGAGGCCATTGGCGACTTCGCATCTGGCGCCACCGCGGTGTTCTGCGCCCTGGCCGCCACCAACTGGCTGGGCGCCAGCTTTACCCCGGTCGTGGCCGGAGGCATTATGGTGCTGGTGCCGGGCATCGCCTTTACTACTTCGGTGCGCGACGCCATGATGGGCGACCTGACCAGCGCCGCCGCCCGGGGCCTGGAGGCGGTCATGAAGGTGGCTTCCCTGGCCTCCGGTGTTGCCGCTGCGCTCTATGCAACGGGGAGGCTGTAGCCATGCTGAACTACCTGTTTGCCTTCCTGACCTCGGCGGCGATCGCCGTATCGTTCCGGGGACGTATGCGGGCGGTGCCGGCCTCCGGGCTGGCCGGCCTGCTCGGCTGGGCCGGGTACGACATTACCCTGCGGCTGGGCCTGCCCGCCCCGCTGGGCGCCTTCCTCGGGGCGCTGGTGGTGGGCGTGACGGGCGAAGTGCTGGCCCGCCGCCTGCGGGAACCCACGCTCATGTTTGTGGTGCCCGGGCTCTTCCCGCTGGTGCCGGGCATTATCGCGTACCGGGGCATGCTGAACCTCGCCCAGGGCGATTACATCGCCGCCGCCCAGGAACTGACCAACACGCTCTTTTATGCCGGCGCCCTGGCCGCCGGGCTCTCCTTGCCGCCGGCCTTCTTGCGGCGCAAACGATAAAGTCACAACAAAAAACCCGGTGAT
>JARBUG010000036.1 GCA_029239785.1 Symbiobacteriaceae bacterium | reverse complement strand
AGGGATCACCCGTTCCCATTCCGAACACGGCCGTTAAGCCTCTCAGGGCCGATGGTACTACGTCTTGAACGTGGGAGAGTAGGTCGCCGCCCAAACTATGTAACCCCCTGCTTTGCAGGGGGTTATTCTTATGTTCAGGCGACCCACTCTCCCATACGATCGAGGCAGAGACTCGGGCGCGGGAGAGGTTTTAGCGGCAGATTTTGCCCTTGGACTATGCACAGTGGACTCGGATCCGAAATTGGCAACCGCTCTCTTCGCAGACGGCCTTTTCCTAATAGGACAGGGAAAGACCGATATCTAGAGAATTGAACTACTAGCCAAACTGCTGGAGGCGCAAGCCATGCGGAAACAAAAGGTCCTGGAGGCGCTCTTGCGACTCGCTCCGTTCGGAGCCCCACGGGGAGTCACCGCAGAGGAAGTGGCCCAGGTAGCAGGAATCCATCGCCATAACGCCAGCGCAGACCTGAACGAACTGCACCGGGAAGGGCTAGTGACCAAGTCTTCTGGGCGCCCCGTTCGGTTCGCAGCGGTGGCCGAGGCCATCAAAGCCGCGGTTTCCGCGCTACCGGGACCAGTCCGCCCTTCGGCCCCGGAACCGGCTGGCGACCCATTCGCCGCCCTGGTGGGCGCCCAGAGCAGCCTGCGGGCCGCCATTGAACAGGCGAAGGCGGCCATGCTCTACCCGCCCCGCGGCCTGCCGACGCTGATTGCCGGCCCTACGGGCGCGGGCAAGAGCCGGCTCGCAGAGGCCATGTACCACTACGCCGTCGCCTCCGGGCGCCTGCGTCCGGGAGCGCCGTTCTGCGTCTTCAACTGCGCAGACTATGCCGCCAACCCCCAGTTGCTGCTGGCCCAGTTGTTCGGCCACGTGCGCGGGGCCTTTACCGGGGCCGACCGTGATGTCCTTGGCCTCATCGCCGATGCCGAGGGTGGTTTGATCTTCCTGGACGAGATTCACCGCCTGCCACCGGAAGGCCAGGAGATGCTCTTTTTGCTCATGGACCGCGGCATATACCGGGCGCTGGGCGCCGGGAGCACCGAAAAAGCCTCTGTTACTTTGGTGGGCGCCACTTCAGAGGACCCGCGGTCATCGCTGCTGCATACGTTTGTACGCCGGTTTCCGGTGGTCATCAACCTGCCGGACCTCGATGCTCGTCCGCTGGAGGAGCGCCTGACGCTCGTCGAACTGTTCCTCCAGGAAGAAGCCTTCCGGGTGGGGATCTCTGTATCGGTCAGCCCACTGGCCCTCGCCGCACTGCTCTCCTTCCGGGCATCCGGCAACGTCGGAGAGCTGCGCAGCGCCGTGCTCCTGGGCTGTGCAAAGGCATTCCTGCATTACATGGCAGCTGACCGGGAGTCCGGCGTCATGACGCTTTACCTGACCCATCTCTCGCCGCAAATCCAGCTCGCCTACCTGAGCGCTGCGGAGACGGTGCGTGAGGCCGAGCAACTGGTCGGGGTGGAGGACCGGCTCTACATGCCGGACGCCGCCGGGCGCCCCCGCGACATCCACCGCGACGACTACATACCACCTGACCTATACCGTGAACTGCACCGGCGGGTGACCGGCTATCTCGACAGCGGACTGCAGCCCCGGGAGTTGCAGCGTCTCATTCAGACGGACCTTGACCATTATCTGCAGCGCCTGCTGCGCCGAGCCGACGGTCCCGGGCGGGTTCCCAAGGGCCTGTTGGATGTGGTGGCCGGCTTTGTGAGCCAGGCGGGCGCCGAACTGGGCCGGACCTTTGGACAGGAAGTGGTCACCAGCCTTGCGCTGCACCTGGCCTCGGGCGCCAGAGTTGACAAGCCTGATGCCGACCAGACACTCGCCCTGGTTAGCCACTGCCCTGCCGAGTACGGAGTGGTCCGCCGGCTGGCCGGTGCGCTGGAGGCGAAGCTCGGCATGGCGGTCGGGGCAGCAGAAATGGGATTTCTGGCGCTCTTTCTGGCCGCCCACGGGCGCAAGGCAGCACCCTCCGGGCTGACAGTGATGGTCATTGCGCATGGCGAGCGGACGGCATCCAGCATGGCGGATGTCGCCAACCGCCTATTGGAGACCGACCGGGTTGTCGCCGTGGACATGCCCTTGGAGCAGAGCGTCGAAAAGACGATGCAGATCGCCGCAGACCGACTGAAACAGGTGGGGCGGACCGACGGCGTGGTGCTGTTGGTCGACATGGGGTCGCTCACCGGGTTTGGGCCTGCCCTGCAGCAGGCGATTGGGGTTCCCGTGGTTGTCATCCCCTTGGTGACAACCCCCGCAGTGATTGAGGCGGCTCGGGTCGCGGGTGAGCCCGGCACTGACCTCCATGAAGTGCTCCGAGCCGTACGGGCTGTGTATCAGCCGCAGTCTGAAGAGCCGGCCCAGTTGGACGGCAAGCGCATGATCATCACCACCTGCCTGACAGGCCACGGAACAGCCCGCAAGCTGGCAGCGTTCTTGACCGAAGCGCTCCCTGCCGCCGTAAGGAAGTCAGTCACAGTGGAGGCGATCGACCTTGAGAAGGGTTCCGTGCTGCCCGGGCTCCTGGTAGAGGGATGGCGGGGGACCGTGATCGCGGCAGCGGGCACAGTCGACCCGCGGCTCCCCGGGGTGCCGTTCATCGGCATGGAGCAGATCCTCTTCGGTGACGGGCTGCAGTATGTGGAGGCCCTTGCCCTTGGCCAGCAGCACGAACCGCCGGGTGAGAACCACGTGTCCCGCACGGAGGCCGCGGCGCTCGCCAGCCAGTTTGCCGCCGGCAACATCACCTCCTTGGATGGCCAGAAGGCTGCAGAGGCGGCCGCCGTTAGCCTTCAGCGTCTTGAAGCCGCCATGAACCAGCAGCTTACGCCAGGTCAGACAGCCCGGTGGATCATCCATTTCGCCTTCGCCCTGGAGCGATTGATCACCGACGGCACCGCCTATCCGTGCAGTGAACAGGATTATCTGACGGAACAAAACGGAACGCTTCTCGAGCAGATACGTGAAGCGGTGGCGCCGGTCGAAGCGTCGTGGGAGACCGTCTTCCCGCCAGGGGAGATCGCATTTCTGGCCCTGATTGTCCTGACCATGTAGGTGGATCATCACGAGTGTCCTGTGTACTGTCCTGTCAGTGTCCTGCGGCGGGTCTTGTCGGGCCCGCCGTTGGCGCGCCCTGGCGGGTTTAGTGTCCTGGCACGGTTTATGCATCGTATGGATAGCAGTAATGTTCAGGACGCATAGTTTTCGAATCTCCCATAAAGGTGGAGGAAGCCCGATGAAAATCGTCCTGGTACGTGTCGATGACCGGCTGATCCATGGTCAGGTGGCGGTGGGCTGGACCCGTACAGTGGGTGCAACGCACATTCTCGTGGCCAATGATGAAGTGGCAAAAGATGCCACACAGAAAGCGCTCCTGAAACTGGCCACCCCGGTTGGCGTGAAGGCGACGATCCTGTCGGTAGCCGAGGCCGCTGCCGCACTGGCCGGCGCCAAATTCGGCAATGACAACGTGATGGTCCTGGTTAGAGACCCGCAGTCGCTTCTGAGCTTGATGCAGGGCGGTGTGGTCCTGACGAAAGTGAACATCGGCAACGTGCGGACAGCCCCGGGCCGCGAACGGCTGACCAACCAGGTCGCCGCCAGCCCGGCGGAGATCGAAGCGTGGAAAGAGCTTGACCGGGCCGGAGTTGTGCTTGAGGCCATTTGGCTCCCCGGCGGCGCCGTTACCAACTTCAACAACGTTATTCGCGAGCGCTGATAGCTACGGGGTCAGACCCCGTTGATGGGAGAGACAGAGCGTGATCGGAGTACTGGTCGTTACTCATGGCCGCCTCGGGGAGGCCCTGGTGGAAGCGTGTGGCATGTTGGTCAGCGAGAACGAGTGCCTGCGGTCAGTCGGATTCCACCCCGGCGAGGGTGTGGAGGATCTGGACGCATCCGTGCGGGCTGTGCTGGCCGACATGGAGCCGAACGACGGTGTTCTGTGCCTGGCCGATCTGGCGGGCGGGAGCCCGGCCCGCGTACTGGGCGGACTGCTGCTGGAACGGCTACAGCTTGAAGTGGTGGCAGGTGTCAACCTGCCCATGCTGGCAGAGACCCTGCTCCTGCGCAGGGAACTGGACCTGCAAGGTCTTGTGCAGCATGCCCTCGCATCTGGAACCCAAGGGATTGTCGATGTCGGTGCCCTTTTGCGCGGGGAGGCGCTGTAAGCGAAGCGAGGAGGTGGATCGGAGGACTGATTGAGGCCCGTGTCATCGTCGCTGTCCATTCGTATGGAAAAGACCACGACGCAATCAGCTCACATCACATGGGAGAGTGAATTTGATGTCTACGGTCACAGCGCTTCTGCTGGCGTGTCTCGCAGGTTTTGCGTATTTTTCCCGCCGGTTTCTAGGTGACTGGTACCTCGAACGCCCCATCGTCCTTGGTCCCCTTGTCGGCCTTATCATGGGCGATTTCAACACCGGCCTCATTATTGGTGGCACGCTGGAACTGATCTTCATGGGAGCGGCGGACATTGGCGGCGCCGTTCCGCCCAACTACAACATTGGCACCGTCGTAGGCACGGCCCTGGCCATCGCTTCGGGCCAGGGGCTGGAGACGGCACTGGTGATTGCGGTTCCCGCCGCACTGCTGGGCTCGTTCTTTGAACTGCTGGCCAAGACGTTCAGCAGTGTCTTCGTCAACGCCGCCGACCGGTATGCGGATCGTGGCGACGACAAGGGCATCGCCCGGATGATGCACCTGGGCAATCTGTTCCACTTCCTTGCCGATGCCGTTCCGACCTTCGTGGCCCTCTCGCTGGGCACTGAGGCGGTCAAGACCATGGCCAACAGCATTCCCGCCTGGCTGAGCCGCGGCGTGGGTCTGGCTGGCAACATGCTTCCTGCTCTGGGTTTTGCCCTCCTGCTCAACAGCCTGGCACCCGGAGCCATGCTCCCCTTCTTCTTCATTGGCTTCCTGCTGGCTGCTTACACCAACTTCGGCGTACTGGGCATTGCGGTGCTGGCGTTCCTGGTCGCGCTGGTCATGCAGTCGCAGCGCAAGAGCGCCGATGAGGTGGACGAGGCCGCGATCGCTTCCGGCGCTGGCGTCAGCGACACGATGGATAAGGCCGACCTGCGGACGCTGTTCTACCGGTCCTTCGCCCTCCAGTCTGCCTTCAGCTTCGACCGCATGCAGGCCCTGGGCTGGACCTGGTCGCTGGTTCCCGTACTGAAGAAGGCTTACAAAAACAATCCTGAGGAGTATAAGGCTGCCCTGAAGCGGCACCTGACCTTCTTTAACACCCATATGTGGGTACATGGCCCGATTCTGGCCATGACCGCCGATATGGAAATTCGCCGGGGCCGCGGCGAAGAGGTCGATGAACAGGCGATTCAGGGCCTGAAGGGCTCCCTGATGGGTCCGCTCGCCGGCATTGGCGATTCGATGTTCCATGGCACCCTTCGTCCCATCGTCGGTGGCATTTGCGCCTCGCTCGCCCTGCAGGGCAACCCAATTGCGCCCGTGCTGTTCTTTGTGGTCGTGAACGTGGTACACGTGTACGTTTCCTACTACACACTGCACGCCGGCTACCGCTTTGGTGAGCGGGCGATCGCGATGCTCGCATCCGGCGGCCTGCGCCGGGTAATGGAAGGCGCCAGCATGGTCGGCCTTATGGCCGTGGGCGCCCTGACCGGCTCCTGGCTGAACGTAAAGACCCCCATGGTCTACACGGTCGAGAAGGCTGCGGTCAAGGTCCAGACGATGCTGGACGGCATTATGCCCAAGATCCTCCCGTTGGTTTTGGTGATGCTCGTCTTCTGGTTGGTTCGCAAGCAGAAGAAGACCACCTCGATCATGCTCGGCCTGATTGCGGCCGCGCTGATCCTCGGCGGGTTCAAGATTCTGGCGTAGCACGGGTCAGGGCCCCGGGGAGACCCGGGGCCCGCCCTTTTTGCCGGAGGTGGCAACCTACATGATTCCCAAGTCGATGGAAGCAGCGTTTGAGCGGGCGGCCCATCCGTTCCACATGTGGGATGGACTGATGACCACGTCGGAGGCCCTTGCGGCCGTCCTAGCGCCTGATGTTCAGGAACAGGTGAGGCAAGCCGCCCGGGCGATGGCCGACGTGGGGCACGTTCACCTGGTTGGCTGCGGTACCTCTTATTTCTCGGCCATTGCCGGTACCTACGCGCTCCACGCCGTGGCCGATATGGCGGCCACGGCCCACAACGCCTTCGAGTTTTCAGCGTACCCACCCGCAGGGCTGGGGCAGAGCGCCTTGCTGGCCATCTCCCACACGGGTGGTACGGCTGTCGTACTGGACTGTGTGCGGGTGGCCCGGGAGCAAGGAGCCGTGACCGTCGGCCTGACAGATATTCCGGAGTCCGTACTGGCGGTGGCGCCAGCCCATGCGATTCTCGGTGGAGGCGGACGTGAGCACTCGCTGCCCAAGACGAAGAGCTACCCGGCTTCCTTGCTCCGGCACTACCTGCTGGCTGTGGCCCTGGCCGAAGGCCGGGGGCGCGGGCAGGCAGCAACTGCGCTGCGGCATGCACTTGAGGCGGCGCCCGCCCACACCCGTCAGGTGCTGGCGACCGCCGAGCCACTGGCCCGCCGCCTGGCCGGGGAGCGCCGGTCGGGCGCCCAGGTCTTCGTGCTGGGCGCCGGGCCCAACCTGGCCACGGCCCTGGAGGGCGCGCTCAAACTGCAGGAATCGGCCCAGGTCAGGGCCTTCGGCTGGGAGTTGGAGGAGGGCATGCACGGGCCGTGGGGCATCATGGAACCGGGTGACCTGGTGATTCTGCCGGTCATGCGGGGGCCGTCCATGGCCAAGGCCCGGGGGCTGGCCGCCGCCCTTCAGCATATTGGGGTCACAATCTGGGCGATCACGGATGATCCCGACGGCCTGCCCGGCGCCCACCACGTCACGCACCTGCCTCAGGATGTGCCGGAATGCTTCAGTCCCCTGTACGCGGCTCTCCCGCTGTACCAGTTCACGTACTTCAGCGCACTGGCGGAAGGGAAGCGCCCAGACTGCATGCGCCTTGCCGACGACCGCTACCTGCGGGCCCGGCTTGCCCTGCCACGCTGATTTGAACCTGGGGAGTTGAGGAAGATGTCGGGTCAGGCGTATTTGCAGGCTGTGTCGGCCCTGCTGGCAGAGCTTCAGGCGACGCAGTTGGAGAGCGTGCAAAAGGTAGGCGAGGTCATCGGCCGTTCGGTGGCAGATGGCGGCATCGTGCACCTGTTTGGATCCGGCCACTCGCACATGGCGGCCGAGGAGGTCTTTGTCCGGGCCGGCACGCTGACCACGGTGCGGGCCATTTGGCCGGAGCAGATGACGGACAAGCTGGAGCGGGTGGAAGGGCTCGGCACAGCCATCCTCAAGATGGGCGATGTCCGACCGGGCGAGGTGTTGTTCGTCATCTCCAATTCGGGCATCAATCCCATGCCGGTTGATGTCGCTCTCGAGGCGAGGCAGTATGGCGCCGTGACCGTGGCGGTCACATCGGCACAGCACTCGCTCGCGGTCCCGTCTCGTCATAGCAGCGGACGGCGGCTGATGGATGTCTGCGATTATCTGCTGGATACCCGGGTCCCGGCGGGCGATGTGCTTCTCACCATTCCCGGTCTTGGGTACCCAATCGGCCCTGCCTCAACGGTGGCGTCGGTCTCGTTGATTCAGGCGGCCATGGCTGAGGCGGTGCACTGGCTGGTGGCTAACGGTCACGAGCCGCCGGTGCGCATCAGCCGGAACATGCCTGGCGGCGACGTCCACAACGACCGGCTGGGGCAGCGTTACCGGGACCGGATTCCGGAACTGGGTTGACGGAGGTGACAGCTTTGGAGCGAGAGGTAGTGGTTGGCCACAGGGAAGGGCTGCATGCTCGCCCCGCCGCAGAATTTGTGAAGGCGGCGGCCGGCTTCCGAAGCAAGGTTGAGGTGGGCGCCGGCGGCAAGAAGGTGACGGCCCGCTCGCTGCTGGGGGTACTGAGCCTGGGTGTGAAATGCGGGCAGGTGGTCACCCTGACTGCTCAGGGGGAAGATGCTGAAGCCGCACTCGAGAGCCTTGCCAGGTTACTGCACGGCCAAGCATAGGGAAATGGCACGTCCGCAAAGGGACGTGCCATTTCATTGTTTCGGACCAACCCGTTGCCCCAGCAGGATGTTGTCAGGATTTGCCAGGAACATCGTGGGCTGTCGCAGAACTCTGCCACTGCCGGGGCCATACCATGGACCAGAGAGGGGACATGCCCATGCGTCTCTTGCGTGTACTGACTGCACTTGGCCTCCTGCTGTGCCTGGCCGCAACCCCGCGGCTGGCTGCGGCGCAATCAACCGTCGTGACCCGGAGGCAGACGCAGTGCCGCCAGGTCGCGCTCACATTTGACGCCGGGTCGACGGCGCAGAGCGCCCAGGGCATTTTGGATGCCCTCGCGGCCCACCGGGCGCGGTCGACATTCTTCCTGACAGGCCAGTGGATCGACGACTTCCCGGCGCTGGCCGCCCGCCTTGCTCCACCGGGACACGAAGTGGCGAATCATACCGACACGCGTCCTGACATGACCACCATCTCGACGGCGCAAAGTCGGTCCCAACTGCGGACGGCCGAGGCCAAGATCATCAGTGCCACGGGTCTGAATCCCCGCCCGCTCTGGCGGCCACCTTACGGGTCCAATAACGGGACTGTTCTCACGGTCGCCGAAGAAGAGGGTTATCCCTGGACGATTATATGGGACATCGACACCCTTGATTGGCAGCAGCCTCCTGCGCAGACCATTGTGGACCGCGTACTCTCCCGAGTTCAGCCGGGCTCCATCGTCCTGATGCACATGGGCGGCGATAACACGGCCGCTGCAGTGGAGCAGATGCTGCCGGTTCTGGAGCAACGGGGCTATATGATGGTGACCGTCGGCGAAGTGCTGGGGCTGACCCGGGCGGGTGCGGACTTTGGCGGGCGGGTCGTCTACGTGCAGTCAGGCGACACCCTCTTTCGCATCGCGGCCTGCTTTAACACGACCGTCCCCATTCTGGCCGCGGCCAACGACATCTCCGATCCGAATACAATCGCTCCCGGACAGCGCCTCTATGTGCCTCTGCGCGATGAAGTGACGATGCGGGTAGATAGGCAGAAGCTGAACCTGGCCGTGCCCGCCCGTGTGGTCAACGGCCGAACCCTGGCTCATGTGCGTGCGGTGGCCGAGGCCCTGGGCGCCGCTGCCGAGTGGGAAGGCACCACGCAGAAAGTGACGATCCGTAAGGAGACTACCACCATCGAAATGACGATTGGCAGTACCACGGCCTACGTCAGCGGTCAGCCCACGACCCTGGGCGTGGCCCCTTCCCTCGTGGAGAGCCGTACCCAGGTGCCGGTACGGTTCATCGCCGAGACCCTGGGTGCCGCTGTTGGCTGGGACCAGGAAAGCAGGACCGTTCTCATCACAAGCTCGTGACCGAGTCAGTGAAGGGCGCCAGGAATTGACCTGGTGCCCTTTCCCTATCTGCTGGTTGACCTATCAGATCATTTACAATAACTGGTAGGACAATCCTGACTTGTTGGTGAATACCTGCCGCCACGACTTCACGGGAGGGTGGCGCGGTGAGCAGGATAGGACTAAACCTTGCGCTATTGCGATCTCGGGCAAGCGCCCGGAACAATGAACCGAGTACCCAGGCCGGTGGCATTTCTCGGCGGCAACTCTTTCATTTGGCTGGTGCCGCTGCGGTCGCGGTACACCTGCTCCGACCCGGCACGGCCACGGCCGCACTGCCCAACAACGTGCAACTCGTGACCGGGCGCCACCGGGCCGCCCTGAAGCTGGGTGGAACAGAACGCTGGGTCATCGACACCCGGGCCTTTGGCGGTTCACCCCGCCTGACCGCGCAGGAATCCGGTGACCACATTCGCCTGACGCTTAGCGGTGCTACTTTCCCCGGCACTGCCCTGCCCGCGGACATGACCTGCGAAGTGAATCTCAAAGAGGCGGAGGGCACGATCACCTTTGCCTTCGCCCTGGGTAACTTCCAGGCCCGGGCGCCCCTCGCCGCCTGGCTCAGCGGCGATGTCGCGGCCACGGGCCTCGGCTCCCTTGCCCATGACGCCTGCCGCCTCGCCGACGGCACCGGGCTGACCCTGAGCGGCAGCGCCAAAGCGATGTTCTACCCCGACTGGGCGTTCCGCTTTGAAGGCAGCGCCCTGGCCCGCCTGACTGGCGAGGGACGCGCCGACCTGGTCTCTGACTCGGTCAGCGTGGCGCTGCTGAACGCCGACCAGCCCAGCCTGATGGCCCAGGCAGCCGAGCGGCGCACGCTGATCTCGCTGGGACGCCGTGACCGCACCTGGGACCTGGACATCGCCCAGTGGGCGCCTACCGGCTGGACCCTCGAAGCGGTCGACCACCCCTTCGACGCCCTGCACATTGAGGCGAGCCTGAACCGCCGGGGCGAGACCCGCCACGCCATGGCCGCTGAGGCCGGCACCGACGAATCTCGCCTATCCCTGGTCGCTAACAGCGGCCTGCGGGGCACCGACGGCACACCGTTCCGGCTCCCGCTCTCTGCTGTGCGCCTGGCCAAGACGTTCGACCAGCAGGGCGTCCAGGCGGCCCTCATCGGGCGGTTTAGCAACCAACCCGCGTGGCTCCACGCGGAGGGCTGCAGCCTGCTGCTCGGCGACGACCCCAGCTCGCCGGGCTTCGAAATGGTCCAGCGCAACGGCCAGTTCACCCGTGCGGTCTGCAGCCCTGCGCTGCTGGGCCTCTCTTCGCCCATGAAGAATACCATCGTGGAGCCGCAGTTCGACGGGCGCTCCCGACTGGTCAACTTGGCCACCAACCCGCAGCTGGACCAGGTCGAACAGCAACTGCCGGGCCGAAACGATATTCCCACCCAGGGTCCCATCGATACCCCTGAAATCATCCTGCCCCCGCCCCTGGTGGTGACCCCGCTCAACCTGAAGCTCTCCGTACTCCGCCCCGAAGACCTGCTGGTGCTGAACTTCGAGTTTGTCAACCTGCGCCTCGAAGCCGGCGCCGACAAGCCTGCCCGCCTGGTCCGACAGCAGCAGAACCGGGCGGCATACATTCTCGTGACCTTCCCGCCCCAGGCCATCGGTGAGCAGGCCTTCTACGAAACCGAGACCGCAGGCTCACCGGGCGACGAGTCACCCACCATGCCGCCGGTCAACAACCGGATCGCAGGCCCCAGCCGCTTGGCCTTCCGCCTGCCGGCGGGTGTCAACGAAATCCCCTACACCATGGAAGCGCTGCTCAGCTGGACGCACTACGACCACGCCCTGGTGCCGTCGGCCCTGCCGCCGTCGCTGCTGCTCCCCATCAAGCAGAAGGAGAGCCTGTTGCGCCTCTCCATCTTCGATGTGGAAGATGACTGCAACTGCGAACCGCTGACGCCCGCAATGATCCCGCCGCCGCGCATTCAGGCGCCGGAGGAGTACCACACCTACATCGAAGCACCGTACCGGGTCCATCTCTCGCCCAACAAGTACGCGGGCTGGGCGCACTCCATTACCCCGGTGACCCACGACGGCTGGACGGAACTCTGGCACACCCGCCTTGGGGTCCGACAGGGTCACAACCAGGTCGATGAGCAGTCCGCCTACCTGCGTACCGTACGGGCTATCTGGTCACCGGACTACCGGCCTATCGGGCCGGCCAACTTCCCCGACACCTCCCCGTTCCGCATGTCGCTGGAATCTGCCCACCGCAGCCAGGTCGTCCACCTCAGCTCGAACTATCAAATTCAGGGCTTCACCCCCAAGCCGATTCAGGCGGACCGGCTGATGCTCTCCTCCCTGGGCGCCTGGCTTAACGTGCGCGGCTTCTGGGGTGCTCGCCCCGCTGGATTTACCGTAGAAGAGTGGCGTCACCGGGCCGTTATGGGGCGCGATACCTACGTCCGGGTCGTCGAGCCCGGCTATCTCTTCCCGTACGGCCATCGGGCGGCCCTGATTACCATTACCGAGCGCAAGTTCCAGCCGACCCCGGCCGGTAACATGGCCGCTTACCTGCGGCAGCGCAAGTTCATCATCGTGCGGCAGCCGGAAAAGACCTATCCGGCTACGGGTCAGGCCTATCAGGGCCGGCAGATGCCCCTGAAGAAGGTGACCATCACGAACACGGTCACGCCGGCGCTCGATCTGCCCCAGTCCATCGTGCCGGGCAGCGGCGATTCGTCGTTCTGGCCCCGGGTTGGCGGCAAGGACTACCTCTTCAACGTCATCACCGTAGACGGCGAAGGGCAGAGCCAGGAGTACTCGACCCCCATGGCATTCATCATGGACGACATCGCCTATGATGCGGCCAAGATGACGATTGTCGCCAACAACTTGGCCAATGGCGACGTGAACCGGCGCCAGCGCAGCCTGCGGGGCCAGAAGGTCGCTTACGCCCCGGCGGACAAGCCCGGCGACACTTCGTTTGAGACCGACTACATGACCTTCGCCGGGGAAATTCCCGATCAGGATGAGGCGCTCGGCGCCGATCAGCCCCGCTTCTTCCCGAAAATGGCCGAAGCGGGCATCAAAATGGCGGCAGTCGAGGCGCTGACCCAGTCAAGTAACGCAGCCAAAATCAAAATGGCCCAGGCCTTCCTCGATAACGCCTTCAACGCGGCATCCAATAAGACCGGCGTTTTCGCCGAACTGGTGAACGCCGTCACGGCGGCCTTCCCGGCCAACATGTCGGGCGGCGTAGGCACGCCGAACATGGGCATCAGCGGCATCTCCAAGGTGATGGGTCCCGTCGGCGGCGCCATCAACGACATCGTCGGGGGCACCTTCGACCCGAAGCAGTTCTTCAACGACCAGGCCAAGATTCTGGGCGGCATCCTTCTGAGCGACATTCTTGACAAAATCAACAGCCTCACGGGCGGCGATACGGACAACGCAAAGGTGCCCAAGATCACCTCGCGCGTTGTTTACCCGAAGGGCGGCGACGGCAAAGAAGATAAGAACGCCGTCCCCCTGGGCGTCGAAACGAAGCTGGAGTGGCGTCCGGATGTGAAGGACGACCCCCTCCATATCTTCAAAACTAACAGCAACACGAAGTTCGAGCTGTTCGCCCGCCTCTTTCAGGACTTTGACGGCAACCCGCCGAAGTACGAGGTCAAGGGCCTGCTGGAGGACTTCACGGTCGACCTGATCGCCCCGGTCACGAGCTTCATCATCCTCAAGTTCAACAAAATCAGCTTCAACGCATCGGACGGCGCAAAGATGGACGTCGATCCGAAGATCGATAAGGTCGATTTTGTCGGACCGCTCAAGTTCGTGCAGACGCTGCAGGATTTCCTCAAGAGTGATGGCGGCGGCGGGCCCTTCAGCTTCAGCCTCGACGTATCACCGTCGGGCGTGAACGCCGGCGTGTCGCTGGCAATTCCGAACGTGCAGCTTGGCGTGCTGACCATTGCCAACATGAAGCTCTCTCTCGCGCTGAACCTGCCGTTCAGCGGCGACCCGGTCCGCCTCCGCTTCGCCTTCTGCGAGCGGGAAAATCCGTTCACACTGACGGTCTCCATGTTCGGCGGCGGCGGCTTCTTCGCCGTGGGCCTGGGCCTGGACGGCGTTGAGCTGATGGAAGCCTCCTTTGAGTTCGGCGGCAACTTCTCGATGGATATCGGCGTGGCGAGCGGCGGTGCGCACATCATGGTCGGCATCTATTACAAGATGGAGGGCGAGGACGCCAGTCTGACCGGCTACCTGCGCCTGGGCGGCCACCTGAGCGTGCTGGGCCTGATCACCATCTCCGCCGAGTTCAACATGAGCCTGACCTACGATATCCCCAACGACAAGGTGTGGGGCCAGGCGACCCTGACGGTCAAAATCGAGATCATCTTCTTCTCGATCAGCGTCGATCTGCATGTGGAGCGCAAGTTCAAGGGCTCCGCCGGCGACCCGACGTTTGCGGACCTGATGACCGAAGACGACTGGAACAGCTACGCCGACGCGTTCGCATAAGGAGGGGGCGGTTCAGGTGAAAAAGCAGACGGTGATGTGGACAGCGCTGCCCAATGGGATCGTGTCTGAGTCTGAGGCGTCCCGCCTCCGATTTTCGGTCTTCGTATCCCCCCGGCTGATGACCAACGAAGGGCTGCCCGTGCCGACGCTCGCCCAGTTCCCCGATTTTGTGGACTGGGCCAGCAAGGCCGTCAGCTACGCCGTGCGCTTCAACGGCGGCGCCCCGCGGCCGGCCACGGTGGTGAGCGCGGCGCCGAGCCCGGCGCTGTGGCAGTCGCTCTTCAAAACGACCACGTTCGTGCGGCCGTACGAGTTCCCGCAACTGGCTAACCGGCGGGTCCACTCGTTCCCCGTGCGTAATGTGATGGATTTCATCAAGGGCAATTACACCGCACTGGCCGAAGGGGTCGGGCAGGATAAGGATAACGACTACCCGGACGTGCGGAACCTGCGGGAGCGTTTCGGGCAGATTGCGACCTACCAGGATCCGATTCGCAACCCGACCCACAACCTTCCCACCAAGGAGCAGCAACTGGAGCAAGCGCTGGACGCGGTCATGGAGAAGTCGCAGGCGGTGCCGCCGCAGTCGGGTAATCCGGCGCTGGACTTCCACATGGTCAAGAACTTCTACAGCAAGAACCGCAATGCGGCGCAGCGGGCCGCCGTGCCTGTGCCCAAGCTGGATTTCCACCAGGTCGTCTCATCGCTGGGTGATTACCCGGAGATCATGCGGCGGATGGGCCTGGTGATCGACCTGGAGGTGCCGTACGACGGCGCCCTCCCCACGAGCGGTTTCGTGCAGGTTGAGCCGTCGTGGTCGCCTTCTATGGGCGCCACCAGCAACATCACGCCGCGGACGCACTACGTGCTGATTGCGCTGAGCCAGCGTTTTCTGCCGGCGCCCCGCCCCTCGGCGGCGGAACTGGATAACGGCATGCTGAAATTGGGCGGCCCTCAGTATGGCGTGGAGCAGACCGACGTGGACGGCTCCGCCCTGAAAGTGCTGGACTTTGCGAACAACATGCTGCGGGCGCAGTCGACCTTGCATCGTTCGGCGGATACGCCGGGAAAGTACGCCGTGCCGGCGCTGCGGTCCGGCGGCCTCTCGCTGGTGAAGACGGGCGCTGCCATGAACCTGGTCAACATGCTGAAGTTGTCCAAGCAGAAAAACACGGTGGCCGAGGGCGGCTCCTCCGACATCGACCTGTATGCGGAGGATGTAACCAGGGGCTACCGGGTGGATATTTGGGATGACCGGTCGGGCGAGTGGCGTTCGCTGCACCGCCGCCAGGGCTTCTACCAGTTCGACGGGGGCCTGGTGCTGAGCGCCGAGGACGAGGGCACCACGACGATGGGCGTGAGCCAGTCGGCGGATGACTCCTCGCCGGACCTGTACCTGCACGAGACCATGGTGACATGGCAGGGGTGGAGCCTGTCGGCGCCCCGGTACGGCAAAATGGTGAACAACGAAGATGCCGCCGCTACGCCGCCCACCGACCCGGCCGCCGAGTTCGGGCTGCAGACGATTTTCAACCCGGTGCCCCGGTCGTTGCCCCGCCTGCGCTTTGGCACCAGCTACCGCATGCGGGCACGGGCCGCAGACCTGGCGGGCAACTCGCTGCCCCACACCGTGGCAGAAGACTCCCAGGCGACGGAAACGTCGATGTACACCCGCATGGAGCCGGTGACGTCGCCCATGACCCTGCTGAAGGCGCCCGCCACGCAGGGCGAGTCGGTGGAGCGGATGGTGATTCGCTCCAACTACGACACGCCGGCGGCCGGGGTGGCCGAGCGGCATGTGGCGCCGCCCCGCACGTCGCAGCTGTTTGCCGAGACCCACGGGCTGTTTGATGCCGGGGTCGAGAACGGGCTGGACAAGGCGGCCTATGCCACCATTACGGCCCGGGAGACGCTGTTCAACCCTGATGGCGTTCATCCGGATGATACGCTGCTGCTGCCGTACCTGCCTGACCCCATGGCCCGGGGCGCCGCCCTGCGGGGGCTGCCGGGCACCCCGGCCGGGGCCTTCACCCGGATTCCCTTCGGCAATGCCTGGCCCGACCGGCTGCCTTTCCGCATGGTTGTGGAGGAAGGAAGCGGGGCACCGACCTTTGACGCCGAGACCCGGGTCCTGACCGTGCGGCTGCCCAAGGCGGAGATGGTGCGGGTCCGGCTGAGCTCCTTCCTGGATGAGCGTGACCTGTCCATGATGGGGCTGTGGCGCTGGCTCTCCGAGGCCGGCCTGCCGCCTGCGCAGTTGAACAGCCTGCGGGCGCTGGCGCTGCGCGGCGGCCACTGGATGCTGTCACCGCACCGCTACGTGACGCTGGTGCATGCTGTTCAGCAGCCGCTGCTGATTCCGGCTTACCAGGCGCTCAAGTCGGAGCGGGGACTCGGGCACACCCACACCATTCTGACCGATACGGTTCAGGTGGAGGGGAAGTCCACCGAGAAGCTGGACATGATGGCCAACTGGAACGAGCCGGTCGACATTCCGAGCGAGCCGACCTGGAAGACGATTTCCGGCAGCGCCCACGCCGGCGAAGTTCCCGTGCTGTACGGCGCCACCGGCGCTCCCCTGTATGTCAAGCAGGAGTTCGGTGACACCAAGTACCGGCGGGTCCAGTACTCGGCCATCGCTACCAGCCGCTACAAGGAGTACTTCCAGCAGGCGGCCACGGCGAGCGTGACGCTTACCGGCACCGCGGCCCAGAGCCTGGGGCATACGGCGGTTGTGAAGGGCAGCGAGAAGGTGACGGTCGGGGGTGTGGTCTGCCGGGCCGACGTCGACTACACCCTGGCCCCCGCTGCGGGCACCATCGCCAGAATTGACGGCGGCAAGATCGCCAGCGGTGCCATGGTTGACGTGGCGTACGCCTATCTGCCCGGCCCCGTTACCCGTGAGACTGCGGCGCCCACCGAGGTGGATGTGCTCAACTCCGCCCGGCCGGCGGCGCCCAAGGTGCTCTACGTGGTGCCCACCTTCAACTGGTCAAAGGAAGAGCTGGTGGAGGGCGAGGGCAGCGTGGCGATCCGGCGGGCCGGCGGCCTGCGGGTTTACATGGAGCGGCCCTGGTTCTCGTCCGGCGAGGGCGAACTGCTGGGCGCCGTCCTGTGGGTTCAGCCCAAGGGTCCCCTGATCAAGGCGCCCCCCAAGTCACCGCCCGAGGGGCTGAAGCCCTTCGTGACCCAGTGGGGCATGGACCCGATCTGGCTCTCCAACGCAACTTACGCCGTTCCCAACGTGGCGCACTTCCCGCGGGCGGAGGCCGTAGCCACCGGACTGACGCTGGAAGAGGTGCAGGGGACGACTGTGGCCGTCGCCGGGCACAAGGTCGGCTTTGACGAAAAGCGCAAGCTCTGGTACTGCGACATGGAGATCGATGCCGGGCATTCGTACTGGCCGTTCGTGCGGCTGGCGCTGGCCCGCTACCAGCCCAAGTCGCTGGCCAATGCTCATCTGTCGCGGGTGGTGCTGGCCGACTTCGCCCAGTTGGCGCCCGACCGGCTGGCCACGGTGGTCTTTGACGCTGACCGGCCCGACCTGGTGGCGGTCACGGTTTGCGGACCGGGATACAAACAGAGCCGGGTCGGCCGGATCTCCAGCGAAATCGAAGTGACGGTCGAGACCCGGGCGCCCAACAGCGGCCTGGACCAGGAGTTGGGCTGGGTGACCGCCAGTTCTACCGTTCATCCGCTGCAACTGACCGAGGACGACGGCGACGACTTTACCTGGTCCGGCGGTGTCGCCCTCCCCACCGATCGGGGTGAGAAGCCCTACCGCCTGGTGATTCGGGAGTACGAGCGGTTCCTGGCCGATGGCCTGTCGCAGAGCTTTACGGCTGCTGCATTTGTGAACCCCACGGCCCGGCGCCTGGTGTACGCGGCGGTGCTCGAAATTTAGGGAGGCGTTTTCATGCTGGGGAAAATCGGCATTACGGAGCTCGTGGTCGTGCTGGTCATCGCCTTTCTGATTTTCGGGCCGGCCAAACTGCCGCAGCTCGGCAAGTCGGTGGGCGAAGGAATCCGGGAGTTCAAGAAGGCGTTCCGCACCGTCCGTGAGGATGAGTCGGAGGCGTCTGCCAAAGGCAAACAGGAATGAGGTGACACTCCGTCAACAGACGGAGGCATATCATCAACGTAGATGACAAAACCGCAACCCATTCTTATCACGATTGTTATCCACGTGTCACAGGTCTGTAACACGAGGGTTTTACACTCTAAGTGTGTTGACCCCCTCTGTGTGATACAGCTTTACGGCCACCCGGTATTCGGGTGGCCACTTTTTTTGTGTTCAGACGCAAGGGCTGTGAAATTTTTCACCGTATACTGACGTAGTACATATTGAGATGATGAAGGGGGTAACGCAAGTGGCCATGGTGATTGAGACCCTGGGGCTCAGCAAAAGCTTCAAGGGCGTCCAGGCCCTGCAGGGGCTTGACCTGCGGGTGCCGGAGCACTCGATTTTCGGCTTCCTGGGCCCAAATGGTGCAGGCAAGAGCACAACGATTAAACTGCTGCTGGGGTTGATTCGGCCTACGGCGGGGGCCGGGAAGGTCTTTGGGCTTGATATTGTCCATGAGACCGTAGCGATTCGCAAGCGGGTCGGGTACCTGGCCCAGGACCCCCGGTACTATGATCATATGACCGCCCGGGAGACGCTTCGGCTGACGGCCCGGTTCTTCTACGAGGGGCCGGCGGGAGCGATTGAAGAGCGCGTGAACGAAACGCTAGACCTGGTGGGGCTGAAGGAGAAAGCTGACCGGCCGATCAAGGGGTTCTCGGGCGGTGAGCGGCAGCGGCTGGGTATCGCGCAGGCGCAGATCAACTACCCCGATTTGCTGATTCTCGACGAGCCGGCGGCCTCGCTGGACCCCATGGGCCGCAAGGATGTGCTGGATATTATGGAGCGACTGCGCAAACACTGCACGATCTTCTACTCGACTCATATTCTCGATGATGTGCAGCGGGTCAGTGACTCGGTGGCCATCATGAACCACGGGCAGTTGGTGGCGCAGGCGCCGATCGGGGAACTGCTGGCCGGCAGCGGCAGGACCATTTACAACGTGGTCGTAAAGGGCGACGGGGCGGTTGCGAGGCGGACGCTGGAAGAACAGCCCTGGGTGGCGTCGGTTGAGGCCACCGAGGAAGCCGGCCAGACTGCCTGCTGGCAGGTCGCCGTTACGGATGATGAAGCGGCGGAGGCGCGCCTGCTCAGGCTGGTGCTGTCAGACGAGCACTGCACCGTGACCGAGTTCGGGCGCCGGCGCTACAACCTGGAAGAGGTTTTCCTCGGTTTGGTGGGAGGTGAGCAGAATGGCCGCTAATGCCGTGCTGAAGCCGGTTCGTGAAACGGGTTGGCGCAGTGGCTTTGGCAACCTGCTCCGCAAGGAGCTGGGCCTCTGGTTCGGGACGTCACGCCTTTGGAAGCAGACGCTGCTCTGGACGCTCCTTCTCAACGGCGTGGTGGCTCTTATGCAGGTCATGTTGCGGAATGAGACCCCTGCGACAGGTGCTCCTCCCGACATGCCCTTTATGATGGGTATCCAGGTCTTCTTCAGTCTGACCATGGTGGCGATTCCTGTGGGCGCCATCCTCTCCATTCAGGACGCGATCATCGGTGAGCGGCAGTTGGGTACCGCCGCCTGGATTCTTTCCAAGCCGGTGGCCCGCCCGTCGTTTGTGTTAACCAAGTTCCTCGCGCATGCCGCAGGCATGACAACGCTGGCGGTGCTGCTGCAGATGGCCATATTTGTGGTGCAAATGTGGTTCTGGAGCGGCGGCACCCTCCCCGAAGCGTTGCCGATGGCGAAGGCCCTCGGCCTGCTGCTGGCGCATATGTACTTCTATCAAGCGCTGTACCTAATGCTGAGTACGTTCTTTACCGGGCGGGGCGCTGTGACCGGCATTACTCTGGGGCTGCTCTTCTCCGGCCAGATTGTGCCCCAACTTCTGCCCTGGACCCTCAAAGTTACGCCCTGGTTCTTCGCCCAGTTGGTGCCCGGTGTGATGATGAAGTCGCCGGTCCCTGACTGGGCCTGGATTCCCATCACCATCACGACGGTGCTGATTCCCGTCTTCCTTGGCGTCGCGGTGTGGCGGTTCCAGCGTGAGGAACTGTAATAAATTGTGAACTTGAACGGAGAGATCGCCCAGGTCAACGGGCGGTCTCTCCGTTTTGCTGTACGGTCTATGCAAAAAAATTATTTTTGCTCATGGCATCAGAGAAGAAAATTTGCTACCCTAACATTCAGAGGGATGGTACAGAGGCCATTCTTCACTCACAGAGGGGGCACAACGATGAAGGGTATCCGCCGTTCCCTGGCTGCCGGCCTGACGCTCGTCATGGCCGCTGGCTTGGTCCTCACCGGCTGCGCCGGTCGCACCGAGGAGAAGCCCACCACCACCACGACTCCCGCCGCTTCCGACCCCGCCAAGAAGCCGTTTGAGGGCGTCGAGATCCGGTTCCTGGCCTCGCAGCATCCCTGGACCGACACCGTGAAGAAGGACATCGCTGAATTCGAAAAGCAGACCGGCATGAAGGTCAACATGGAGGTTCTGGCCGAGGGCAACCTGACCCAGAAGCTGACCGTTGAACTGACCGCCGGCACCGGCACCGTCGACGTGTTCATGCAGCGTCCGCTTCAGGAGGCCAAGCAGTTCGAAAAGAACGGCTGGTACGCCGACCTGAACACCTTCGCGAAGGATGCCAAGAAGACCCCGGCCGAGTGGGACATGAACGACTTCCACAAGGGCCCCATTCAGGCTGAGACCGTCAACGGCCATCTGGTCGGCATTCCGCTCGTGACCGAGCAGCAGATCATTTACTACCGCAAGGACCTCTTCCAGGAGAAGGGCGTCAAGGTGCCCACGACCATGGCCGAACTCGAAGAGGCAGCGAAGAAGCTGAACGACCCGAGCAAGGACTTCTACGGCATCGTGATGCGTGGACAGGGTAACCCCGCAGTTACCCAGTTCTCCAGCTTCCTGTACAGCATGGGCGGCGACTTCGTGAAGGACGGCAAGTTCACCATGGATTCGCCCGAAGCCCTGAAGGCCTTTAAGATTTACGGCGACCTGCTCGGCAAGTACGGACCTCCCGGCGTGCTGAACATGCACTGGCAGCAGGCCTCGGCGCTGATGGCGCAGGGCAAGGCCGCTATGTGGGTCGACGCCAACTCCCTCTACCTGAACGTGACCGCTCCGGACAAGTCGACCGTTGGCGACAAGATCGGTTTCGCCCAGTTCCCCGCTGGTGACAAGGGCTCCGCTCCTTACTCCATCACCTCCTGGGGCCTGTCGATCGCCAAGTCCTCCAAGAAGCAGGACGCTGCCTGGGAGTTCGTCAAGTGGGCCTCCTCCAAGGAGATGGTCCTGAAGACCCAGGCCGCCGGCAACCCGAGCGCCCGGGCCTCTGCCTGGAACAACCCCGAGGGTACCAAGTCCTGGCCGAAGGAGTGGGTCGAGGTCGCCAAGAAGTCCGGCGAAATCGGCAAGCCCTCTGACCGTCCGCTGGTCATCAACGTTGGCAAGGCCCGTGACCTGATCGGCGAGATCATCACCGCCGCCATCGGTCAGAAGGACATTGCAGCCATCGCGAAGGACCGGAATGTGAAGCTGAACGAGCTGCTGGCCGAAGAGAACAAGTAATTCCTGACCGGACGGGGCGCCCGGGCCTGTTTTGGCCCGGGCGCACGTATCCGGCGTGGTCGCTAGCTTCAACCGGGGGTGGGCAGTTGTGAGCCGTTGGATTGAAAAGAACCTCAAGTGGGTTTTCCCGGCGCCCGCCGTCATCTTTATCGTCGTGATGATGGCATTCCCGATTCTTTACACGGCGTGGATCTCCCTGACGGAGTGGTCCATGTCGGCTGTTACGCCGGCCAAGTTTATCGGCCTGGAGAATTATATCAACCTGCTGGGGAAAGACCACCGCTTCTGGATGTCGGTCTGGCGGACCTTCTATTTTACCGGTCTGGCGCTCGTCGGCGAGACGCTTATCGGCCTCGTGCTGGCGGTAATGCTGAACCGGGACTTCCCCGGCAAAAACCTTCTAAAAACGCTCTTCCTGCTCCCCATGGTCGCCACGCCGGTGGCGATTGGCATGGTCTGGCTGCTCATGTTTGAGCCGACCATCGGCTATCTGAACCATTTCCTGAAGTCGCTGCATTTGCCGCAGTCGCTCTGGCTGGCGTCGGAGGGGTCGGCCCTGGCGTCGCTGGTGCTGGTCGACATTTGGCAGTGGACACCGATGATGGCCCTGATCATTCTGGCTGGGCTCGTCTCCATGCCGTCTGACCCGTTTGAGGCGGCAGAAGTGGACGGAGCCTCCGCCTGGCAGACTTTCTGGCATGTCACGCTGCCCATGCTGCGCCCGACGATTGGCATGGCGGTGATTCTGCGGTCCATCGATGCGCTGAAGACCTTTGACATCATTTATTCGATGACGCAGGGCGGCCCGAACTATGCGACCGAGACGCTGAACCTGTACGGCTACAACCTGGGCTTCGGCTACTTCCAGATGGGCGCCGCCAGCTCACTGCTGATGATCTTTTTTGCGATTGTCATGGGCGTCGTCATCTTCATGAACTGGGCCCGGAAGGGGGCGTTGTCATGAACCCGCGGAAGAAAGTTCACCCTGCGCTCAACGTCCTCTATGTCGTGGGGCTGGTGCTGTTCTTTGTCGCTTTCATGTTCCCGTTCGCCTGGATGATCATTTCGAGCTTTAAGACCCAGTCGGAGATTCTGACCATGCCGCCCAAGTGGATTTTTACGCCCACCTTCAAGAACTACGTTGAGGTTTTTGAAGGCCAGGACTTCCTGATGTATATGCTCAACAGCTTCGTCATCGCTGTTGGCGCGACACTGGCCGCACTGGTGCTGGGCCTTCCCGCGGCCTATGCCATCGCCCGCCGCCGGCTGCCGAGCCTGGGCTTTACCATTCTGGTGGCCCGTATTGTGCCGGGCATTACGTTCCTGATTCCCTGGTTTATGATTTTCAGCCGCCTGAAGATGGTGGACACCATGCCGGCGCTGATTCTGGCCCACATGTTGGTGACCATGCCGTTTGTGGTTTGGGTCATGATTCCGTTCTTCGAGGGAATCCCCAACGACCTGATCGACGCGGCCCGGGTGGACGGCTGCACGGAGCAGTATGCGTTCCTGCGGGTGGTGCTGCCGATTTCCGGCCCCGGTATCATCACGGGTTCGATTATGGCGTTTGTCTTCTCGTGGAACAACTTTATGTTCTCGATGATCCTGTCGGGCGTGCATACGAAAACCCTTCCTGTTGCGATTTTCAACTTCCTATCCTATTCTGAAGTCAATTGGGGCGGCCTGATGGCGGCATCGGTGATTATTACGCTCCCGGTGCTGGTGCTGGCTCTGATGACCCAGAAGTATATCGTGCGTGGCCTGACGGCCGGTGCAGTGAAGGGGTAAACGACCATGGCAACCAACGATGGAGACCTGCAGGTACGCTTGAGCACAGCCCTTGAGGCCAGAATCAGCGGCATTCGCCATGACCTGTCCGACAAGGAGCAGGCGGTGGCGTCCTTTCTCCTGAGCGATCCCAAGGAGTTTGTCTCCTTGTCGATTTCGGCGCTCGCGGCCCGGTGCCGCGTGTCGGAGACGGTGATCATCCGGCTTTACCGAAAGCTCGGGTATGACGGTTTCCATCAGTTTAAGATCGATATTGCGCAGTCGCTGACCGAAGCCTCGGTGGACGCCCTGGGCGATCTGACCGCCACCGACGACGTGGAGACGATCAAGAAGAAGGTCTTTGCGGCCACCCGGCAGGCGGTGGAAGACAGCGTCGGTATGGTGGACAGCGCCCAGTTGGCCGCGGCCCGCGATGCGCTGCTTTCGGCCCGGCGGGTAGTGGTGGCGGCCTTTGGCGGCTCCGCGTCGGTAGGGCTGGACTTTGTGCACAAGCTGCTGAAGTTGGGCGTTGTCGCCACGCTGCAGCAGGATGCGCATATGCAGGTGATGGCGGCGGCGGTGCTTGGCCGCGGCGATGTGTTGATGGCCATTTCGCACTCGGGCAACAGCCGGGATATCGTGGAGACGCTGGAGATTGCCCGGCACCAGGGCGCGCAGACGGTTTTGCTGACCGGCTTTCCCCGGTCGCCGGCGGCGAAGGCGGCGGATATCAACCTGTACAGCGTCTGTCGGGAGACAAAATTTCAGACCGATGCGATGACCTCGCGCATTGTGCAGCTTGCAGTTCTGGATACCTTAATGGTGTCGATGATCTTTGCGGATAAGGAGCGGGCGTCGGCGTCGATTCATGCTACGTCGGTGGCGGCGGCCCGAAAAAAACTATGAGCAAAACAATCGTGGCGCTCGACCTGGGTACGACCTCGTGCCGGGCGCTGGTTTTTGACCTGGAGGGCCGGGTGCTGGGGACTGCCAGCCGGGCCTATCCGCTGCAGACGCCGAAGCCGGGTTGGGTAGAGCAGGACCCGCGCGAACTGCTGGCCGCCGCCGATGCGGTGGTACCGGAGGCGGTTGCCCGGGCCGGTGTGGCGGCGGCGGACGTTTTGGGTGTCGTTCTGTGCACGTACATGCACTCGTTGATTGCCGTTGGGCCGACGGGGCAGTACCTTTCGGGGCTGATTACGTGGGCTGATACCAGGTCCGCTGCCCAGGTGGACTGGGTGCGGGGGCGCAGTGACTGGTTTGACCTGTACGCCCGGACCGGTTGCCCACCGCACACGATGTATCCGCTCTACAAGTTCTTGTGGTTCAAGGAGAATCAGCCGGGGCTGCTGGTGGGCGCCCACCGCTGGGCGTCGATCAAGGAGCTGCTGATTCATCACTGGACGGGCAAGTGGGCGCTGGATTACAACCTGGCCACGGGCACGGGCCTGCTGAACTGCGAAACGCTGGACTGGGACATGGACGCGCTGGAATTGGCCGGCGTGCGGCGTGACCAGTTGTCTGAAGTTGTGCCGAACATGGCGACTTTCCCGCTGCTGCCGGGGCGCCTGGGCTTGCTGGCCGGAACGCCCGTGGTGGCGGGGGCCGGCGACGGGGTGCTTTCGTCGCTGGGGTGCGGGGCGATTGAGCCGAACGTGGTCGCAGCGATGGTCGGGACGAGCGGGGCCGTGAGGGCCTGCGTGCCGAAGCCGGTGGCGGACCCGAAGGCCCGGGTCTTCTGCTACTACCTGGACAAGGACCGCTGGATTCTGGGCGGCTCGCTGAACAACGGCGGGATTGCCATGCAGTGGGCGCGGAACTTGCTGTACCCGGGCTCGTCGGGGTATGACGAGTTGATGGCCGAGGCGGCCTCGGTGCCGCCCGGGTCGGGGTCACTGTTGTTCCTGCCGTACCTGGCGGGCGAGCGGTCGCCGGGCTTCAACGCCCGGGCCCGGGGCGTCTGGTTCGGGCTGGGCCTGGAGCATGGCCGGCCCCACATGGCCCGGTCGGTGGTGGAAGCGATTGCGTACCGGCTCTACAGCGTGCTGGGTCCGATCGAGGAGTTGACGGGGACGGCCCGAGAGATCCGGGCGACCGGTGGGTTTGCCCGCTCCGACCTGTCGCTGCAGGTCTGTGCCGATGTGTTTGGCCGGGAGGTTGCCGTGCCGGATGAGAAGGAAGGCTCAGCTCTGGGCGCCTTCGTGCTCGGCGCCGTAGCCCTTGGCGTGGCGGATGATCTGTCATACGTCCATCGGTTCATCGATATGGAGCAGCGGGTGGCGCCGGATATGGGGCGTCACGCCATCTATGAAGAGTTGTTTGGTCTCTATCGTCAGGTGTTTGATCATGTGCAGAAGGATTTTTACACTCTGGCGGCCATTCGGGAAAGAAGCGTGTAGGGTATGGAACGCAGGCTGGATCGGATCCCGCCCTATCATCGGGCGGTGCTGAAGGGTCACCTGGCCTCGTGCGGCATCGAATATGCCGATATGGACAAGCCCATCATCGCCGTGGTCAACTCCCACAATGACTTTGTGGCGGGCCATGTGCCGCTGCGGCGGATGGGCGAGTCGGTGAAAGAGGCTGTGCGGGAAGCGGGCGGGCTGCCCCTGGAGTTTAACACCATCGCCATGTGCGATGCGTTTGGCCAGGGTCACGGCGGCATGCGCTACTCGCTGCCCAGCCGTGATATGATCGCTGATTCGGTTGAGACGATGATTCTGGGGCATGACATCTTCGATGGTGTGGTCATGCTGGCGTCGTGCGACAAGATTGTGCCGGCCATGCTGATGGCAGCGGCGCGGCTCAATCTGCCGACGGTGATTGTGACCGGCGGACCGAGCGGAAATGCCATTACCCCGGCGGATTCGAAGGCGGCCCGTCAGCGGTTTTTGAAGGGCGAAATTGGCGAGGAAGAGCTGGTGCGGGTGACCGCCCAGTATTACAACGGGCCGGGCGTCTGCTCGTTCTTGGGTACGGCGAACACCATGGCCATGGTGACCGAGGCGCTGGGCATGAGCCTGCCGGGGGCGGCGCTGCTGCCTTCGGAGTCGGATGAGCGGGTTGAGTTGGTAAAGGCATCGGGGCGCCGGGTGATGGAGATGGTGCTGGCCGGTGGGCCGCTCCCCCGGACGATTCTGACCCGGGATGCGTTTGAAGATGCGATTGCGCTGGTGCTGGGCATCGGTGGGTCGCTCAATACCGTGCTGCATCTGCCGGCGATTGCGGCCGAGGCGGGCATTTCACTCGACCTGGACGACTGGGAGCGGGTGAGCGGGCGGACGCCGTTCATTTGCGCGGTGACGCCTAACCACAACGGGCGGACGGTGAACGACCTGCGGCGGGCGGGCGGTACGGCCGCGGTGCTGAAGGAGTTGCTGCCGGTGCTGCACGGCGCCCGGGTGACGGTGACGGGTCGTTCTCTGGAAGCGAACGTGTCGGCGTCGGTGGTGACCGACCGTGAGGTGATTCGCCCGTTTGGTTCACCACTGCTGGCGTCGGGCGGGATTCAGGTGCTGCGGGGTAACTTGGCGGCTGAGGGAGCGCTGATCAAGCGGTCGGCGGCTGAGGCCGAGTATTTCCGGGGGCCGGCTCGGGTGTTTGAGGCTGAGGAAGCCGCCGAGGAGGCCGCCACTCAGGGTGAAGTGCAGCCGGGCGATGTGCTGGTGGTCCGGTACGAGGGGCCGAAGGGCGGCCCGGGTATGCGGGAACTGCATCGTCTGACGGAGATCATCAAGAAAATCGGGAATGTGGCGGTCATTACTGACGGGCGCTTTTCGGGCGCTTCGGCCGGGATGGCGGTCGGGTACCTGGGGCCGGAGGCGGCCGAGGGCGGGAACATCGCTCTGGTGCGTGACGGCGATATGATTACGATCGACCTGGCGCATGCTTCTGTCACGCTGGAGGTTTCCGACGAGGAGCTGACGGAGCGGCGGCAGCGGTGGGTCGCAACGGAGAAAGAAGCCAGCCTGTTGCTGCGGCAGTATGCCCGATCGGTCGGGCCTGCCTGGGGCGGGGCTGTGAGGGGGTGCGGAGCATGACGCTGTACGGTGTGATTCCGGCGGTTCTTACCCCGTTTGATGCTTCGGGCGAAGTCGATTCGCTCGCGTTGGCTCGGTACGTGGAATGGCTAGTCGGGCACGGAGTGCATGGACTCTTCCCCTGCGGCACCAACGGCGAGGGGCCGGTCATGACGGTGACCCAGCGGTGCCAGGTGATGGCGGTTGTGATCGAGGCCGCGGCAGGCCGGGTGCCCGTCGTGCCGATGACTGGTGCGATATCTACCGCCGAGACGATTGCCCTGACCCTGGAGGCTCGGGCGCTCGGGGCGGCGGGGGCGGCGGTGGTTGCGCCGTATTACTTCCCGGCGGATGACCTGGCGCTGGAGGCGCACTTCGCAGCTGTCTGCGAGGCGGTGCCGGGGTTCAATTTATACCTGTACGACATTCCGGGGAATGCGAAGAACACGATCAGCCCGGCCCTGGCGGCCCGGCTGGCCGATCGCTACCCGCAGATCAAGGGCGTCAAGGATTCGTCCAAGAGCCTGGACAAGCTGAAGCAGTTTGTTGCGGCGGTGCCGGGCCGGAGCGTGATCGTCGGGACCGACGCCATGGTGGTCGAGGCGATGGCGGCCGGGGCGGCGGGCGTGGTGAGTGCGATTGCTGACTGCTTCCCCGAGGTGATGGTCGCCCTGTACGATGCTGTGCGGGCCGGCGACGCCGGGCGGGCGGCCCAGATTCAGGCGCAGGTAGTGCAGTTGCGGGACGCCCTGAAGCGGGGGCCGTACGTGCATCCTTATAAGCTGGCCGTTCACTGGCGGGGCCTGGCGTTTGGCGGCATGCGGGCGCCCCTCCGGGAGTGCACGCCCGACGAGGCTTTTGGGATTGAGGCGGAGTTGCGTGCGTTGGGGGCTCTGGTATGAGCTTCAAGGAGTTTGAGCGGGGTGAGTTACCCCGCTGGGCACTGGTGCGCTATCACATGGACCCGGCCGAAGTGACCGATGTGGCCGGGGCCGTGCGGGCGGCGTTTGCAGCGGTGCCCGGGGCGGTCGGGCCCGGGCAGCGGGTCTGCCTGGCGGTGGGCAGCCGGGGCATCGATCGGATTGATGAGGTGGCCCGGGCCGCGGTAGACGAAGTGAAGCGGCTGGGCGCCCAGGTCTTCATCATCCCGGCGATGGGCTCGCACGGCGGTGCCACGGCGGAGGGCCAGCTTGAAGTGCTCGCATCTTACGGCATCACGCCGGAGACGATGGGCTGCGAGATTCGCTCCAGCATGGAGACGGTGGAACTGGGTACCGTGGAGAACGGGGTTCCCGTTTACATCGACCGGCATGCGTATGAAGGCGCCGACGTGATCATCCCGGTCAATCGGGTGAAGCCGCACACCGACTTTCATGGCCCGGTGGAGAGCGGTCTGCTGAAGATGGTCGCCATCGGTCTGGGGAAGCAGAAGGGCGCGGATACGTTCCACGCCCAGGGGTTTGCGGTCTTTCACAGGTTGATTCCGGCGGTGGGCCGGTTCACGCTGACCAAGGTGAACATTCCGTTCGGCCTGGCGCTGGTCGAGAACGGCCATGCCCGCCTGACGCACATTGAGGCGGTGCCGGCGGATCAGATATGGGAGCGGGAGCAGGCGTTGCTGAAGCTGGCGCGGGACCGAATGGCCCGGTTGCCGGTTAGCGCGGTAGATGTGCTGATTCTGGACTATATCGGCAAGGATATCAGCGGTCTGGGAATGGATTCGAACGTGGTCGGCCGGTATTACACGGGGCCGACGGGCACGGGGCCGGACATCCAGCGGATCATCGTGCGGGATCTGACGCCCGGGACGGAAGGGAATGCCGTCGGCATCGGCATGGCCGATGTGGTGCTGCGCCAGGCCGTCGATCAGATGGATGCGCACAAGACCTACATGAACTGCATCACGGCAAAGACCCCGGAGGGCGCCCGGGTTGCGCTCACGGTCGACACCGACCGGGAGGCGCTGGCGGTGGCGCTCGCCTGCTGCCTGAAGGTGACCCCGGCCGAAGCCCGGATCATTCGGCTACGTGATACGAAGCACCTGGAACGTTTCTATGTAAGTGAAAGCCTGCTGCCGGATTTGCTCGCTACGGGGAGCTGCGAGGTGCTCGAGCCTCTGCATCCCATCCGCTTCGACGCCCGCGACATGCTGATGGACAAGGAAGTGTGATCATGCAAGCCAAGTGGTACGGTGTGATCGGGCTCGGACGGATGGGCGGGGCCCTGGTGCGCAACCTGCACAAGGTCGGTGGCCACGCCGTGGTCTTTGATGTCAACCCCGGCAGCGTGGCTGAACTGGAGGCCGAGGGCGCGGTGGGCGCCCGCGACCTGGGCAGCCTGGTCGATTTGCTGCCCAAGAGCCCCCGAGTCATCTGGATGATGGTACCTGCCGGCGAGGCCGTCGATAACGTGATTCGAGAGTTGAAGCCGCACCTGAAGGCCGGAGACGTGTTGATTGACGGCGGTAACTCCTTCTACCGTGACTCTGTGCGCCGGGCAGCAGAGATGGAGGAGATGGGTGTTCAGTACCTGGACTGCGGTTCCAGCGGCGGTCTGGAGGGCGCCCTGAACGGCCTCTGCCTGATGGTCGGCGGCAAGAAGGAGGCCTTTGAGCTGGCGGAACCGCTCTTCCGGGCGATTTCGCAGCCTGGCGGCTACGCTCACGTTGGTCCCAGCGGTGCCGGTCATTTTGTGAAGATGGTGCACAACGGTATCGAATACGGCATTTTGCAGGCGATTGGCGAAGGGTTTGAACTGCTGGAAGCCAGCCCGTTTGATGTCGATAATGCACAGGTTGCAGAGTTGTGGAACCACGGCAGCGTGGTGCGGGGCTGGTTGATGGAACTGGCTGCCCGGGCCTTCCGGAATGATCCGCACCTTGAAGGGATTCGCGGTGAGGTCGGCGGCGGCAGCACCGGGTCCTGGGCGATCGAGGAGGCCTGGAAGGCTGGCGTGCCCACCCCCGTAATTGCCATGTCGTATGCAATGCGGCTGCGTTCCCGGCAGGAAGATACCATGTCGGGGAAGGTGGTCGCCGCCCTGCGGCGTGAGTTCGGGGGCCATGCGGTGCAGGCGAAGTAGCACAGGCTCAAAAAGAAAAGCCCGCCGTGACAGGCGGGCTTTCGTTCTACATATTGTGGCCACCGGAGCTGCCGGTACCACCCGAGATAATGGACGGATTCACCATGCCGAAGATCATGGCTACGTGGCCAAGCACCAGGAAGGCCGTGAGGAGAAGGAAGTGGATCTTCATTTTGTCCTCTTCCCTGCGGCCCCGGAAGAGCAGGCCCATCTCCATGAGTGCGATGGCCAGGAGCGGCAGGGCGCCGAGGGTGTAAGACCAGACTGCCACGAAATCGACCCAGGTGTTCCATTCGATCCCCGGTATGATCGTGAGCATCTTAATGAAGACGCCGGTCATGTAAAGCCCGATGACGATGCCGAGGATCTTGTTGAACTGCCGCAGGGAGCCGGTGGTGAGCCGGCGGAAGACGACGAAGAACTCAGTGGCAACGAGGGTTTCAGCCAGAATCACGGGAATGGCCATGAAGATGATGAGGTTCCAGGGTTGATTCTCTGCAATAAGTCCCATGTAGTGCGTCATGTCCACAGCGGTCTTCCTCCCTGAATGTTCCTTGATTCACAAGCAGAAGAATGGCAGAAAGATATGGAGAAAGTGTGTGGAGCTGGTCGACTTTTTGGACTTTCTCAGTTGGGACGGAAAACCAACCTTTTCAGGGTTGACGGTCCGGGGCGGGGTGTGATAATCTACAAAAGCTGTCGACGGCGACGTTGATGGCAGAGACCTGGAACCTTGAAAACTAGACAGTGTAGCAAAGCGAAAAGCTAAGCGAACGTACGAACTCAAATTAAGAGCCGCAAATTTTCTTCGGAGAGTTTGATCCTGGCTCAGGACGAACGCTGGCGGTGTGCTTAAGACATGCAAGTCGAGCG
>JARBUG010000201.1 GCA_029239785.1 Symbiobacteriaceae bacterium | reverse complement strand
AGCAAGGCCTCGCGGGCTGGCAGGTGACCGATGTGCGGGTGACGCTCCTGGGCGGGGCGTTTGACTCGATCTCCACCACCGTGGGCAACTACACGGGCGCCACGCCCATCGTGCTGATGGCGGCCCTCGAGCAGGCCGGCACCCGGCTGCTTGAGCCGCTCTACCAGTTCACGGTCTCGGTGCCGGAGTTCGCCGCAGGGCGGGTCACCGCCGACCTGGGTCAGCGCCGGGCCGTCATCCGGGAGACCACGGGGCAGGCGGATCGCATCATCATTGAGGGGACGCTGCCGGTGGCGGAGGCGCTGGACCTGCCGGCCAAGCTGAGCGGCATGAGCGGGGGGCGTGGCATCGTTACGCTGCATCCCGGTGGGTACCAGGCTGCACAGCCTGCGACCCGCGCTTCACGTCCTCGCGCCGAATATCTCCCTGCCGATCGGAGTCGGTACCGGGTCTGCATCCCGTCGTAGCGTTCCCTGATTTTAACATGTTGTTAGCTGTACGGCGGGAAATAAGGGGGCACAGTGATCGCCAGGGGATAGCACAGGAGACGCACTGTTAACGCACGGGAACCGCACGGTTAACGCGATGTTAACGCGATGGCACCGCGATGACATCACACACACCAGAGAAAAAATCAAAACCGGCGGCCTCCCGGTGTTATGCTCAAGCTGAACCGGCCGGATGGCCCCCAGCGCGAGGGAGGTTTCGCCAATTGACTGCATCCCGCATTCTCCTTGAAAACGTACCCAAGGTCGGCTTCTATGACCCCAGCCGGGGCACCGCCCCGGAAGATGTCCCCTTCCCCAGTTGCCTGGCCGCAGCGGCCCGCTACCTGGGCGCCGACCTGCCCTGGCTGCCCCAGCCCAAAGGGGCGCCCGTCAACTACGGCTACACCCTGCTCCTCGCCGCCTCGGGCATGGCGTGGGGCCTCCGCTGGAAGGCTGGCTGGCAGCCTGACAACGTCGATCACATGTTCATCGCCGACCCGGGCGAAATCATCCGGAGAGCCTTCGGCGCTGTGGGCTACAGCTACACCATGCTCTCCCGCGACGGGGACCCCGACGGCCCCGGCACCGGCGCCGACGAAGCCCGGTTCCGCACCGCCATCATCGACTCGCTCCGGCGCGGGGTGCCGGTCCTTGCCTTTGGCGTGGTCGGTCCGCCCGAGTGCTGCCTGATCACCGGTTATGATGATGACGGCGCGGTGCTGATGGGCTGGAACTTCTTTACGCAGATGCCGCCCTTCAATGCAGGCCTGGCCTTTGAGCCAAACGGCATCTTCCGCAAGGCAGACTGGTTCCCCGCAACGCACAGCCTGCTGCTGATTGGCGAGCCGGTGGCGCCTGCCTTCGACCTGAGCGACACGCTGCGCTGGGCCGTCACCGTCGCCCGTCAGGAACGCCTGTGGGGTCATGCCGTCGGCCATGCGGCCTACAGCGCCTGGGCGAACCAACTGAAGGACGACCTGAGCGACCTGCCCGAAGCCACCCTGCGCGAGCGGCACGATGTCCACAACTCGCAGGTCGGCATGCTGGCCGAGTGCCGGTTCTACGGGGCCGAGTTCCTGCGGTACCAGGCGGGCCTGGCCGACCCTAACATGGCGGCCCAGCTCCGTCAGGCAGCGGCCTGCTTCCAGGCCGAGCACGACCTGATGTGGCAGGTCTGGGACGCGGCGGGCGGCAACGGCCATCCCGACGCCTGGGCCAACTTCGCCCGACCGGACGTGCGGCAGGCGATCATCCCGCTGATTCTGGCGGCGCAGGAGCAGGCCCGCCGTGGCACCGACCTGCTCGACATCATCAGCGCCATGTAGCCATATGGCACGTAAATGCGCCCCCCGGTGACTGCCACCAGGGGGCGCCGTTGTGTTATCGTCGCGGCAAATGAGGTGAAAAGTATGCAGCACGCCGCCGAAATCCGGGGCGCCATCGACTTCATGGAGCAGAACCTGCGGGAGGAGATTTTGGCAGAGGATGTCGCCCGGGCCGTCAACTTCTCCACGTCCCACTTCCACGCCATTTTCCACAGGGCTACGGGCTGCACCGTGAAGGAGCACCTGCGCAAGCGGCGGCTCTCCGCCGCTGCGATCGACCTGGCCCTCTCCCGCCGGTCGATCCTCGACATCGCCGTGGAGTACCGGTTCGACTCCCAGGAGGCCTTCACCCGGGCCTTCAAGCGTCGCTACGGCATCACCCCCGGCCTCTTCCGCCGGAACCGGGCGCACGCCGCCGTGGCGCCCCGCCTGGGCATCTATGCGCCGGCGGCCGACCGGCTCCTGCGGCGGGAGGCGCCCGCACCGGCCGCCGCTGCCCCGTGCGACCGCCAGGAGCGGCGGCTTTTGCTGAGCGGCGTGCCACGGGTCGGGTTTGCGCTCGGCGCCGACCGGTGCCCGGAAGATATTCCGTTTCCGGCCTGCATGGCGGCGGCGCTGCGCTTCCTGGGCGAGGAGTACCCCTGGCTGCCCCTGGAGGCGCACGGCCGGATTTGGCGGCTCAATTACGCCAACGTACATATGCTGGGCGCCACCGGCATGGCCTTCGGCCTGCTCTGGCGGCCCGGCTGGCAGCAGGATAACGTGGATATGATGTTTCTGGCCGACCCCCGTGAGATCATCGACCGGGCCTTCCGGGCGGCCGGCTACCGCTACGAAATCATCGCCAAGACCGGTGAGGCAGAGGTGGATGAAGCGACCTACCGGGAGCAGGTGCGCACCTCGCTGCGGCGGGGGCGCCCCGTGCTCGCCTTCGGTCTGATCGGCCCGCCCGAGTGCTGCCTGATCACCGGCTACGATGAAGATGGCGACGTGGTGATGGGCTGGAACTTCTTCGCCTCGGAGCCGGCCTGGCGGCAGGAGGTGACGTGCGAGCCCACCGGGGAGTTCCGCAGGCGCGACTGGGTCCGGTCGACCCACAGCCTGGTGATCATCGGGGACCGGTGCGACCCGGGCTTCGACCTGCGGGAGACGCTGGCCTGGGCCCTGCACGTGGCACGGACCCCGTCCGTCATGGGACGGCACGCGGGCTTCGCCGCGTACGACGCCTGGGCAACGCACATCCTCGACGATGATGCGTTCCCGGCCGATGATGCGGCTGTGCTGACCCAGCGCCACGAGGTCCACTTTACCGAGTCGGGCAACCTCGCCGAGTGCCGGGCGTGGGCGGGCCAGTTCCTGCGCTATCTCGCACCTTCGGTGCCCGCGGTTACCGAAGAGCTGCTGGCGGCAGGGGACTGCTACACCGCCGAGCACGACCTGATGTGGCAGATGTGGGAGATCACCGGTGAGCCGCGGCAGGCCCATCTGCGCTTTGCCAGTCGCGACGTCCGGCGCAGGACGGCCGCCCTGATCGGCAAGGCCCGTCAGCTTGATGAGCGGGCCGCCGGATACCTGGAGCAGGCCCTGTCGCGGCTGCGCTGACCGCCTAAATCTCCTGACGCTTCAGCACGGCCCACCCGGCGACCAGGGCCAGCAGGGCCACCAGCAGCACCCCAGTCACAGGGCGCCCGGGGGCGAACTCCTGCCCCGCGATCGCCTTGGACGCCGCCTCGGTCAAAGCCCCGGGATAGGCGCCGGCCACAAACTTGCCCAGGTACTTGGGCACCATGTTCAGCACCACCACCCCAGCCAGACCGACCCCGCCCGCGGCCAGGGGCGTTTTCATGAACGTCGAGCAGCAGAGCGCAAGGGCCACAGCCAGCAGCAGGTTGGGCAGGTAGAGCACCGTGCCGACGGCGGCATCGGTCCAGTTGATCGCGCCAATCAGCACCTGCGTGTAGTAGGCGGCCGCCGCCATGCCCAGCACCCCGCTCACCACCGCCAGCAGGCCGTAGGCAATCGCCTTGGCCCCCAGGTAGGCGCCCCGTCCCACGGGCTTGGTTAGTACCGTAGCGGCCACGCCGGTGGCCCGTTCCCCGGCCACGGCGCCCATGGCGACCAGCACCAGAATCAGAATGCCCAGTTGGTTGAACTGCCCCAGCGCCATGGCGACCACATCGCCGGCCGGCGGCAAGGGAATATCAATCACCGCACCGGGCGGCAAATTGGAGGCGCTCTTCATCAGCTGGGGGAGCATCTTGTAGGTAACCGGCTGCGTCAGCCCAAGCAGCACAAAGGCAAGGGGCACGAACAGCAGCTTATAACTGCGGGCCAGCTCTTTCAACTCTTTGCTCAGCATCGGCATGATGTTCATGTTAGGCGCCCACCACCTTCAGGAAGATATCTTCAAGGGTTGGTGCTTCCACGCCGTAGCGGACCAGGGTGGCGCCGGCCGCCAGAACCGCCCGCGGCAGTTCACGCCGGGCAACCGCCACATCCGCCGCTGCCACCCGATAGACCGGCCCTTCCCGCCGCACCCCGCTCACAAACGGCAGCGCCTGAAGCGATGCACGCAGGTCGGGGTCGTGGGCGTCAAGCTCCACGGTGAAGACGGGGGAGGCGTAGGTATCACGCAGCTCCGCCATGTTCGCTTCCACCGCCACCTGCCCGCTATTGACGATGATCACCCGTTCGCAGACCCGCTCCACATCGGCTAGCACATGGCTCGACATGAAGATCGTCGTCTCGCCCCGCAGTTCATCGATCAGGTTCAGGATCTCGTGGCGCCCCACGGGGTCGAGGGCCGAGACCGGCTCGTCCAGAAAGAGGACCTTGGGCCGGTTGATCAGCGCCTGCGCCATGCCCAGCCGCTGCTTCATGCCGCCGCTGTACCCGCCAATCGCCCGGCGCCGGGCCTCCCACAGGCCGAGCCGCTTCAGGAGCTCCTCGGTCCGGCTGCGGGCGGTGCGCCCGTCCAGGTGGAAGAGGCTGGCGACCCAGAGCATGAACTCCTGGCCGCTCATGTAGTTGTAGAAGGCCGGGCTCTGGGCCAGGTAGCCGATGCGGCTGCGCACCTGGTCGGCCTGGGTCGCCACGTCAAGCCCGTCTACTGTGGCCCGCCCGCCGCTGGCATGGGCCAGGCCGGTCAGAATGCGAATCGTGGTCGTCTTGCCCGCCCCGTTGGGACCGAGAAAGCCGATGCACCCGCCGCCCTCAGCCGTAAAGGTGAGGCCGCGCAGCGCCTGAAACGAACCGTACGTCTTGGTCAAACCTTCACACGTAATCAGTGGCATCTCGTTCAGTCCCCCTAGTCCTGGCGGCCGGCGACGAAGTAGATGATGGGGCCGAGAATGCTGAGCACGATGATGACGGGCGCCCAAATCCACTTGGAGCCCTTTACACGCTCAGGTTCGCGGCGAATCAGGTCGACCAGGGCAACGACGATCAGAATCAGCTGAATCACCAGGAGCGGGGCAATAATCGGCAGCGCTTCTTGTAGCGTCATGGTGAGCGACGCCTCCTTCGTTTTTGCGTGACTTCGCCGGTCTGACGAATGAGGGCGGCGGTTCGTTCATGACGCCGCAAAAAAAGTCGCGTCCGGCACGCCACTGGTAAGAAGAGGAACGGGCAGGCTAAAAGGCGAATGGCTCCTGAGGCCACCCTGGCCGTTCTGGAGGGCGAATCAAATGGAACCACAAAACGTGTACAACCGGCGACGAGAAGCCTACGAAAAACTGCAGGCCAGGCAGCGGCAGGTTGAAAACCGACTGAGCAACTACCGGCTCTTCGCGGTGCTCCTGGGTTTTGCTGCATCCTGGTACCTGTACCGCAAGGCCGGTCCCTATTTCGGGCTGGGTGCGGGCCTGGTGACGCTCATCCTCTTTGCCTATCTGGCGTTCCGGCACAACCGGGTACGCCGTCAGCGCAAGTTTGCCGAAGCCCTGGGTGAAATCAACCACCGGGGCAGCGAGCGGGCAACCGGCAAATGGGCGGCCTTTCCCGACACGGGGGCCGATTTTCAGGACGATGACCATCCATACGCCTCCGACCTGGACCTGTTCGGTCCGGCCTCGCTCTTTCAATGGATCACCTCGGCGCGGACCCCGCTGGGCCGGGAGACGCTGGCGCGGGTGCTGCGCGAGCCACCCGGGGAGCGCACAGAGATCCTGGCCCGGCAGGAAGCAGTCACCGAGCTGTCGGCGAAGCTGGCCTGGCGCCAGCGGTTTGAGGCGGAGGGCATGGTGGTCGGCGGCAAGCCAGAACCCACCGAACCGCTCCTGCGGTGGGCGGGCCAACTCTACCCGGCCTACCTGCAGCCCTGGGTAAAGGTTGGCATCCTGGTATTGCCTGCGATTACCCTATTGGCGGTGACGTTCTACTTCTATCAGCGCCTGCTGCCCTGGCCCGTACCGGTGCTGCTCGCGTTGATTCAGGCTGCCCTGTTGCGGGTGGGCGGCAAAGAACGGGCGCAGGTACTGTCAACGGTCTACCGCAACGAGGCACGGCTGCGCACCTACGCCCACATGCTCGCCCGCTTCGAACAACAGCCTTTCGCGGCGCCCTGGCTCCGTGAAAGGCAGGGCCGGCTCCGCGACGCCGCCGGACGATCGGCCTATCAGCAGATTCGCCGGCTCTCCATTCTGGCTGAGCGTATCTCCAACCGGGAGAACGCCATGTTCATGATCATCAACATCCTGATCCTTTGGGATTACCAGTGCATGGTGGCGCTGGAGGAGTGGAAGGGCGAATCCGGCAAACGGCTTGGCACATGGCTCGACGTGCTGGCCGAGGTCGAGGCGCTCTCCAGCCTGGCCAACATCCGCTTCGAGCATCCCGACTGGGTGATGCCGGAGGTAGCGGAAGCGAGTGGCCAAAGCGGCCTGTCAGCGCGCAAGCTGGGGCATCCGCTGATTACTTCAGGGCGCGTCGCCAACGACTTCGATCTGCATGCGCCGGCCCGCATCACGGTGCTGACCGGATCGAATATGTCGGGCAAGAGCACTTTCCTGCGGACGGTGGGCATTAACCTGGTGCTGGCGTACGCCGGCGCCCCGGTCTGCGCCGAGGCGTTCCACTGTTCACAGATGTTCCTTTGGACGTCCATGCGGACCAAGGATAACCTCGAGCAGAGCATCTCCTCGTTCTATGCCGAGGTGCTGCGGACCAAACGGATCGTGGATGCGGCCAGGTCCACGAAGCCCGTCTGCTTCCTGATCGATGAGATCTTCAAGGGCACCAACTCGCATGACCGACACCAAGGGGCGAAGGCGCTCATCGTCCAGTTACAGAAAGAGGGGGCCTTCGGGCTGATCTCCACGCATGACCTGGAACTGGGCGACCTCGAGCGGGAGAGCCTCGGCCGAATCAAGAACTATCATTTCCGGGAGTTCTACCAGGATGGTCAGATCCACTTCGACTACATCCTGCGGCCGGGCGTCTCGACGACGAGGAATGCGCTCTATTTGATCCGGATGATCGGGATCGAAGTCGAAGAATAAATGAACCAGCGAAAGAAGGCATTTTCGTGGACGGAATCCGGATTGTCGACCTGCCCGCTGCGACGATGGTCACTTCAGGCGATCAGGAACTGGATGCGTTTGATCAGTGGTGGTCCGCCGTTGACAGGGAGCGGAAGGACAAGTTCTTCCCGCGGGACTTCATGTGGTGGGACCCCGAGGCGGAGCGCCTGGTCTGGTACTATGCCCTCCCTGAAGGGGTGACCGACACAGGCGGTTTCGCGACGGTGACATTTCCCGGCGGGCTGTATGCGGCCGCTGTCTCCCGTGACGGCGATGACCAGGACGGGGAACGGGTCCACGCGGCGATCAGGGAATGGGTGAAGCAGAGCGGCTGCTTCGTGCTGGACGAGCGGCCGGGGCGGTACTCCATGTTCCACGTCATCACATCGGACGCGGC
>JARBUG010000035.1 GCA_029239785.1 Symbiobacteriaceae bacterium | reverse complement strand
GCGCCGGAGATCTTGCCGACGGCGACCATCTGGCGGGCCTGCTCCAGCCGAACGGCGTCCCGCTTGAGCTGGGCATAGAAGACGGCGAACTTGAGGCCGAAGGAGGTCGGTTCGGCGTGGACGCCGTGGGTGCGGCCCATGGCCGGGGTATCCTTGAATTCGACCGCCCGCCGGCCGACGGCGTCGATCAGCCCCTGGAGGCCCTTTTGGATCTCCTTGACCGCTTCGTTCATGACGGCGGAGAGGGCGGTGTCAACCACATCGTTTGAGGTGAGGCCGTAGTGGATGAGCCGGGCCGAGGGGTGGTTGACCCGTTCGGCGCAGGCGGTGGTGAAGGCGATGACGTCGTGGCGGGTGACGGCTTCGATCTCCTCGACCCGCGTGACGAAGGCGGCATCGACGGTGAAGGTGCGCTGCTTCAGTTCGGCCACTTCGTCGGCGTTGATGGCGCCGAGCTTGGCCCAGGCTTCGCAGGCAACGATTTCAACGTCGAGCCACTTCTGGAAGCGGTTCTCCGGGGACCAGAGGCGGGCCATGGCGGGGCGGGTGTAGCGACCAATCATGTGAGTGACATCTCCTTAGGCTTGTCCGAGGGAGCGCTCGTAGGCTTCCCGGGCTTTGCGGGCCATCTGTTCCTTGTGGGCGATCATCTGCTCCCGATAGGTAGGATGCTTCAAGCCAAGGATCGATACGGCCAAGTAGGCGGCATTTTTCGCTCCATCGATGGCAACGGTGGCGACGGGCACCCCGGGGGGCATCTGGACGATGGAGTACAGGGCGTCTACGCCTTCGAGGGCGCTGGAGCCCTTGAGCGGCACCCCGATGACCGGCAGGGGCGTGGCGGCGGCAACGACCCCGGGCAGGGCGGCAGCCATGCCGGCCCCGGCGATGATTACCTCGATGCCCCGGTCGGCGGCGGTGGAGGCCCATTCATGGACCAGGGTCGGCGCCCGGTGGGCGCTGGCCACCACGACCTCGGGGGTGGCGCCGAACTGCTCCAGCACTTCGGCGGCTTCCTTCATTTTGGGCAGGTCCGACTCGCTCCCACAGATGATGCCTACCTTTGCCATACTCCTGCTCCTCCTTATGCTTAGCGATGCCTTTGCGGGTTTTCGGTTTTTTTACCACAGAGTTCACAGAGGACACTGAAACCAGGCAAACGTTCTTGGCCATATTTATCGATATATTGACCCGGAATGACGTTCCTGGTCCTCTGTGGCTTCTGTGTCCTCTGTGGTCAAATAAATGCCTCAAAGACCCAGAACGTGATACAAGCGGGGCCCGGGGTTCACCCGAGCCCCGCTTGTTAGTCTGTGCGAGGTGCGTTCGTTTAGTGAGCGTAGAAGTAGTAGACGAAGAACGCCGACAACACGTACATCATCCAGTGCACCTTGGCCGCCTTGCCGATGGCCAGGTTCAGCACCACGTAGGCGATGAAGCCGAGGGCCAGGCCGGTGGCGATGGAGAAGGTGAAGGGCATCATCACGGCGGTCAGAACGGCCGGGAAGGCCTCGGAGAAGTCATGCAGGTCGATCTCGAGCAGGGGCGAGGCCATCAGCACACCGACGATCACGAGGGCCGGGGCGGTGGCGGCGCCGGGGATGGCGATGAAGACGGGCCAGAGGAAAGCGGCCAGCAGGAAGAGGACGGCGGTGGTGACGGCGGTCAGGCCCGTGCGCCCACCGGCGGAGATGCCCGCAGCGCTTTCAACATAGGTGGTCGTGTTGGAGGTGCCGAACAGGGCGCCGACCAGGGTGCCGAGGGAGTCGGCGAAGAGCGCCTTGTTGCCGCCCTTCAGCGAGCCGTCCTTCTCCAGCAGCCCGGCCTTACCGGCCGTGCCGACGAAGGTGCCGATGGTGTCGAACAGGTCAGCGAAGAACATCGAGAAGATGACGGCGATCATGGAAACCTTCAGGGCGCCGGCCAGATCCAGCTTGAGGAAGGTCGGGGCGATGGAGGGCGGAGCGGAGACCCACTCGGTGGGCAGATGGGTGACGCCCATGGGAATGCCGATGAGGGCGGTGACGACCATACCGATCAGGATGCCGCCCGGCACCTTGCGGGCCACGAGCACGGCGGTGATGATCAGGCCGATGATCGCCAGGATGGGGCCGTAGTTCGTGGTGCCGTCGGCCAGCTTCGGGGCCCACTCGCCGAGCGAGATGATGGTGGCGGGGTTGGGGACGAGTACGCCGGCGTTCTTCAGGCCGATGAGCAGGATGAAGAAGCCGATGCCGGCCGAAACGGCGTGCTTGAGCGAGGCGGGAATCGCCTTGATCATGATCTCACGCAGGCCGGTGGCGGTCACGATCAGGGCCAGGATACCAGAGATAAAGACTGCGCCCAGGGCGGTCTGCCAGGACATGCCCATGCCCAGGACGAGCGTGAATGCGAAGAAAGCGTTGAGGCCCATGCCAGGCGCCAGGGCGAAGGGCCAGTTGGCCACGAGGCCCATGACCAGGGTGGAGACGGCGGCAGCGAGCACAGTGGCCATGAAGACGGAGCCCCAGTCAGGCAGCGAAAGCTTGGCGAGCACTTCGGCCGGAACACCGGAGTCCTTCAGGGTCAGGGTGTTCGGGTTGACGATGAGAATGTACGCCATGGTCACGAAGGTGGTCAAGCCAGCCAGAATCTCGGTCTTGACGTTGGTCCCGCGCTCGGTCAGCTTGAAGAACCGGTCCAGGAAACCCTTCGGTGCCATGTCCTGCGCCTTGCCGGTAGCAGCCACGTGGGTGCAGCCCCCTTGGTAAGAGTGGAGTAAAGGTATGAAAGCTGGGCCGGGCCTAGACTCCGGATCCGGTAGGGGGCCGGAAGAAAAACAAGCAGGCGGGTAGACCTCACTCATGCTTACCTGAGTGAAACCTACCCGCCCGGGCTTTTCTCCCTTCGGTGTAGCCAGGCCCTCGGCCTGACCTGTGCCGCTCGGTCGCTGCCGGCGCTCGGGGTCGAGCACCGCGGAACCCTAGGCACACTTTCCTCCGTGGCACGTCGGCCACGTTCCTAATGTAAGCTTTCCTGCCCCGAAAGTCAACACGATATCCGAACTTTTTCCGGCAGTGCAGTAAAAACGTTCGGATTCAGGCCCAGGCGAGAACGGCACGGCGGACCGCTTCGGGGAGGGGTTGTGCCAGCATTTTCGCAGCCACGTCCGACTGGGCGCCCTTCCTTCGGAGATAATCGTGCAGAAGCGTAGCCTTGGCCGGGCGCCCGATTAGCTCATAAGCGACGGCCCAAACCTCCGGGCTACCCACGGGAATCCCCCTGAAGTGCCCGGTGACGATGGTTGGAAACGTGACGACTCCGCCCTCGGAGTGCACAGCAAAGCGAATCATCATATCGATGTCCGCCCCGCTTGGGGTGATGTTGATCCGATTGACAGTCGCATACCCCTGGTCACCGGTAGGCGACGGCGCCCAGGGGATATCAGCTTTGAGTGCTCCGGCTACTTCAGCCAGGGCAGCGTCGGTGGTCAGGTCCCAGTCGCGCACGGCCTCGACCAGGCCCAGGCTGTATAGCAGTCCGCTGCCGCCCAGGGCGGCCTGAATGCCGGCGCTGGTCAGCCTTTCCACCACGAGCCGCAGCGGTTCGATTGGTGGGATCATTTGCGCCCTCCTTCGTGTAGGATGCCCGCCGACATGGCCCGGGCAATCGCCTCGGCCCGCGATGTGGCGCCAAGTTTGTTAAAGATGGATGCCAGGTGCGCCTTGACCGTGCGCTCGGTAATGCCCAGTGCGTCGGCGATCTCTTTGTTGCGCAGGCCGTCGGCAACGGCGGCCAGGACCTCGTGCTCCCGGTCGCTGAGGGTGTGGTCCGTGGCGGATGCTGGCGCGGCACCGCCCCCCGCAGCACCGCCTCCGGTGCCCAGGTTGGCCACTACCCGGGCAGCCACCTCGGGCTGGAGCAGCGTCTCGCCCCGGGCGGCAGACCGGATGGCGCCGAAAATCGCTTCACGGCCGGCGTCTTTCAGCAGGTAGCCGCGGGCGCCGGCCTGGAGCCCTTCCACGATATGCTTATCATCGTCATACGTGGTGAGAATCACTACGGCCAGGGCCGGCCAGTGGGCCCGAATCGCCCGGATGGCGCCAAGTCCGTCCAGCCCGGGCATACGCAGGTCCATGAGAATCACGTCCGGCTGAAGCTCCCCGGCCAGGCGGACCGCCTCGTGTCCGTTGACGGCCTCCCCCACTACGTCCATGTCGGGCTGAATCTCCAGCATGGTGCGGAGCCCTTCGCGCACAACCAGGTGATCATCGGCGAGCAAAATCCGAATCATGCGCTCATGCCTCCTTGTCGGGCAATGCGGCAGGGCCGGCGCCCGGTGCGGGCAACGTGGCGAGAATGCGGGTTCCCTGGCCCGGGGCAGATTCCACTGCGATGCGTCCGCCTACCAGTCCGACGCGCTCCCGCAGGCCGGTCAGCCCGAAATGCCCCGCCTGCAGGGCGCCCGGGTCGAAGCCGACGCCATCATCTCCCACCTCGAGCCGCACCTCGCCTTCGGTTTCGGCCGCGACGCGCACCCAGGCGCGCCGGGCCTGCGAATGCTTGGCGACGTTGACCAGCGCCTCCTGGACCACCCGGTATACGGTGTCGATCGATTGCGCAGGCAGGTCCAGGGCGCCCGGCCCGGCCTCAAGCGTGCAGGTAATGCCCGTGTCGGCCGCCAGCGCATCAATCAGCCGGCGGACCGCCTCCATGACGTCGCCCCGCTCCAGGGGTGTGCGTAGCGCCTGAATCGCGGTGCGTGACTCCTGCAGCGTCGTGCGGGCCCGCCCCATGGCCCGGGCCGTTACCGCCCGGGCCCGCTCGGCGTCGCCCCGGGCGAGCAGGTCGTCCACCGCCTCCAGCTGCATGATCAGCCCGGCCAGGCCCTGTGCCAAGGTATCGTGCAGCTCCCGCGCCATTCGCTGGCGCTCCTGGGTAATCGTCAGCTCCTCCACCTTCAGGGCGTAGGCCCGCAGCTTGCCATTCACCTGCTCCAGCTCGGCCAGCAGGTGCTCGGCCCGCTCCCGCTCCCGCAGCTGCCGGGTGAAAAGCGTCACGTAAATGCCCACGAACGCCAGAGCCAGCACAGCGCCTGGCAACTGCGTCCGCACGATGCCCCAGCCAGCCGTGGCGAGCTGGGTCGTCGCCCAGGCGGCCATCAGGGCGCCCATCCCAAGCAGACGTGGCAGGACTTCCGCAAACAGCCCGAACACCTCGCCCGCCAGCGGGAAGAAGAGCGATGCAGTCATCATGCTGCCATCACCCAGGACCACCACAGCGACGGCCAACACCGTTTGGGCCGCCAAATAGACGGGCGCCTTGATTCGCCCGCTCCAGCGGCCAATGGTCGTGTGCAGGTACGCATGCACCGCCATCGTCACCGTGAACGGAATGAGCCGGCCACCATCCCGGAAGGCGGGTTCTCTCACGACCATGAACCAGACGAACGCCAGAAAGGCCGACGTCAAGATGAAGAAGATGCGGGTCTGGTCGCGTTTGCGCATGCCGTGATCCCGTCCTTGTCCGGTAGTACAGTGTCCGATTGTACAGGTGGTCCGGTGCCCGACGTACGATGCGGCGGGGCGCCCGCCCATGGCAGAATGAGGCCATGAAGAAGCTCCCCGGGAGGAAGTGGCAACCATGAACGCCATCGAAGTACGGAACCTGCGCAAAACCTATGGCACCCACACCGCGGTGGACGAAATCAGCTTTACTGTGGCTGCGGGCGAGGTTTACGGCATGCTGGGCCCCAACGGCGCTGGCAAGACCACCACGGTCGAATGCATCGAAGGGCTGCGCCGGCCCGACGCCGGCGAGGTTCGGGTCCTGGGCATGACCCACGGCCGGCAGACCAGCGAAATCAAGGCCCGCATGGGTGTCGGGCTCCAGACCACCGGCCTCTTCCCGAAGCTGACGGTGCGTGAAATCATCAACCTTTACGCCACCTTCTTCCCCCGGTCGCTGCCAACCGCCGACCTGATTGAACAGGTCGGGCTGGCGGAGAAGGCCGGCGCCTACTCCGCCCAACTCTCCGGCGGGCAGAAGCAGCGGCTGGCCATCGCCCTGGCGCTGGTGAACGACCCGGACCTGATCTTCCTGGACGAGCCCACCACCGCCATGGACCCGGCGGGGCGCCGCTCGGTCTGGGAGATGGTGCTCGACCTGAAGGCCCGGGGCAAAACCGTGGTGCTGACCACGCACTACATGGAAGAAGCGGCGCACCTGTGTGACCGGGTCGCCGTGGTCGACCGGGGCCGCATCATCGCCGAAGGGCGGCCGGATGATCTGGTGCGGCAGCACTTCGCCGAAACCGCCATTGAATTTGCCACGCCAAAGGGCGTCGCCATGGACCGGCTGATGGAACTGGCCGGCGTCAACCGAGTCATGCAGGAGAACGGCTCCACCACCCTCCTCAGCACCGAGGTACCCGAAACGGTGGCGGCGCTCCTGGCCTTTGCCCGGGCGCAGGGCTTCCGGCTGGACCGGTTTACCGTGCGCAATGCAACGCTTGAGGACCTTTTCCTGCGGCTGACCGGCCGCCGGATTCGTGAGTAAGGAGGGCTGAGTCATGAACGCACTGCTGGCTATGTACACAGCGACCGCTCGTGAGTACTTGCGCGATCGCACCGCACTTCTCCTCACGATGCTGCTTCCCCTGCTGATGGCCGGGTTTTTCGGACTGATCTTCGAGGGCGAGCAGCGCAGCGCCTATATCCCGGCCATGCTGGGCCTTGGCTTTCTCTGGCTGGGCGTCTTCGGCGTCGCACCACCCCTGGTCCAGATGCGTGAGCAGCAGGTGCTCCGCCGCCTCGGCGCCACGCCGTTGCCCCGCACCACCCTGCTGGGCGCCCAGATCGGCTGGCGCCTGACCACCGGCCTGCTCCAGGCTGTGGTGCTGGTGGTCTTCGGCACCCTGGTCTACAACATGCACGTTCCGTCCGGCAACTGGCCGCTGCTGGTTGCTGCGGTGGTCCTGGGCGGCATGGTCATGATCACCATCGGCTTCCTCCTGGCCGGCCTGGGCAAGACCAACGAGTCGGTCATCGCCCTGGGGCAACTCGTCCAATTCCCGATGATGTTTCTCTCCGGCACGCTCTTCCCCCTGGAGATGCTGCCCTCGTTCGTTGGGCCCATCGCCAAGGTGATGCCACTGACCTACCTGAACGACGCCCTGGCGCAGTTGATGCTGGGCACCACCGGCCTCTTCCCGCTCTGGGCCGACTTCACGGTCATGGGCGGCGCGCTAGTGCTCCTGGGCGCCCTGGCCGTCAAGTTCTTCCGCTGGGAGTAAGGTCCCACTCCATAACAAGGCCCCGCGCCAGCCGGCGCGGGGCCTAAAACCGCCATCATACTAGTTGACCACCCGTTCCTTCCGCCGGTGCTCATCGAGCGGCACCAGCACGCCGCCGTCCAAGGTGAACAGGCTGCTCGTGATCGGATAATCGTGCCCCTCGCAGTCCTGCCGGATGCGCTCCCGCATTTCGGCCACAAACTCGGGGTCCACGTCGCTGAATAGAACCATGTAATCGCGATTGGGTATGCCGATCAGCGGGTTGCCCGGCACCCGGGCGGCCGCAGCGTTGATCACCTTGGAGAGCAGAATTCGGCTGGCGTCGTACCCGTCGTACGTTTCCCACACCAGGGCGGTGCGCTCTTCCGTACCAAGCTGGTAGTGGTTTTCACCTTCGCCCAGTTCCTGCAGATTCTCCATCGCCGCATGGAGCAGGTCCATTTCGCTTACGCCCCAATCATCCATCACGCGACGATGAATGTAGGTATAGCGCTCCTCCTCGTCAAGGACGAAGGCGATCGCCAGCCCGCCCAAGTAGGGTATGGCCGCCAGTTCGCGGTTATCCTGTTTGCAGTATTCAACCAGGGTCATCGGGACAACCTGGGGCATAACGTGTTCCTGGTTCTCCGCAAAGGAGCCGCAAATGGCCGGCTTCTCTTCATACACACGGGTCTCCAGAAATACCGCGATCGCCTCGTCACGCTCCTTGGGCGCCTGGCAGTAGGACTCATACAACTCGGCCATCGACACCACGCGCTGCTGACCCTGGAGCGGCCGAATCAACAGCAGGTAGTCGCCCATTGGTTCAACACGGATGTCCGGACGCTCCCGGCGGGCACGGTTCACAATCACGCGGCTGAACTCCGCCTCCGAGAGCAGCGCCTTCCCCATGCTAACTCCACACTCCTTTGTCTACTCGGGCCCCAAGGATCATCTTGTCTGTATGATCGATGCTTCTAGTAATGATTACGAAAAGATGGCGTTGTTGTTCGCGGGTCCGTGCGATTTTTGAACGCGAAAGGTGGATACGCGCCGTTGTGTCGAATTGGGGTGGGATGAAAACGAGGTGAGCCGCTTGACGAAAAGCCGCAGACGCCGGCTGCCTTCCGTGATCTCGCTGGGCGAGGTCCGTTCCAGCCGCACCTACTACTCGTTGCTGGACCAACTCGAAGTCTACTGCGAATCGATTCCCGAACACGAACCCTGGTCGCTGGAACAATTCTTCGGCGGCACACCGTCCGACGAAGAGCTCGATGTGCTGGGGCTCGCCTACCTGGACTGGCTCGCCTTCGATTACCAGGCCTGGGAAGACGGACGCACGGTGCTGGAGCGCTTCGCGGACACAACCAGCCTTGATGCCCCCGCCCGGGCGATGCTGAAGGCGTGGCAGTCCACCCGGCTCGGCCTGTATGAGGCCACCGGGGCAACCGGCGACAAAACGCTGCTGCAAGACTGCTTTACCGGCGCCGAGTACGCCGTGGAGGCTGACCCCGAAGTCGACCCGTTTGCGCCCGGTGACCTGGTCATCTGCAGGGTGCTGCCGGTGGGCGATGTCTTCTACCTTGCCTGGGACGTGCGGACCACGCTGTCCCACGCCCTCCCCCAGGTGCGGGAGGCGGTCCAGCGCGAGCTTCTGCGCATGCAGCGGCAGTCGCCGGACGCCGCCTGGGACCATCTGTTCAAGCACCGGTGGCCGGTGGTACATGACGCCATTACCACGGCCATCTCCGCAGGGAGTGCACAGGCTATGCCCGAATGGCACGGCCCGACCGCGGGTCACCGTGAACCGGCCAGTCTGTCCGAACTGGAGAAGGAAGTCGCCGCCATCATCTGGGCGTTTGAAACGGAAGATGATATCAGCTACGCCGACCGCACCCGCGCCATGCAGCTTTGGTGGGATGCGGCCGCGATCCTGCGGCCGGCCTCCGGCAAGGCCGAGGCCTGGGCAGCGGGGGCCGTCTACACCCACCTGCATGAGATCCTGGCGGATGGCGTCACCCAGGCCGAAGTGGCAGAAGCCTTTGGCGTCTCGGCGTCAGTCGTGGCCAAGCGGGCCCGGGCCATTGTTGAGGCGCTGTGGCTTGTCCACCTGGACGACCGGTACGCCGACCCCCTGGACCCGCGGGTCCGCTTTGGCTCGCCCCTGGAACCGCTTGGAGTCAGGGCAGTGGCCGCCGCCGAGGCACCGCCGGCGCCGCCGCAGCCCTCCGTGTCTGACGAGGTGGCTGCCCAGCGGCTGCTGGCGCTCCAGCCCGAGGACGTAACCGTGCTGGCGTTGCTCGGTCAGTCGGCGCTCGCCTCTGGAAACAAGAAAGAGGCCCGCAGCTACGCCGATAAGGCCCGCGACATGTATCTGTCACGCCGGGAGGCCGCGGCAAAGAATCTGGGGGGCACCCGCACGGCCAAAGCAAACATCCGCGAAGGGCAGCTGCGGCTGGTTGAACTGCTGGCCGACCTGAACGATCACGAGTCGATTCTCGCGCTGGTCGCCGGGGACCAGCCGGCTGAGCTGGAAGGCTCCATTCTGCGCCGGGCAGCCATTGCAGCGTCACGCGCAGCCCGCCAGAGCGAAGCGATGGCCTGGCTCCGACTGGCCCTCGACAAAGGCGAGCCGGTGAATTTGGTGGGTCCCTTTGTGGCAGCGCTGGAACTGATGAGCGCGAAGCGGATACCCGTGTTCAAGCTGGATTTCCAGGAGAAACTCGACCCGCTGATCAACTTTGGCATGGTGCCCAAGCTGAACGCCCTCACGAGGGCGCATCTGGTCGGGGCGATCTTCTACAACTCGGCGAAAGATGCAGTCCAGGCAGTGAGGGCCATACGAGACCAGCGTGACCCGTGGGCGGGCCGGCTGCTCAAGCACCTGTACCGGCAGGCCGACCTGCCCCGTACCGTACAGGCGGCCATCGAACAGGCGCTGGGCCGCTGGACATGAAATGTCAAGACCCCGGTCTTTCCAGGACCGGGGTCTTCCTTTACCATCCTAAAGGAGGAGAACTTTCTCCGGCCATCGGTGGATGTCGGCATGTGTGATCTCCCCTTATGATCGGAAGAATACCTGCAACAGGAGATGACAACGTGCAGCAACCACCGCAACTCCGACGCGACCTCGGCCTGACACACGCCATGCTCACCGTTATCGGCACAGTCATCGGCTCCGGTATCTTCGCACTCCCGGCCGTGGTATTTGCCCGGGCGGCGGCGCCCGGACTCGGCATCGCCTCTTGGCTGATCGGCGGCCTGATTTCGCTGGCTGCCGCACTGACCGTGGCCGAACTCTCCGCCGCCATGCCCACTGCGGGCGGCACCTATCAGTTCCTGCGGGCCGCCTACGGTCCCTGGCTGGGCTTCCTGCAGGGCTGGGCCATGTTCCTGGCCTACAACTCGGCCATGCAGGCAGCGCTGGCGATGATCTTTACCACATACCTCTCCGCACTCATTCCGATCTCGCCGGCGACCCAGACCATCATCGGCATCATCCTGATTCTCCTGCTGACAGCGGTCAACGCGCTGGGCGTAAGGTTCGGCGGCTTCATCCAGGTGATCTCCACCCTGGGCAAGCTGGTCCCCATCGCCCTGCTGATTCTCTTTGGGCTCACTCGCATTGACACCGCTAACCTGGTCCCCTTCATGCCGACCGATGGCGGCTTGTTCACCGCCCTGGGCGGGGCGCTCCTCCCTGTCCTCTGGGCCTACGACGGCTGGATTGTCACGGGCCAACTCTCCGAGGAAGTCCGGAACCCGCAGCGCACCATTCCGCTGGCGCTCATCGGGGGTATCGCCCTGGTGACGGTGATCTACACGATTTTCAACGTGGTGCTGGCCGGCGCCATTCCGATGGATGCCCTGACCGCCAGCGAAAAGCCGGTCATCCCCCTGGCGGCGCTCCTCTTCGGCGAAGGCGGAGCCAAGCTTATTACGGTGGGCATGCTGGTGAGTATGTTTGGCACCCTGAATGCGATTGTGATGACGGCGCCCCGGTACACCTACGCCATGGCCCGCGACGGCCTGTTCCCGGGTGCCAAGGTGCTGTCGCAGCTTCACCCGCGGTACCAGACGCCGGTGCCGGCGCTGGTCATAAGCTGCGCCTGGTCGATCATTCTGCTGCTCTCCGGTACGTTCGGCCAGTTGCTCAATCTGGTCGTCTTTGTTGGGTGGCTCTTCTACGTTTTTGTGATGGCCGGCGTCTTCATTCTGCGGCGAACCCGCCCGGAGATGGACCGCCCCTACAAGGCGTGGGGCTACCCGGTGGTGCCGCTGATTGGTATCGGGTCGGGTATCTGGCTGCTGATCAACACGGCAGTGACAGACCCGAAGACGGCATTCATCGGACTGGGCTTGACCCTGACCGGGTTACCGGTGTACATGTACCTGAAGCGCAACCAGAAAACCGCATAAGAAAGGCCGCCGAACCCGTGCGTGGGTCGGCGGCCTCGCTCATTTGATGTGCATAACTGGAAACACCTGAGGCCGGTGTTGGCACTGCGTCAGGCAGGCCGGGCCCGGACCGCCGCAACAGTAGCAACACCTACTCCAGTCCACAGCCGGCACCGGCCCCAGGTGGGCGCCGAAGAAGCCCAGCGTTCTGTCACAGCAGAAACCGGCTCTGTCCGCAGCACCCTCCGTCTACCCCCTTATTCCCACTCGATGGTCCCGGGGGGCTTGGAAGTCATATCGTAGGCCACCCGGTTGACGTGGGGCACTTCGTTGATAATCCGGGTCGTCATCCGCTCCAGCACATCCCACGGGAAGCGGAAGAAGTCCGACGTCATGCCGTCGTCAGACGTAACCGCACGTAGGATGATGGGATAAGCATAGGTCCGCTCATCGCCCATGACGCCCACGCTGCGAATGGAGGGCAACACAGCGAAGGCCTGCCAGATCTGATCGTAGAGTCCGGCGTTCCGAATCTCTTCGAGGTAAATGGCGTCAGCCTCACGCAGAATGTGGAGCTTGTCCGGGGTGATTTCACCCAGCACCCGAATGGCCAGACCCGGCCCCGGGAACGGGTGGCGCCCGACGATCTCCTCGGGCACGCCCAGCGCCCGGCCCACGGCCCGCACTTCGTCCTTGAACAGCTCCCGGAAGGGCTCGATCAGCTTGAACTGCATGTCCTCGGGCAGGCCGCCCACGTTGTGGTGGCTCTTGATCATCGCCGCCGTGGCGGTGCCGGACTCGATGACGTCGGGGTAAAGCGTCCCCTGCACCAGGTAATCCATCTGCCCGAGCTTGCGGGCCTCGTCCTGGAAGACGTAAATGAACTCCCGCCCGATGATCTTCCGCTTCTGCTCGGGGTCGGTCACGCCGGCCAGCTTGGAGAGGAAGCGCTCGGAAGCATCGACATGCACGAGGTTGATGTGGAAGTGGTCACGGAAGGTGCGCACCACCTGCTCGGCCTCGCCCTTGCGCAACAGGCCGTGGTCGATGAACATGCAGGTCAGGTTATCGCCAATGGCCTGATGGACCAGCACGGCAGCCACGCTGGAGTCGACGCCGCCGGAGAGGCCGCAGAGCACCTTGCCGCCGGCCGACTGCTCACGAATCTTGGCGATCTGCTCCTCGATGAACGAGGCGGTCGTCCAGTCGCCCTTGCAGCCGGCGATGCGGTACAGGAAGTTCTCCATGATCTCCTTGCCCTGGAGGCTGTGGATGACCTCGGGGTGGAACTGCACGCCGTACAGCTTCCGCTCATCGTCGCCGATGACGGCGGTGGGCGTATTCTCAGTGGACCCGATGATGTGGAAGCCCGGCGGGGCGGTGAGCACCGAGTCGCCGTGGCTCATCCAGACCTGGGTGGTTTCGCCGAGCCCGGCGAACAGGGGATGCTGCTCCTTGATCGAAAGCATCGCCTTGCCATACTCCCGCTTGTGCGCCCGGCGAACGTCGCCGCCCAGTTCGAGGCTCATCAGCTGCATGCCGTAGCAAATGCCGAAGATAGGCACGCCCAGCCGGAAGATTTCCGGGTCGCACTTGGGCGCCCCCTCGCCGTAAACGCTGGCCGGGCCGCCGGAGAAGATGATGGCCTTGACGTTCTCCTGCTGGTACCGGGAGGCAGGCGTGTTGTGGGGCCAGATTTCGCAGTAAACCTTCAGTTCGCGGACACGGCGGGCAATTAGCTGCCCGTACTGGGCTCCGAAATCAACCACTACGACCAAATCCGTATGGCGAGCCATGCTTCCTCCTGAGTATTCGGGCGCCGGCCTCACAGGGACCGGAGTTCCCCGATATTATGTCAAGAAGGCGGGGAGAGACTCCCGCCTTCTGCCATTACTTACCGCTATACACTTCGGGCTTGAGAATGACGATGTCGCGCAGGTTGCGGTACTTCTCGGCGTAGTCGAGGCCGCAGCCGCAGACGAATTCGTCGGGCACTTCGAAGCCACGGTAGTGGATGGGCACATCCACCTTGCGGCGGGTTGGCTTGTCCAGCAGGGTGGCGACCTTCAGGGACGACGGGCCGCGCTGGCCCAGGTACTCCAGCAGGAACTTGATGGTCAGGCCGGTGTCGACAATATCTTCGACGATCAGGACGTGCCGGCCGTCGAGGGTGTAGTCGAGGTCCAGCAGGACCCGGTGAACGCCGGTGGACTTGGTGGAAGCACCGTAGGACGAGATGCGCATGAAATCCAGTTCCGCCGGAATGGTAATGGAGCGGAACAGGTCAGATGTAAACAGTGAGGCTCCCTTGAGGATGCCAATGACCACGAGTTCCTTGCCCTCGTAGTCTTTGGAAATTTGAGCGCCCAGTTCCCGCGTCCGCTTCTTGATCTCTTCTTCAGAGATTAAGACCCGTTCGATGTCCTGAAGCACGGCTCTGTCTCCTCTCCGTTGGCGCGTGTTTCCGTTGGTTTATCCAAGAGTCTACTCGCCTGGGGAAGGAGCGTCAAGCCGACTTCCGACCGATTGTTGGGTCACCGGTTATTTCGCAAGACGCAGGAGCGTTTCAGCCAGGAGGCTGGTGCCTGCCGCGATATCCTCCGGGCTGGTGTACTCCTGCGGGCAGTGGCTCAGCCCGTCGCGGCTGCGCACGAAGATCATGCCGACGGGACAGATGAGCGACACGTTCGCCCCGTCATGGACGGCGCCGCTGGGCAGCTCGAAGGGTTCGAGGTTGATGGCCGCGGCCGCCTCGTGCATGGTCTGAACGATATGTGCGTCGCAGCGAATGGGTATGGAGGTATGCTGGACTTCGAACTCGCCGGTGAGGCCGCGCCGGCGGGAAACCTCGTCGAAGAAGGTGCGAATCCGCTCGACGCAGGCGTCGCGCCGGTCACCGTCGAGATCGCGAATGTCAAAGCTGAGTTCAACGGCGGCGGGAATGACGTTGGCGGCGCCCGGGCTGGCCTGCACGAAGCCCACGGTGGCCCGGGTTGCGGGGCTCAGTTCCCGGGCGGCCCGCTCCACTTCGAGAATCACTTCGGCCACGGCGGGCATGGGGTCGCGCCGCAGGTCCATGGGACAGGCACCCGCATGCTCAGCCCGGCCACGAATGACGCCCCGGGCCTGGCGCATGCCTGCAATGCCGCTCACGATGCCCGCTGGCAGGCCCCTGGCCTCCAGCATGCCTGACTGCTCAATGTGCAGTTCGACATAGGCCTTGTAGGTGCCGGGCGCCACGGCCGCTTCGGCGGCCCGGGCAGGGTCGTACCCGTGCGCCCGCAGGGCCGCAGCGATGGTCACGCCGTCGCGGTCGGCGATGTGGTCGATTTCGTCGCAGGGGAAGGTGCCGGTCAGGAAGCTGGTGCCCAGCAGGCCGTGCGGAAAGCGGCTCCCCTCCTCCCCGATGAAACTGCCCACTTCGATGGGATACTCGGGCACGATTCCCTGCTCCTTCATGGACTGAACGGCCTCCAGGGCCGCGAGTACGCCCGCCGGCCCATCGTAGTGGCCGCCGTTGGGCACGCTGTCCAGGTGGGAGCCGGTGAGCACGGCGGGCCCGGGGCGGCGCCCGGGCAGGCGGCCAAACAGGTTGCCCACGGCATCGCGCCGGACTTCCAGGCCGGCCTCGGCCATCCAGCCGGCGACGGTATTGGTCGCTGCCTGTTCGGCAGGGGTAAAGGCGTAGCGGGTCACGCCGCCATCCGGCGTTGTTCCGAACCGGGTCAGGTAGGCCAGACGTTCGTTCACACGTGCTGCGTTGATCTGCATGGTGGCAGCCACCTCCAAGCCCAAGTATAGCAAAAGGCCCCGCCCTTGGGCGGAGCCGTGCTCGCAGTTGTTGAACTTACTTGGCCGTGAGCACCCCGGTTTCCCACTCACGGTGGAAAAGGATGAGCCCTTCGGCGATGGTTTCGGCCATTTCGAGGCTTTGATCGAGATCGGTAAACCAGATCATGAACGGGAAGTGCGCCGTGCCGCCCATGATATGGACCGCTCCCACCTGGGGCAGCGTTTTGCCCATGCCGGCGCCGGGCTTGAGCGGACCCCGGTTGACCGTGATGCGCCCGGGACGGCCGACGGCCGCATCAACAGCGATGATGTATGGGAACTTGTTGCGCTTCATGGCTCGCATCCAGGCGTCGTTCACTTTTTCTTTGAGGTTGGTGGCGTGCACCGGGGCTTTGGTGTCGCCCAAATACTCGCCGGTAAACCCCTTGCGCTTGAGAAACCAGCCAATTAGAGGGCCGAGCGCATCGCCCGTGGAACTTGTAGCACCAACCATAAAGTACATGGGAAGATACTTGTCGTTTTTTTGATCGAGGATGAACTGCTCGCGCAGGGCAGCGGCCAACGCCTGTGCGGCAGCGCTATCCTGATAATGAATGTCGGCCAGGAGAGTGGAAGAGGTATCCGGGCTCGCCAGGTCGTACGACAAGGGAACTCCCCCTCTGGATCAAACTCGATCCCAAAACTGGTAATTATTACTATACTTTCCCTCCTATCTCTTGTCAATATCTGGATGAGGTGTTTCAACAATGGATTTCCCACTTCGCATCCTGCGGCCGTTCCTCGGACCGCGCATCATCAAAACGGGTCTGGCCGTATTCCTGTCGCTGTTTGCGGCTCACGCTGTCAATTCGAAGTACGGTGCGTTCGCCGCCGTCGCAGCGATTCTGGCCGTACAGCCGTCCGTCAGCCGGGCGAAGCAAGTCTTTTTGAATCAGGTCATCAGCAACCTGATTGGCGGCGTGGTCGGGGCGCTGCTGGGCCGGTACCTGGGTCCGAGCAGCGGAGCGATGGCCCTCGGCGTGGTTGTGGTGTTGGGTATGTGTGCGCGCCTGCGGCTGAACGAAACCGCTTCACTGGCAGTAACGGCGGTCATTTTCATCATGGACCGGCCGGAACATGACTTTATCAACTACACAGCGGCCCGCCTGGGGGCCATCATGGGCGGCATGCTGATTGGCGCGTTGGTGAACCGGTTCGTTAAGCCACCGAATTACATGGCGCGGGTCTCTGATGAGATTCAGTTTGCGTCGGAGCGAGTAACTTCGTTTGCCGACCATTTGCTGGCCAGCCTGGCCGCACCGGAGCACTACCGGAAGGAGCAGATCAAGGCAGAAGCTCACGAGATTCGAACCCGGCTGGAGACCGCGGGCACCTTCCTGGAACTGTCGGTCGAGGCCGGGGGCGACAAGTGGCGCCTGCTGCCACTGGATAAGGCGCACGCCTCGCTCTTCGTCTTTGTGGAGCGGATCATGGATATTCACAAGATTGTCCTGCAGGTAGGCGGCCTGCAGCCCGGGCCGGAACTGGGCGCCGTGGCGGGCGCCCTCAAGACGGTGCTGGCCCTGAAGGCAGATGTAATTGCCGCCGCGCTCGAAGCCCGGCGCCCGGCACCGGGGCCGGCTGCGGCTTTTGCGCAGGCGCAGGGCGAACTGGAGCAACTGGCAGGCGAACTGGTCGACCGCCGGGAGACACGGGAGCGGGGCCTTGCCCTGCACAGCGTCCTGACCAACATCCGCCATATGGGTTGGCGGATGGAATCGCTGACGCGGCTGCTGTGTGAACGGTGAAGGACTCTATCTTTCGTATGCCGAAAAACCAATGGTAGGAACTTGAGCGTACGAACAGAGGAGGCAGCCGTTCATGACACTGCTTGACCAGATTGCTGCTATCGACAAGGCGTTCAGCGGCACCCTGGGCGTTACAGCCATGAACTTGACTACCGGCGAACGGGTTGACTATAACGGGACGATGAGCTTTCCGCCCGCCAGCACGGTAAAGCTGCCTGTCCTGGTGGAACTGTTCCGGGGCGCCCGGGCCGGGCGCTGGAGCCTGGATCACATGCTGACCATGACGAGCAGCAACATTGTGGAAGGGTCGGGCGTCCTGCTCGACTTGACCCCGGGCTTGCAAATGTCCATTCGTGATGTGGCTACCCTGATGATCGTGGTGAGCGACAACACGGCGACCAACATGATCATCGACCTGGTCACCACCGACGGCACCAACCAGATGCTGCGGGACCTTGGCATCGAGGGGGTCCGCATCAACCGGAAGATCGGCATGAATATGGAACTGCCGCTCGGCGAGGCGACCCCGGCCGGTATGGCACGCCTGATGGAACTGATTGCCCGGCACGAAATCCTGACGACACAGGACTGCCTGTCCGTGATCGATATCCTGAAGCGGCAGAAGCATAAGGAACTGACCAACCGGTACATTGTGGAGACTGACGACGAGGATGACACCCCCCCGGTGCGGATCGCGTCGAAGAGCGGCTGGATTCGCGGCACGCGCAACGACGTCGCACTGATTTGGGCGCCCCGGGCGACGTACGTGCTAAGCATGTTTTCCAAAGGCTGCAAGGACCGCCGGTTCTACCATGACAACGAAGCAGCGGTGGCGCTGGCGCGGGTCTCTGAGGCTGTGTATGAGGCCTGGGGCAAGTTGCACGCATAAGGTCGGGAGAGGGCGAATTGCCCTCTCCTTTTTCGCGACCATGCAGGGGAGCGCACCGTCCCATAAAAGAAAGGGGGCGCTTTGCCCCCTTGATGATGGGTGACCCACCGGGTCACCGGCCTTTGCATCAGCCGCCCTTCTTTTTCGGCGGCCTGCCCTGGGTGGTGGTCTGCCGGGCCGTTTTGACCGGTACCTGCCGCCAGGTGCCGAATTCGAAGACTGAGGCCGCCGCCTTGGGCTGCGGCTGGTCGTCCGTGTTGCTCATCTCCCTTGTCACCCCAGTCGCTATCTTATGTGGGGCGGGGAGGATGGCCTCCCTTTGGGCAGGATAATGCCGTGCAGACCCGAAGTGATACCTTTCAGAGGATGAATCGGAGGGAATGCACATGGAGCACGTGGCAGTAGGGTCGACCAACCCGGTGAAGGTGGGCAGCGCCCGCCGGGTGTTCGCCCACTTGTACCCGGACTGCTCTGTCGTCGGGATTGATGTGCCGAGCGGCGTGTCCAACCAGCCGCAGGGTGACGATGAGACGGTGCGGGGCGCCATCAATCGGGCGCATGCGGCGTTAACCGCAACCGGCGCCGACTGGGGCATCGGCCTGGAAGGCGGCGTTACTTTCGATGCCGATGGCTCCTGTTGGATGAACCAGTTCTGTGCCGTGGTCCACCGCGACGGGCGCACGGGTATTGGCAACGGCGGGCGCTTCCTGCTGCCACCGGTGATTGCCGGGGGCGTACGGGCGGGCGGCGAAATCGGTCCGCTTTTCGATGCGCTGACCGGCGAGCAGAACATCAAGCAGAAAGGCGGCGCGATCGGGTTCCTTACCAGGGGGCTGGTCGGCCGTGAGGATTTGTACGCCCATATGGTTGCCGCTGCGTTGGTTCGATTCTTACATCCGGAGTTGTATCAGTCATGAGTGAAGTGACCCGAGATTTTACGGTTGCGACTTTTGTGCTCCACGACGGTAAGGTTCTGCTGCTCTGGCATCGAAAGCTTTCCATGTGGCTGCCGCCCGGCGGGCATATTGACCCGAACGAACTGCCCGATGAGGCGGCGGTGCGGGAAGTCAAGGAGGAGACCGGGCTGGACGTGGAGCTCCTCTCGCAGCCTTCCATGCCGCAGATGCCCGGCCCGCTGCAATTGGCAAGGCCCGAGGGTATCCAACTGGAGGATATCTCCCCGGGCCATCAGCATATTGACCTGGTTTACTTTGCCCGCCCGGTGGACCCGGCGGCCGTACGGCCGGTGGCCAACGACGAGGTGGACCGGGTGGGCTGGTATGCCAGAGGCGACCTGGGCCGCATCGATCTGACCGAAGAGGTCCGGGCCTGGGTCGAACGGGCGCTGGCGCGGGTTGGCGCCTAGTTCGCCCGGTAGCTTTGCAGAACTAGTTCATCGAGCCGGCGGCTCAGTTCGACCACCTTGGGCGAAGAGAGCGATGCACCTGCTTTCAGCTGGTCGGCGATCCGCCGCCGGAGCCGGGCCATATGAACCAGTACCTTTGCACTCAGCGGCATGGATGATCGCCCCCAGTTTATCGTTTCACTGTTAGACTAGATTCGTTTCTATTATGACCTTTCTGTCGGTCGCAGCGTTACGGGTAACAACTAACCCTTCTCACATTCGGGGCGACGGGTGAGCCATGAAAACTCGCAGCTTGCTAGTTCTGTTAGGATTTGTGCTGAGTTTGGTACTGTCCGGTTGCTCGGCGTCGCCGGCCACGCCTGATGCGGCAGCGGCGGCGGCCCAGAAGTTCCTCCAGGCCCGGGTGGCCGGGAATGCCGGCGCCATGTACGGGCTGCTGACGGAGGCGGCCGGTGAAGCCATGACCGTGACCGATATCAGCCGCTTCATTCGCTATGAGACCTTTTCGTTTGGCGCCTTGGGCGCCCCGGTGACCGTGGCGGAGAATTGGGTGCAGGTGCCAGTGTCTGATTACCGGATTGCTTCCGCCGGCCAGGAGACGACCTGGCCTGAGTTCAGGCTGACCATGGTGTATGAGGGGGAGCGGTGGCGGATCGGCTGGACGGAGCCGCTGGTTGCACAAGCCCGCCAGGCGTATGTAAACAGCCAGTTCGGCGAGGAACTCGCCTTGGCCCGGGCGATTGGTCAGATCGACCCGTACAGCTACCGGAGCGCCCTCGAACGGCATTTTGCGTTCAGGGGCCTGAAGCGGCTGCGTGAGGCCGAGGTTGAGTTGTTACGGGCCAGGGAGCTGGCCTCTCGCTATGAGGCGCCGGACGTGGAAGATGCGTTTGCCCGCTTCAAGTTGTCGCTGAATCAGCCGGGGGATGCGGCGACGCTCGCCCGGGGGGCGCTTGAGAAGGCGGGGCCGCTGGTGCCGGGATTGTACTCGCACAGGTGGCAGGCGGATACGTTGGCGGTGCTGGGCCGGGCGTTGCTGGCTCAGGGGGACCGGGCGGGTGCCGAGGATGCGGTGAAGCGGGCGGAGGCGGTGGATCCGGGGAATGGGTGGGCGGAGGTTTTGCGGCGGTCGCTGCTTGCGGGTTCGTAGGGGCGTTTGGCGGCTGATGCGGCGGATGGCGTCGGTTGGGGAGCAGGTAGCGCACCGCCGGCGGCGGCTTACCAGTCGGGTAGCGAGGGCTAACCGCTCCTAATCTCGGACTCAAACGGGGCTGCGACCTCCCCCTCAACCGCCACCATCCCGGGGTTCATCCTCAACATTCGCGTTCTGAAGCACCCGCTATCACCCACCCATCCCTCCTCTGTACGTATATGAAAAGAGAGATACAAAGGATGTGAGTATCCTTTGGCTGGTCGAGTTCCCGGACCGCGTGGTCAGAAAAAGCGTCCCCGGTATTGGTTGCGGCGGTTTATGGTGCTTGTTCTCATCCTCCTGCCCGTTGGGGTTTGGTATGGGTGGGATTTTTATGACAGCCTCAAGATTACTCCTTCGGCCCCTGCACCCCGGGTTGTCGCCGGCAAGCCCGTCTTTGTGGCGATAATGGGTGTCGATCAGCGCGAGCATGACGTGGGTCGGTCGGATACCCTGATGCTCCTGCGGCTTGATCCGAAAGCCGAGCAGGTGAGCCTGATCAACATCCCCCGGGACACACGGGTCGCGCTGGATGGCCACGATTCCAAGATTAACGCGGCCTACGCCCTGGGCGGGGCCAAGGAGACAACCAAGGTCCTGGCCGAACTGCTGGGCATTGAACGTCCCTATTACGTAACGCTCAACTTCCAAGCTTTTGAGGAACTGGTCAACCTCGTTGGCGGGGTTTATATCGACGTGGAGAAGCACTACGTATATGACGACCCGTTCCAGGACCTTCACATTGACATTCCCGCCGGGCGCCAACTTTTGCTGGGCGAACAGGCTCTGCACTATGTTCGGCTTCGCTATGACGGCGTTACCAACAGCGATATCGCCCGCATTGAGCGACAGCAGAGGTTTTTGCAGGCCTTCAAGGAACGAATCCCTAGCAATCTCACCCGGATTACGGGTATGATCAGGACAGTACAAAAGCATGTCACCACGAACATTCCCGAAGATGATCAAACAAAGTTGGCACGGGGCCTTTTCGCCGCCCGTGGCAACATCGCGATGCAGACGCTGCCAGGCACGCCGGACGATGCTTCAGGCGACTGGTTGCTTGACGAGGCCAAATGGAACGAGGTGACCGGCACTTGGACGGGAAAATAGCGGCCTGCGGCGTTATATTGGCCGGCGGGCAGTCGAGCCGCATGGGCGCCAACAAGGCGTTGCTGGAGTTCGGGGGTGAGCCGCTCATCGGGCGGGTGGCCCGCCAGTTTACCGCCTGGTTCGAGCAGGTGGTCGTGGTCACGAACACGCCCGATCAATATGCCTTTCTTGGCCTGCCGATGGTGGGCGATCGCATTCCCGGGCTGGGGCCCCTGGGCGGCCTGGAGGCCGGGCTGACCGCCAGCCGGTTCGAGCAGGCGTTTTTCGCCGCCTGTGATATGCCGTTTTTGCACGAAGGGCTGATTCGGTTTCTGCTGGCACAGGCGCCCGAGTACGATATCGTGGTCCCGCGGGTGGGCGGCGAATATGAGCCCATGCACGCGGTGTACGCTCGCTCCTGCCTGCCGGTGATTACCGCGAACCTGGACGACCGGCGGCTCAAACTGCTCCGCGTTTTTGATGCGGTGCGGGTCCGAACGGTGGAGAGCGCGGAAATCGCTCCGTTCGGCGCCCCGGAACGGCTTTTCTTCAACTGCAATACCCCGGATGACCTCGCAAAAGCTCGTACATGGGAGCGGGAAGCCTGAGGCAGGGGCCCGTAAGGGGTGGTTCATCATTCGCAGCCGCTATGCACTTTTGATCTCTCTCATCTCCCTGGCCCTGCCCGGAGGCGCAGCCCTGGTGCTGCCGCTGCTCTTCCCTGAACCGGGTCTGACACCGGCCAGGCCGGTCGTCGCAGTGCTGACGATCGTGGCGCTGGCCATTTTGGTCTGGTCGGCACAGCGCTGGCGGGTCGCCATTCGGGGCGCCCGGGGCGACGTCTCCATCTCCATGGCGATTGATGTGGCGACCATGCTGGTGTTCCATCCCTATACCGCTGCGGCAGGGTCGGCCCTGGGCACGGCGCTCTACCACTTCTTCACCGTGAAGAAGGAGCACCGCCTGGAGCGAGCGGTGGTGCGCAGTGTGGTGACCTTTGCGGCTGTCGCCCTTGGCGGCTGGCTCTTCCACCTGCTGCGGCCGGCGCCCGGCCCGCTGCACTTCCCGTCTGACGGGATCGCCGTAGCGACGGGCATCGCACTGCGGCTGGCCCTGCGGGTGGTCTTTTACCCGCTGAGCATGGCCGCCATTCGGCCCGAGCCGGTCAGCGAGCAACTCCGGCATGAATGGGAGCGTCTGCCCCTGGTGCCGTTCCTGCTGACGACCACGCTGGGCACCCTGACGGTGCTGGTCTGGCAGACACAGCCCTTCGCCGTCGTGCTGGTAGCGGGGCCCCTGGCCTCCACCTGGTCTGCGACGCAGGAATTCCTGCGCCTGAACGAGCTACTGGGCACACTGGAACAGAAAGTAATCGATCGCACGGCCCGCCTGGCGCAAACGGTCAAGGCCCTGGAGCGGCGGCTGAGCGAATCGGAAGCCATGGAAGCCGTCAACCGGGCTATGGTAGAGGCGATCCATCCCGATGAGGTGCTGGCGGTCATCGCGAGGCAGACCTGCCGCGTGACGGGCGGTGACTCGGCATTGGTGCTGCTCCTGTCAGAGGACGGGGAGTATCAATACATTCGGGCCGCGTACGGCAAGACGATGGAGCCCTACATTGGCACCGGGCTGCCGATATCGACCAGCATGGCGGGCGAGGTGCTCCGCACCGGGGCGGTGCTGGTGGCCCATGATCCTCCTGCCGACCCTCGCCTCAACCAGAACCTGGTCAAGGCCGGTTCCTGGCGTAACGTGATTGAGGCGCCGCTGCGGGCGAAGGACCGGCCTCTGGGCGTGCTGGTGGCAGCCACATCCACAAATGAAGGCTTTGATGAGCAGCACATTCGCATGCTCTCGCTCTTTGGCAACCAAGCCGGACTCTTCCTCGAAAACGCCCGCCTGCACGAAAAGGAGCGGGACGTGGCCGTGTTGGAGGAGCGCAACCGCCTGGCCCGGGAACTGCACGACTCGGTGACCCAGGTGTTGTTCAGCTTGACGCTCAACCTGGAGGCAGCGGGCGGGCTGATTGAAAAGAAGCCGGACAAAGCCTCCACCCTGATCACCCGCTCCGGCGAAATGGCCGCTGAAGCGCTGGCCGAAATGCGGTCACTCATCTTCGAATTACGGCCGGCGGCCTTGCAGGAGAAGGGATTGGCGATGGCGCTGACGAACCACGTCAACTTACTCCGCCGCCGCACCGGCATGGAGGTCTCCCTGACGCTGGAAGGCGAAGACCGGCTGGCGCCTGACCAGGAGTTTTGCCTGTACCGGGTGGCCCAGGAAGCGCTTACCAACGCCTCGAAGCATGCACAGGCCAGACAGGTGAGCGTTTGCTACCGGGTACAGCCGGACCTGGCGACGCTGATTGTTGAAGATGATGGCGTGGGCTTTGACCCCCGATCGAACCAGAACAAACCGAGCCAATCGTTCGGCATGATCGGCATGAAGGAGCGCATCGCCGCCGTTGGCGGTTCGCTGCGGGTCGTTAGCGAACCTGGCCGCGGCACCATGATTGAAGCCCGCATTCCGCTGCAGCAATCCACCGCAGGAGGTGTTGGACGATGAACCCCATTCGCGTATTGATATGTGATGATCATTTCATGGTGCGGCAGGGCCTGAGTACGTATTTCAGCATTCAGGACGACCTGGAAGTGGTCGGTGAGGCCAGCGATGGCCGGGAGGCCGTGGCCATGGTGAAGGCCAAACGGCCCGACGTCGTGCTGATGGACCTGATGATGCCGAACCTGGACGGCCTCGGTGCGATGGAGCAACTGAAGTCGACGGGCGTGCGTGTGATCTTTTTGACAAGCTTCCTGGATGCCGAGAAGGCTCTGGCCTGCATTGAGGCCGGCGCTACGGGTTTCTTGACGAAGGATATACAACCCGCCGACCTGGTGGATGCCATTCGGGCTGTGTACCGGGGCGAGCCCCGCCTCCATCCCGAAGTGACGAAGCGGCTCATGACCAGGGCCCTGCAGCCTGCCCAGCCTACACCGGGCAAGGAGCAGCTGACGCCGCGTGAGTTGGATGTGCTCCGCTGCCTCGCCCACGGCATGACGAACCGGGAGATCGCCGAGAAGCTCGTGATTAGTGAGACGACGGTCAAGACGCATATCTCCAGCATTCTGAGCAAGCTGCACCTGACGGACCGCACGCAGGCGGCGCTGTATGCCGTGCGTGAGAAGCTGCTCGACAACTAGACGCGGTGACGCGCATACGAAGGCCAGGGCTTAGTCCCTGGCCTTTTTTGTGTTTGCGCCCCCCGTCATTTGCTTATTTCTGGTCGCAAATTGTCGAATCGATCGCACGTTCTACGTCAATCCGACAATTTTTCTCGTTTTCTATCCTAGTCTCAGAAAGGTAAATCGAACGACTCGGTGAATAATACAGTCCAATTGTTACACTGGCGGAAGTTGCTACGCCGGTAACACGAAAAGAGAAGGGGGAAGAACGTGCTTAAATACCTCATCCGGCGGATTCTGATCGCTCTCCCCGTCATTTTAGGGGTCACAATCATCACCTTCACGATCATTCAAATGGCCCCGGGAGACATTGTAGACCTGTACGTAGATCCGACCCTGTCCGCAGCGGATAAGGAGGCCATTCGCCACAACCTGGGCCTCGATCAGCACCCGGTTATTCAGTATGGGGTCTGGCTCAAAGGGGTGGCGCAAGGCGACCTGGGCAACTCGCTGGTGAACCGTCAGCCCGTGGCGGTGCGCATCGGGGAGCGCATGGGTCCGACCCTCGGGCTCAGCCTCACTGCGCTTGCCGTGGCCTTTCTCATCGCCATTCCGGTGGGGGTGATCTCCGCCACCAAGCAATACTCCTGGCTGGACTACGGCAGTTCCATCTTTGCGCTGATGTTCGTCAGCATTCCCGGCTTCTTTCTGGGCATCGGCCTGATCTTCTTCTTCTCCTTGCGGCTCGACTGGCTGCCGGTTTCGGGCATGCGAACGCTGGGCGTTGAGAAGAGTTTCGTTGACCTGCTGCAGCATATGATTCTGCCGACCGTTGTCCTGAGCGCCGGCACCATGGGCGCCGTGACTCGGTATACCCGTTCCAGCATGCTGGACGTGGTCCGGCAGGACTTCATCCGCACGGCCCGGGCCAAGGGCGTGAGCGAGCGGCTGGTCGTCTACAAGCACACCTTGCGCAACGCCCTGATCCCCGTCATCACGCTGCTGGGCCTTCAGCTGCCCCAGTTGCTCGGCGGCGCCATCATCATCGAGTCGGTCTTTATGTGGCCGGGTATGGGCCGGCTGGCCATTGAGGCGATTAACTCCCGTGACTACCCGGTGCTGATGGGCCTCAACTTGCTGACGGCGGTGCTGGTGGTGCTGGGCGGTCTCCTGTCCGACATGATGTACTCCGTCGCCGACCCGCGCATTCGGTACAGCTAATACCGCCAAGGAGGACCGACAGATGAGTGTTGCCAAAAGACTCTCCCCCCAGGCGGTTGCCCCGGCTGAGCCCAGGTCGGAGAAGAACTACGTGCTGCGGCGGTTCCTGCGCCACAAGCTGGCCGTGGTGGGTCTGGTCATTCTGACCCTGCTGGTTTTGGTGGCCGTTTTCGCCCCGCAAATCGCCCCGTATGACCCCAATAAGTTCGACGCCGTGTCAATGGTTGACACACCAACCAAGGAGCACTGGCTGGGGCTGGACCAGGTGGGACGTGACGTGCTCTCCCGGGTGATTTACGCCTCGCGCATTTCGCTTTCCGTCGGCGTAGTGGCGGTGGGCATATACGTGGTGCTGGGCACGGTGCTCGGCTCACTCGCCGGGTACTACGGCGGCGCTGTAGATATCGTCCTGACCCGCATTGCTGACATGTTCCTCTCGTTCCCGCAGATCATGCTGATTCTCGTCATCGTCGCCATGATCGGTCCGTCGATTTGGAACATCATGGTCGTGCTTGGCCTGCTGGGCTGGCCGCCGATTTTCCGCATTGTGCGGGGGCAGTTCCTGACACTGCGGGAGCTGGATTTCGTGCAGGCCGGCCGGGGCATGGGTGCCACGGACAGCCGGCTGATCTTCCGGCACATTTTGCCGAACTCGATGGGGCCGATTCTGGTGGCGGCCACCTTCGGCACCGCCCAGGCGATTCTGACGGAAGCTGCGCTCAGCTACCTGGGCCTCGGCGTGCAGCCGCCGGCCGCCTCGTGGGGCAACTTGCTGATTCAGGCCCAGTCGACCACGGTGGTCGAGAAGCAGCCCTGGCTCTGGGTACCGCCGGGCCTGCTGATCTTCATCTCCGTGCTGGCAATCAACTTCGTCGGGGATGGCCTGCGCGATGCGCTGGACCCCCGGCTGAAGCGATAGACCCGGCTCCGGCAAACCGAGAGAAAGCAGGAGGGTGTCGCATGTTGCGCAAAAAGTCCGCATGGTTGTCTCTGCTTCTGGTGCTAATGCTGATTGTGAGTGCCTGCTCCAAGCCGTCAGGCGGCGACAAAACGCCGGACACCAACAACCCCCCGGCCGGCGAAGAGAAGCCCAGCTCCGGCCCGAAGATCTTGACCATTGGCATGTGGTCGGCCCCGGAATCGTTCAACTCCATCACCAACAAGACGTCCTACGGTACCCTCATCATCAGCGTCGTCTACCCCTCGCTCTATGCCCTGACGCCGAAGCTGGAGTATGAACCCCGCCTGGCTTCGAGCTACACCGTCAACCCCGAGCAGACCGAGTTCACCTTCAAGCTGAACCCGAACGCCAAGTGGACAGACGGCAAGCCGATCACCGCTGAAGACGTAGCCTACACCTTCCAGGTGATCGCCCACCCCGACACCCCGACGTCCCGCCGCTCGCTGATCGACACCATCAAGGGCCTGGACGCCACCGGCGTCTCCGAGACGAAGGATTTCAACGTCTCGGGCATCCAGGTAGTCGATGCGCAGACCATCAAGTTTACCACCAAGAAGCCCGTCGACTTTGACGCCTTCATGGAGAAGGTCGCTTCCGGCATCTACATCATGCCGAAGCACATGCTGGAGCCGTTCGTCAAGGCAGACCTCAAGGGTCTCGACAAGTCGGAGATCACCATGAAGCCGACCGTTTTCGGCGGCCCGTTCAAGCTCGTCCAGTACGTGACCGATCAGCACGTGGAGCTGGCGCCCAACGAGAATTACTTCCTGGGCAAGCCGAAGCTCAACAAGCTGTTCTACAAGATCGTCGGTCAGGCGACTTTCTCGGCGGCGCTCGAGAAGGGTGAAATCGACCTCGCCGCCGGTAACGGTGTGGGCGAAGTGCCCATCGCGGACTGGGAGAAGGTCTCTACCCTCAGCACGCTCAACCCTGTCACCTACGTCGCTCCGTCCTACCAGTACCTCGACATCAACGTGGCAAAGCCTGAGTTCAGCAGCCCGAAGGTCCGCCAGGCCATCGCCCACGCCATCAACCGGCCCCTGATCGTCCAGCGCCTGCTGAAGGGCCAGGGCGAAGTGCTGAACAGCCCCATCAACTCGGCCAACAAGTACTACAGCAAGGAACTGCAGAGCCAGCTGGCCTATGACCCCGCCAAGGCTAAGCAGATGCTGCAGGAAGCCGGGTGGGACTTCAACAAGGAAGTCGTCCTGCTGACGCCGACCGGCAACGTCGTGCGCGAGCAGAGCGCCGACATCATCATGGCGAACCTGCAGGAAGTCGGCATGAAGGTGAAGATTGAGAAGGTCGACTTCACCACCCGCCAGGCCCGCTCGGCGGCAGGCGATTTCCAGCTCTCGCTGGTTGGCTTCTCGGCCACCTTTGACCCCGACTTCTCCGGTCAGGTCTCGTCCACCGGTGCGTTCAACGACCGCAAGTACAAGAACGCAAAGATGGACCAGCTGATGGCACAGGGCAAGGAGATCGTGAAGTTCGAGCAGAAGAAGCCGCACTACGACCAGGCCCAGCAGCACTTCATCGACGAGATGCCCTTCATTCCGCTGTACGCGGTGAAGGCGCTGACCGCCGTCAATAAGCGGGTCGTGGCCGCCCAGCCGAGCCCGGCCGGCCTGACCTGGAACGCCCACCTGTGGGACGTGAAGTAAAGTGATTGAGGGGACCCGCTGGGGTCCCCTCCTCCTTTTGTAGGACGCGAAAGATCATTCCCGTGCACGATTTCACATGGCGGCCGCTGCGGTATGATGCAAATGTAAGATCTACAAGAAAAGGTTCACCCCCATTACCCCATGTGAGCATGGAAGACGCCTGGCGGGAGGCGTCTTTCGTGTTTTTGCCGACCGTTTTCCGTCCTCCTTCGCGAGGAGGATGCCGTGCCTCCTCTCAGGAGAGTGGCGCGAAATACTCCCTTCGCACGATGTATCGAAAGGCGGATTGGGGTAATATAAAGACGTGGTCCACGAGTGAGCGGTTTACCCCATACCCCATGTGAGCACAAAGGACGCCTTGCGGGAGGCGTCCTTTGTGTTTTGCTTTTGCGCGCATGGCTGTACCTGCAACAGCGAACGCTAGCGGTATGGAGGGAGGGCGGACTCATGCGAATCGCCATAGTTGGAGCCGGGCTGGCCGGGTTGGCCTGCGCCCACGAACTGGAGCGGCTGGGTCTCGCCCCTGACGTTTTTGAGAAGGGGCCGTGCGTGGGGAACCGGTCCCGGGTGGTTGAGTTGATGACGCAGTTCATGCACGTCAACCCGCGGCAGGATATTTGGGGATATGTGCGGGACGAGCTCATGCTGCCGCTGGAGGCGGCGTTTGCGTTGCGCCGGTGTGTGGTGCATAGCGCATCGCACGAAGCGGAGATGACCGGGAAACTGGGGTACGTCACCATTCGCGGCGACGATGACGGTTCGCTGGAACGACAGTTGGCCCGGCATGTAGAGGCACGCGTTCGGTTCGGACAGACACCGGATGTACGGGAGCTGCGCCGGGAGTACGACTGGGTGGTGGTCGCAACGGGCGACCAGCGCTGGACGACGGAGCTTTCACAGTGGAAGCGGGACCTGGGCTGGACCGCCCGGGGCGCCCTGGTGACGGGGAACTTTGCGCCCGGGGAGGCTCACTTCTTCTTTGATACCCGGTATGCGGGCACGGGGCACGCCTTGCTGGCGCCGCTGGATGAGCACACGGCGATTGCGGGCATCGGCCTGCCGGACGCTTCGCCGGCCGAGGCGGAAGCGTACTGGGAGCGTTTTCGGGCGTCGGAGTCGTTCCGCTGGGATGTGGAGAAAGAGCCGTTCGAGGTGTGTCGGAACTCGTGCGGCGAGGTCTGGCCGGTGGTCGTTGGGAATGTGCTGCTGACCGGCGTCGCGGGCGGGTTTTTGGAACCGCTGGGTATGAACGGGCAGTGCCCGTCGCTGACATCGGGCGTGATGGCGGCCAGGCAGATTGCGCTGCGGGACCCGTGGCTGGAGCGGTTTGCCCGGCGCTGGCGGGTTTACTACCGGCGGCTTGCCCGCCTGCGGCGGAGCGTGAACGCCTGGACGGATGAGGATATGGACCGGCTGACCCTGGGCGTCAAGTATGGGGGCTGGCTGGTGACGCATTCGCCGTGGAATCTGCTGGAGCCGAGCGGCATGTTGGCCGATGTGCTCCGGCTGGCGGATGAGCTACCTGGCTCGCTCCACCCGCTCCACCACGAACTCAATCTCTTCGACAATATGGGTGGACTCAAAACGGACGGGCCACGCTTCAAATAGGTTGTAGCGGGCCACTTCCTTTCCGCTGCGGTCCAGGTAAATGATCGAGCCAGACTTCCGCTCGGCGCCTTCCTTGAACCACTCCAGCAGACTGGTGTCGGTCAAGGAACCGACCGCTCCCCTGAAGGTGATGTTGCCGTAGACGGGGCGCCCGGGCCGGTACGTGTGCCGGTAGCCGTTGGCCAGGCCGGTCAGGGTTTCGGCCGCCGCCTGCATGACCTTCACCTGGTCCTGGTCGACCCCCTCCTCATCCGCAGTGATCGTCGAAATCACTCTGACAACCGCCCGAATGTTCCCGATGATGTTTTTCGCCGTGTCGTGGCGGGATTTGAGTGACTGTGCGGTGTCCTGGAGCGCCCCTTCTGTCTGCGCGACCCTCGCCCGAATGTTGCCGATGGCGTTTTTTGCGGTGTCGTGACGAGCCCGGCTGGCGGCCCACATTCCCCGCTCCAGCTCATCGGCTGCGGCGCTCAGCTGCCAGAGTGCTGTGAGCATCTCAGCCTGCCAGGCCTCGGTGGAAAGGTCGTCGCAGTCGTCGTCCTTGGAATCAGCCCGGCAGATCGCCTCATCGACCGACATTTCCGGGCCCAGCCCGGAGATCTCCTGGAACGAGGCAACCAAACGGCCTTCGATCAGTAGTTGGACCCGTGACTCGTTCTCCGCTGCTTCTGCCAGCCGGGCCGGGCCCTGTCCGATGACAAGTGCGGCAGCCAGCATGACAGCAGCGACCGTCGCTCCCCACGTCTTCACATTCGCCATACGATTACCCTCCTTAAACTGAAATCGGTCACATCCCCCGAGAGATCCATTTGTGTTTAATGTCCAAATCTCCTTTGTTTAAACTGATCGTCGTAAAATATTGTCAGGCGGTGCATCATGCAGAGAGAGGAGGCGCAGTGCCTCCTCTCTCGGGTTTTCATCAGTTCATTAGTTTGAGGGCGTCGCGGCCTTTCATGCCTGGCACGATGCCCAGTTCGCGGGCGGCGTCGGTCACGTCGACCAGCGGTGCTTCGAGCAAGTCGTCCACCGAGCGGACGCCAAAAGCCCGTCCTGCGATGATGCGGCGTTCGGCCAGCCGGGCGTTCAGGGAGGGAATGTCGAGCGCACCGCACATGATATAACCCTTGTCGTTCGACACCGTGATCAGGTTCGTCTTGGGTAGTTGCACGGTGACGGCGGTAAAGGTGATTCCGTCGATCTCCACGGGCACCAGCGAAACCACGGTACATCTCCTCCTGGGGCCATTGTATGAGCATCGGCCCGAGAGGAACCGGGTTTCTTGCGGCATAGGAAATTG
>JARBUG010000200.1 GCA_029239785.1 Symbiobacteriaceae bacterium | reverse complement strand
TGATATCCAAACTGATATCCAAAGACTTCACCGAGTGAGTCAGGGCGCCCATGCTGATAATGTCGACCCCCGAGCGGGCCACCTCTTCCAGGTTGGCAGCGGTAATGCCGCCCGAGGCCTCCAGGGTCGCCTTGCCGGCCGTCATCTCGACCGCCTTGCGCATGGTATCGGGGTCCATGTTGTCCAGCAGGACGATATCCGCCCCGCCCTCCAGGGCCTCCTGGAGCTGCTCCAGCGTGTCGACCTCCACCTCTACCCTCGAGGTATGGGAGGCGACCTTGCGGGCCGCCACAATCGCCTGCCGGACGCCACCGGCCACCGCGATGTGGTTATCCTTGATCAGAATCGCATCATGCAGACCGTAGCGATGGTTTAGCCCACCGCCCACGCGCACAGCGTACTTCTCCAGAATGCGCAGGCCCGGGGTCGTCTTGCGCGTCTCCACCAGGCGGGCGTGGTAGTACTTGATCGAATCCGACAGCCGCCGGGTGATCGAAGCGATCCCGCTCATGCGCTGGAGGAAGTTCAAAGCCACCCGCTCCGCCGTCAGGATGCTGCGGGCGTTGCCGCAGATGCGGGCCACCTCGGTGCCCGATACGACCTTGCTGCCCTCGGGCACGAGGATCTCGTACTTCAGCGTGGGGTCGTACGCCCGGAAGACGGCTTCCGCCACGGGCTGGCCGCAAAGAACGCCATCCTCCTTGACCAGCAGGACCGCCGTGGCCTGCTTGTCCGCCGGCACGGTCGCCTCGGTCGTAATGTCGCCGGGGCCGATATCTTCCAGCAGCGCCCGCCGGACGATCTCATCTACGGCGATGGGGTTCAGTGTCATCGATCAGACCTCCTCAGTGTTACGTGCCGCTGCCAGTCTTCGTCATTACGCTGGGGGAAATCGCTGCGGAAGTGGCCACCACGGCTCTCTTCACGTCTGAGCGCCGCCTTTGCGACCAACAGTGCCACCGTGGCCAGGTTGGCCACCTGGAACCCCTTCTTCGTTTGCAGGGCGCCGCTGAGCGAAGTCACAATCTGCTCCAGCCGGGTGATCGCTTCGGTCAGCTCATCGGCAGTGCGGGTGATGCCCACCCGGTCCCACATGAGCTGCTGAATTTCCGCCCACAGGCTGTTGATGGGACGGTCGGGAATGGCGGGCCCCATGCGCCAGCCAAAGTTCGGGGCGGTCAAAGGCGGCAGGCCGCCTTCAATCAGGGCGTTGGCGATGCGGCGGCCAAAGACCAGGCCCTCCAGCAGGCTGTTGGAAGCCAGTCGGTTGGCGCCATGAATGCCCGTGCAGGCAACCTCGCCGCAGGCGAAGAGGCCGGGCACGTTGGTCCGCCCGTCCACGTCGGTCCGAATGCCGCCCATCATGTAGTGGGCTGCGGGTGCGACGGGAATCAGGTCGGTCTTCATGTCGATCTCCCGCTTCATCAGGGCGGCGTAAATGCCCGGGAAGCGATGTTCGACGCCATCAATATCGCGGGCATCTTCATAAACGCAGGGGTGGTTCGTCTTCCGCATCTGGTCGACGATGGCCCGGGCGACGATATCGCGGGGCGCCAGTTCGGCCAGCGGATGGTAGTCGGGCATGAACCGGTGCCCGTCCTTGTTAAGCAGCAGCGCACCTTCGCCACGCACCGCTTCGGAGATGAGGAACTTGGGGCTCCCCTCGCCGTACAGCGCCGTGGGATGGAACTGGACGAACTCGATGTCCTGAATTTCGGCGCCGGCCCGGTAGGCAACGGCGATGCCATCGCCCGTGGCAACTTCGGGGTTGGTGCTGTTTATGTAGAGCTGTCCCGCTCCGCCGGTGCCCAGAATGGTGGCCCGGGCGAGATAGGCCGTCAGGCGGTCCTTCTCATCCAGCGCCAGCACGCCGATGCAGCGGCCTTCGTGGGTCAGAACATCTACAATATAGCGGTTCTCATAAACGGTGATGCCGTCGTCGTACGCCTTCTGCTGAAGCGCCCGGCGGATTTCGTCGCCGGTGGCGTCGCCGCGGGCGTGCAGGATGCGCCGCTCGGAATGGGCGCCCTCCCGGGTCAGGGCGTACTGGCCTTCCTCGTTCTTGTCGAACTGGGTGCCAAACTCGATCAGTTCCCGTACGCAGTCGGGGCCTTCTTCGACCAGCACCTTGACGGCATCTTCATCGCACAGGCCGGCGCCCGCATCGAGCGTGTCGCGCAGGTGGAGACGGGGCGAATCGTCGGTGCCGATGGCAGCCGCAATGCCGCCCTGGGCGAACTCGGTGTTCGACTCCTCCAGCTTGCGCTTGGTCAGCACGATCACCCGGCCAACTTCGCGCACCTTCAGGGCGGTGTAAAGCCCCGCAATACCGGTGCCCACCACCAACACATCGCAGGTGACCTGGGGCAGACGGGACAGGTCAAAGTTCGCCAGATACCGTTTTAGCATTGAACTAGCCTCCAACCATCTCTTACGGTCCTATTGTACCCCGTTTGTTCGGTTCTGGAAAACCTCGGCGCCCATAAAGAGGTCGATACCGGCAGGGTCGAGGGCGTCCAGCGCCTCGCGATAAGGCAGGTGCGGGGCAATTTCGAGCAGCGGCACCAGCACAAAGGCCCGGTTGGCCATGCGGGGGTGCGGCAACTGCAGGTCGGGGGTGGCGCGGCGCTCGTCGCCGTAGAGCAGCATGTCGATATCCACCGTGCGGGGGCCCCAGCGGACCGTGCGCACGCGCCCCAGTACCTGCTCCACGCTGAGGATATGCCGCAGCAGCTCGTCCGGCGTCAGGTCGGTTTCGACCGCGGCGGCCATGTTGAGGAAACTGGGCTGGTCGGTCTTGCCCCAGGGCGCCGTCTCGTAGATGGAGCTGACCTGCGTAACCCGGGTGTGCGGGGCGCCAAGGCGGCGGATGGCCTCGGCCAGGTAGCCAAGCCGGTCGCCCAGGTTGGAGCCCAGCGAAAGGTATGCGGTGGCCATGTGCGCGGCTACTCCTTCCGGCGGCGAATTTCGACCGTGACGCCGTGGAAGGGGCCGGGAATGGGCGCCTTCGGCTTGTGAACCCGCACAACCACTTCGGTGATGGGGAAGTGCTCCAGCACTTCGGCGGCGATCCGCTCTGCCACGGCCTCAATCAGCTTGAAGGGCTGTCCTTCGGCGATCTGCTTGACCGCCTGATAGACCTTGCCGTAATCGACGGTCCGCTTCAGGTCGTCGGTGCGGCCGGCCTCGCGCAGGTCGGCGCAGAGTTCGACATCAACCACGAAATGTTGCCCGAGCCGGTTCTCTTCCGGATAGACGCCGTGGTAACCGTAAAACTGCAAACCCGTGAGCGTGATCCGGTCAGCCATGGCACCTTCTCCCCTTTACTCGCCGGTGAACCCGCCGCGGCCCGGCCGTACGATGGCGTCGGTCATCACGGCGACCCGCTTCATCGCCTTCACGTCGTGGACGCGCACCATCTCCGCACCCTGGGCGATGCCCAGGGCGACCGTGGCCGCCGTCCCTTCAAGCCGCTCATCGGGAGGCAGGTTGCCCAGCACCTTGCCAATGGTCGACTTCCGGCTGGTGGCCAGCAAAATGGGCCGGCCCAGCACCCGAAGTTCGCCCAGGTCGCGCAGGACGTCCAGATTCTGAATGGGCGTTTTGCCAAAGCCAATGCCCGGATCGACGATAATCAGCTCCGGCGGCAGCCCGGCCGCCACCGCCGTCCGAATCGAGCGGCGGAATGACCGGATCATGTCGTGAATCAGGTCGTCGTACTCCGTGCCGTCCTGGTTGTGCATGACAATCGACGGCGCCTGATGCCGGGCGGCGACTTTCGCCATGTCGGGGTCCCGCAGGAAGCCCCAGATATCGTTGATGATGTTGGCCCCGGCGTTCAGGGCCTCGTCGGCCACCTGCGCCTTGTATGTATCTATCGAAATGATCGCATTCGGCACCTGCTCCCGCAGTGCCCGAATCACGGGAAGAACCCGGCGGAGTTCCTCGTCGGTGTCGACGGGGGCGTGCCCGGGGCGGGTCGATTCGCCGCCGATGTCGATGATATCGGCCCCGTCGGCCATCATCTGCTTCGCGTGGGTAGCAGCTTCCTCTACGTTGATCCACTGGCCCCCGTCGGAGAACGAGTCGGGCGTTACATTCAGGATGCCCATGATTACCGTGCGCTGGCCCAGCGTGAGCGTCGTCGGGCCGCACGGAATGGTCCAGGTTTTAGGGGCGTGCTGGTACATCATCTAGTTCCACCTCAGTTGCAGGGTGCCATACTGCTTAGTATAACGCAAAGTAAGACCGGGGCGATATTTCGCCCCGGCCGTGGGTGGAACCTTCTTTCCTACGAGAACGCGCCGGCGACCATGAGGCCGACCGCCACAAAGATGCCAAAGCAGACCTTGCCGGCAGCGGTGGAGCCCTTGGCGAGGGCGCCGTTCAGGCTCCAGCGGGGCGTGAGCAGCTCCCAGACGTAGTAGCCCACGTAGTTGAGCAGAATGCCCAGCACCGAGTAGGCCACGGCCTGGAGCAGGCCGGAGTTGTGCCGGAATGCATCGCCCAGGACGATGCCGGTGGAGATCAGGAAGCCCGCCGCCATCCAGCCGACGGCTTCGTTGCCATTGTGGATTTCATCGAACAGCTTGAAGGGGACGATCCAGTCAAAGACCAGCAGGCCGACGAACATGAGCAATAGGCCCGATGCCGCGAACAGGAGCGTGAAGCCGAAGCCTTCCCAGGGCAGGTACATGGTGGCGCCCCCTTAGTCCGCGAGGACCTGAATTTCGCGCTGCAGATCGGTGTTAATCCAGACACCCAACGTGGTGCCGGAGGGATCGTCAACCTTCACATAGATCCACTTGCCGGCCACCCGCTCGACGGTGCCGGCGATGCCGCTTTCGGCACCCTGGCTGTCACGCATGATCCAAACCTTGCGCCCTTGCAGTTCAAACATATTTGTTAGCGCCTCCTTCTGCTCGAGTAGCTGGCGAACACCGCCAACAGAATCCAGATGCCGATGCCGCCGGCGATGACAAAGGGCCAGTAGTTGATGCCCCAGCCGCCGCTGTAGTAGGCGGGACGGTGCCACATGCGCCAGTACCAGGGGCGGCCCCAGTAGTCGTTGTGCCAGTACCACGGGTCGAAGCCCGGGGTGGGGGCGTAGATGATGACCGGGGGCCGGGTCGGGTAATTGGACTTGCCCACGTCGTAACTGGGCGGGGGCGTGGTGGGCGTCTTCGGGGTGCCGAAGAGCGACCGGGACGGGGCGGGGCTGGTGTAGGAGCCGCCGGGGCTGGTGTAGCTCCGGTCGCTGCTGGAGTAGCCCTGCGGGGTCGAGGAGTAGCCCGGGGTGGACGGAGTGCTGGGGGCCGGGGAGCTGTAGGACTTGGGCGGTGTTGAGGGGGTTGATGGTTTCGGTGTCGAGTAGGATCGGCTCGGGGCGGGGGTCGAAGGTTTCGGCGCGGAGTATGACCGGCTCTTGGAGGACGTGCCGACCTTGGGGCTGGAGAAGGACCGGCTTTTGGCCGCAAAGGCCGGCGCGACGGTAACTCCCAGCACGAAGACGACGGTCACCAACAGGGCGATTACCCGCCTGACCCAGGACCAAGGGCGCATGGTACCACTTCCCTCGGCGTTTAGAATGACCAGGGCAGAATTTCAGCTAGTCTGGCTCTTTTTCCTGCCCTGTATTGGTTTCGAGGAGAAAGACGCGTGAGAAGGCGCAAAAGGTTCGAGAAAAAGTGTATGCGGGAGAGACGTTTGTCTCTCCCGCGATGTTTAGCTTCCCGTTTTGGGCTGGGGTTCGGGGGCCGGGAGGATGTCTTCCTGGTAGATGGTGACCCGGTTGCGCCCGGTGCGCTTGGAGTGGTAGAGGGCAGCGTCGGCCCGCTTGATGAGGTCAAGCATGGAGACGCCTTTCTCGGCCTGGGCGACGCCGACGGAGACGGTGACCCGGAATTCGGCGTCTTCTTCGGGGTCTTTGATGATTTGCTGGGAGATTTTGAGGCGGAGGCGCTCGGCGAATTCTTGGGCGCCGGCGAGGCCGGTGTGGGTGAGGATGATGCCGATCTCTTCGCCGCCGTACCGGGCGACGACGTCGGTGTTGCGGGAGCAGTCGGTGACCCACCGGGCCATGAGTTTGAGGACGAGGTCGCCGGTGGCGTGCCCGAAGGTGTCGTTGACTTTCTTGAAGTAGTCAATGTCGAGCATGACGAGGGAGGTTTGTTGGGCGTAGCGGTGGGATTTGGCGACTTCTTGTTCGAGGCGTTGCTTGAAGTATTTGTGGTTGTAGATGCCCATGAGGCCGTCGGTGACGGCTGCTTTTTCGAAGGAGGCCGAGAATTTGTAGGCGACGATGCCGCTCAGGGAGATGAGGGCCAGGAGGACGACGACCAGGGCAATGTTGATGGTGTTCATGGCGGCCTGGACACCGTTGCCGTCAACTATGAGCATGAGCATGCCAACGTTACGGTCGCCGTTTGAGATGGGTGCCCACCCGGCTATGTATGACCCGGGTTTTTGCATCTGCACCCCGTGGAAGCCGACATCCTTCTCCAGATAAGGGGTTCCCGGTCGAACCGTCTCTTTTGTTCCAGGCCGGTAGTAGTCGGCAGAGTTGTCCTCCGGAAAACTAAGTATGTACTCGTTCTCCACCGGAGACACATAGCGCAGAACCTCGACGCGATGTACGTATCCCTGGTCGACAAGTTTGTCTGCAAGGTTCTTGATGGTGTTGTACTTCACATCTGCGGTCCCCGGTTGAATAGCTTCCATCCAAGCACCGTCGATAGCAGCGGCAAGACCTTCGGCGGCGGTGGCTGCCCCTTGCCCGGCTGCCTGTTCCATTAGGTTCATGAGCCCTTGGGCGGCAAACCGCGTAAAGCCGAATGAGGCCAGTGATACGACCGTAACAACCAGAAAGGTTAACTTTGTTTTCAGGGACAGCCGTGTCCACACGACTAACCACCCCCTAACATCTTGGTATTAAACGTTCGATGTTAAATGGCAAAATCCTGTTAATCCCAAATCGAACTTTTACAGTCTTCTATCCGTATTAGCCTGCAGAGGGGCTTTCTCAGGACAGGGGGGAAGAAGAGATGCTACTCAAGCGCCGTACGAAGCGGAAGATCCTTGCCGTTTGCCTCGGTATCTTTGTGATTTTTGTCGTCATGGCAGCTGGGGCGGGGGCTAAGAATTGGGACGTCCCAATGTGGCGAGCGTATCCGCCGCTGGCTTGGTTCTTCCGATAGCCCGTGAAAATGGCGCCTCCCGATGGAGGCGCCATTAGCTTTGAATCCACCCCGGCTCAAACTCGGGCCTGGACATGTTCCGTGTAACTAGTACATGCTCGCAAATGGCGAAACGGTGGGTAATTTGGGCAACGGGACAGGAGCCGACGCCGGGGGGGCGGCAAGCGTGGGGTTATAAAAGCTGACTCCGTTGAGTTTCAGGAATGAGAAGTTTGGGTCAGACATTACGTGATCAGTTCCACTGGCACTGGGGAGCCAACCCTTGATGTTCGCCTCATAGGCCAATAGCCAGTGTTCGTCATAAAGCGCTTGCTGAGTCATGTGGGTCATCCAAGTCGCCTTGTTCAACGGCTTGGCTAAAAGCCCATTATGCTCGCAGTGGAGAGCCAGGAGGGCCACAGCGGGATCATCACATTGCGCAATAAGATCGACCGCGTCGCTGTGGAGTGCAATCCCAAGCGCAAGGCATGCCCAGGTTGCGTTAGCAACCTCACTCGAGTGTTTTTGTCGGGAATGAGCGCAGACAAGCCGATTCATTACCTCCTCTATTTCGGATAGAAGAGGGGTAGCGGCTGCATTAACCCCCTTGATGATTCGCTCAAGCACGTAGGG
>JARBUG010000199.1 GCA_029239785.1 Symbiobacteriaceae bacterium | reverse complement strand
CCCGGCGCCGGTTGGACATACATCCAACGTTTACGCGCCGGGCCCCTTCGATAGACTAGCTCTTATCCCAATTTGCGCCGTTCAGCGGGCGCATAGAAACGGGTTGCGTCAAGCAGCATCACGGCGCTGCGGGTCAGACGCACGGCACCCCGCCGCTGAAAATCTGACAGCACCCGGGAGACCGTCTCTCGGGCCATACCGGCCAGGTGCGCGATCTCCTGGTGGGTCAGCGGAATCACCCGCACGCCGTCTTCCGCTGCCTCCGCCTTGCGAATCAGCACCGAGGAGACTCGCTCGTGGGCATTGCGGTGGCTCATGGCATGCACGTGCTCCAGCAGCCAGCGAACGCCGTCGCCCAGCAGTTGCATCACCTGAAGGGCCAGCACCGGGTGGGTTGCCACCATCCGGTCAAAGTCGGCGATGGTCAGCACCCAGGCTGTCACCTCTTCCAGGGCGGTGGCGGCGGCGATATAGGGCTTGCGGTCGAGCAGGGCGACCAGTCCCACGGCCTGGCCCGGCTCGGCCACCTGCAGAATCTGCTCGTTGCCATCTTCGCTCACCTTGTGCCACTTGACCCGGCCCGTCTCCACGAAAAAGATCGCCCGCGGCTCCTCGCCCTGGTCGAACAGCACGGAGCCCCGGCGGAACGCCCGCAGATGCATGACTTTCATCACGTCGGCGGCGACGTGCTCGGGCAGGGTATCCAGTGCGGTGACCACCGGTGCACTATGCAGTGTGCGCAGCATACTTTTCGCCTCCCGAGTTGTCGTCAATCCCATTGATAACGATTATCGCAGAGGAGAAGGCGTCACACTATCGAGCCTCCAGTCGATTCGGCGGTCTATTCGAGCGAACGCGTATGAGTCAAATGGGCTAGCGTGATCGATATCACAGTCTAGACCCTGGGTATCGGGGTATCCTGGAAATGTAGCCGGTGAGAAAGATTCTCAACGAGGAGGATGCAGACCATGTCAGATCCCGTCGTTTTGGATGTCCGTCCGATTCCGCCCTACCAGAAGCACCCGACGATTTTCCAGACCTTCGCCAGCCTGGCTTCGGGCCAGGCGATGATTCTGGTCAATGACCATGATCCCAAGCCGCTCTACTACCAGTTTGCGGCGGAGATGCCCGGCAAGTTCGAGTGGAACTACCTGGAGCAGGGCCCCGAGTGGAAGGTTGAAATTAAAAAGGTATAGTCGGAGTGAAAAAAGAGTGGGCGCCTGACGGCGTCCACTCTTTTGCTGTCATCTACTTCGTGACCGGAAAGATACCGACCTGAGCGGCGTTGGCATCGTACCAGAGAGTCAAAGACTTGACGGTGCCGGGCACTTTCGGGAAGGCGATCAAACCCACTCGGTCTGACGCTGGCGCAAGCTTGCCGTTCAGCAGCCCCTGCCCGATGTCCACCACCTGCGCCATGTCGTACTGGCGGCGCTGGTCATCGACCAGATAGAACCCCGCCGTCTGGAGACCGCCGGAGCGGTTGGTAAAGTTGGAGATCTTAATCATGACCAGGGTGTGCGTCTCCATCAGGCTGAGCAGCCGGGCGCGTGTGCCGTAGGAGCCGGTCATGTTGGTCGAGTTGGCCATGTCGGTGTCAACCAGAGCCAGGCGGCCTTCGAAGAAGACGCCCGCATCGCTCTTGAGGTTGGCCGTGAACCCCCGGGTCGTGAAGAAGGCATCCCACTGGCTCGGGAGCCAGGTGACAACTTCGGGCATCGTTTCAACCAGGGGACGCATGAAGAGCATGGTGCCATCCTGTGCAAAGTCAATGCCATACTCCTTCAACAACTCTGCCGACAGGAAGACCCGCCCGTTTAGCCGCAGCGGCGCGGGCAGAATCACCTTGCTCTGCTCCCCCACCAACGCTTGGTTTGCACCAAGCGTTAGCCGGGTAACGAAGTCGTCCTTGGAAAGGGTAATGTTGCGGGTGTTCAGTCCCTCCAGTTTGATGCCGAACTGGGTAAAGACCTCTGTGGGCAGCAGCAGCCCTTCCTTGCGGACCACCGGGTCGAACATGAAGGTGACCTCTTCGCCGTTGATGACGTACGTGTAGTTGCCGCCCGTCAGGTTGGCGGCGGAGGTGGTGTTGGGCATTGCCGTGACCAGTGCGACGAGGAGAGCGCCAATGCTGAGGGCGGCCACAAGGGTGCGCAGATACTTGGACTTCATGAGCAGATCCTCCTTGGCGAGTTAGTCCCTGAATCAATCCCTGCGAAGGGCCTCAATCGGGTCGAGGTTCGAAGCCCGGACAGCCGGGTAGAAGCCAAACAGCACGCCCACCGCCATCGAGAAAGTGAAAGAGAGCATCACCGATGACGACGTGACCACAGCGGGGAAGCCCAGCACCGCACTGATGCCGCGGGCGCCCAGGGCGCCGAACAGAATGCCGATGATGCCGCCGGTGACCGACAAGATCAGCGCCTCGACCAGGAACTGGAGGAGCACGTCGCGCTTTTTGGCGCCAATCGCCTTGCGGATGCCGATCTCCCGGGTGCGCTCGGTGACCGAAACCAGCATGATGTTCATGATCCCGATGCCGCCCACCAGCAGGGAGATGGAGGCGATGGCGCCCAGCAGCAGGGTGAAGATCTGGGTCATCGAATTGACGGTCTCCAGAAGTTGGTCCTGACTTTGGACGCGTATACCATCTGGGTTTCGAAATTTCGCCGCATAGTAGTCGGTTACCTGTTGGACAACGACAGCAGAATCGTCGCCGGAGCGAGTTTTTAGAATCAGTGACGGGATGCGGTTGAGACCCATCAGCCGCGACAGAGCCGTGTATGGCACATAGATGCGGTCATCCTGGTCCTGCCCCATGAAACCGGTGCCGGCGGACTCCAGCACGCCGACCACGGTGAAGCTCTGGCCGAGCACCCGAAAGGTCTGACCCAGGGGACTGGCCCCTTCCCCGAAGAGGTTGGTGGCCGTGGTCGTGCCAAGTACGGCCACCCGCCGCCGGGAGGTGACGTCCTGTTCGGTATACCAGGAGCCAGTGGCCATCTGACGCTCGCGAACGGCGAGGAAGTCGGCGTTCCCGCCTTCGATGTCGACTTCCACCGGATCGCCCCCGGCCTTGACGGTCTGCTGACCGGCGGTGACCGTGGGCATGGCGTACAGAATGCCAGGTGCGATGGCCCGCAGTTCGGGCAGGTCCTTCTCTTCAATGCGATAGCCGTTGCCCCGGGGCATCACCGTGATCAGGTTGGAGCCCAGGGCGGTGATCTGCGACGTCGCCTGGACCTGGGCGCCCTGCCCGACCGAGGTCAGCGCAATGACCGCCGCGACGCCGATGATGACGCCGAGCATGGTCAGCAGCGTGCGGAGCTTGTTGCCCACAATGCCGAGCCAGGCGACCCGGATCGATTCAACTAATGTGAAGATCATCTGGCCTTGGCCACCTCCCCACCGGGCAGGGCCATACGGGCCAGTTCGGCACGGGCATCCAGACGTTCCGTGTTGTTCACATCGGAGACGATCAGGCCGTCGCTCAGCCGCACCACGCGCTTGCAGTGCGCCGCAACCCGCTCATCGTGGGTGACCAGCACCACGGTCCGGCCTTCCTCGTTCAGCTCCTGAAAGAGCGCCAGAACCTCCTGGCCGGTGCGGGAGTCGAGGGCACCGGTGGGCTCGTCGCCCAGCAGAATCGAAGGATGTGAAGCGATCGCCCGGGCGATGGCCACCCGCTGCTGCTGACCGCCCGAGAGCTGATTGGGCCGGTGGTGGCCCCGGCCGCCCAGGCCCACCCGCTCCAGCGCCTCCTGGGCCAGCTTGTGGCGCCTGGACATACCAAAGCCGCGGTAGACCAGGGGCGTTTCGACGTTCTGGAGGGCGGTTAGCTTGGGCAGCAGGTTGAAGGTCTGGAAAATGAAGCCGATGTGCTGGTTGCGCACTTCGGCCCGCCGGTTGTCATCGATGGCACCGACCTCCTGGTCCGCCAGGAAGTATTGGCCGGCGGTGGGCCGGTCGAGGCAACCGATCATGTTCATCAGGGTCGACTTGCCCGACCCCGATGGCCCCATGATCGCTACCATTTCGCTTTCCGTGACCTCCAGGCTGAGGCCGGCCAGCGCGACCACCTTGGTCTCCCCGGTGCCGTACACCTTGGTCATGTTGCGTATGCTGATCATCGTCCTGCCCCCTACTTGCCCGCGGGGGCCTGGGCGGGCGCCTGCTGTTTCTGACGCACGTTCTGCATCTGCTGCTGCCGCTGGGCGGGATCGACCGGCACCGTGGTCTGCGTCTGCTGCTGGTTCCGGTTGCCGCCAAAGAGGCTGAAGCCCGTCTGTGCGGTGGGCCGGATGATCGTCTGAATCACTTGATCCTTCTCGTTTAGGCCGCCGGTGATCTCCACCTGCGTGCTGGTGCGCACGCCGACCTCCACCTGCTTTTGCTTCACCTGGTCGCCTTCGAGCACCTGGACAAAGGCGCGCCCCTGCCGGACCGTCACGGTCTGCGCCGGCAGCCAGAGAACGCCCAACTTCTCCTGGGTCACGATGTTGACGGTGGAGTTCATGCCGGCCATCAGGCCCGTGGGCTGGTCGATCTGCACGGTCACTTCGAAGGTGGCGATATCGTTGCGGAAGATGCCTTCGGGGTTGATCTTGGTCACCTTGCCGGCGTAGGTCTTGCCGGCGATGGCGTCCAGGGTAATTTCCGCCCGCTGGCCCACCTTGGTCAGCGCCACGTCCAGTTCATCTACCGAAATGGTGGTCTGCATCTGGCCGTAGTCGGCCACCCGGAAGGCGTTGGTGTTGGCGCTCACCTTGTCGCCCACCCGCAGGGTGAGGGCGGAGATCTGGCCGTCGACGGGCGCCTTGACCTGCAGGTCGGCGAGATCGGCCTGGCGGGTGGCCAGGGTAATCTGCGACTGCTCGATTTTGTTCATGATCTGCGTCAGCTGGCCGCTGGGGTCTTTGGCGGGGTCGAGCAGATTTTTGAGGGCCTGCTCCTGGGTCTGCAAGTCATTTTCGGCCTGCTGGAGTTGGATTTGCAGCGTATCACTGGTTAGCTTTAACAGCAGGTCGCCGGCGGCGACCCGGTCACCCTCGGCTGCCGCGACCTGCGCCACGGAGCCCGCAACCTGTGAACGAACCTCGACCAGGTCGGCGTCAACGGAGCCGCTCGCCTGAATGGGGAAGTCAAGCCCGTCCACCTGAATGACGGCCTGCCCGACCATGCCAGGCCGGAGGCCGGAAATCGGCGGCAGCGCCACGGAGACGGGCACGTTGGCGTCGCGGTTGCCCGAGACCGGTGTGGCTGCGGCGGCGCCCTGCTGTATCTTGCCTTCTACCCGCCCGAAGCCGGGGAGTGTGATCTGCACGGGGTGACCGCTGTTCAGCTTCCCGGCAAAGCTCTGGGAGACCGCCACGGTGAAGGAAGCATTGGCATCATCGAAGATGTTGAAGAGCACCGTGTTGGCGGCAATGTCAGAGCCCGCCGACGCCTTGACTGCGGTGATGATGCCGCTCCGGGGGGCGCTGAGGGTGAGGCGCTGCACATCTTGCTGCCGCTGCTTCAGTGTCAGCTTGGCGCTTTCGATCTTAAGCATTTGGGCGCGGACTGCCGTGGCCTGGGGGTTGAGCAGGTTCTCCAGGCTGGCCTGGTTGTTGGACAGGTCGACCTGGGCCTGCCGCAACTGCGACTCCAGGGTTGCGTTTTCCAGGACCATGATCACCTGGCCGGCCTTGACCCGGTCTCCGTCCTTGGCGAGAACCTGTCTGATGGTGCCGCTCTGGTTGGTCTTGACCATCACCCCGTTGACCGAGGCGACAGGGCCGGTGCCGGAGATGGTGGAGCGGATATCTCCACGCTGGACGGTCGCGAAAATGTACTGCGGTTGGTTCTGGGCCGCCGCTACGCTGGCGCGGGTGGTGGTCCAGTACCACCCGCCGCCAGCCGCCACAGCGACGATGATGACGGTTGCTACGAGCTTCTTCCGCACGACCGAATTCCCTCCATACGATTTTGTGAGTGAAGTATACCACGCTGGAAATATCAGGTCCTGAAAATCTTTGTCAAGGTTTCTTGATGAAGACGGAGGGCGCCCGGCTGTGTTGCCGGGCGCCCTGTGTATGGGTTTGGGGACTCACGAGGTCAGCGTCAGCGCCTGCGCACAGGGCGGGTTGCCCTCGATGACGGCGACGAAGTCGGGCCGGACCCGGAAGCGAACGGCCTGCCCAGGCTGGACGTGGTCACCGGGGGGAATGTGGACCATGAGCGGGGTGCCGGCGCCGTAGCCCCGGACCTCCACCTCCGCCTCCACGGCGTTGCCGGTGTACACCACGCGGCGGACCACGGCCGCTATGGGCCCGGTCGGATCGGCCTCGAAGCTGTCCGGCCGGATGGAGACCACCACGGCGGTGCCCCGGGGCAGCCCGTGGTTATGCACGCAGGGCACCGGCCCGACCTGCGTGACCACGGTGTGCTCATTCTGCAAGCTGACCTCGCCATCGAGCAGGTTGGTCTGGCCGACGAAACGGGCCACAAAGGGGGTGTGGGGGAACTGGTAAATCTCCCGGGGGGAGCCGATTTGCTCGATCTGCCCCAGGTTCATGACCGCCACCCGGTCAGAGATGGCGAGGGCGTCCTTCTGATCGTGCGTGACGAAGATGGCCGCGGCCCCTGTCTCCTTCAGGATGCGCCGGACCTCTTCCCGCATCTGTACCCGGAGCGCCGCATCCAGGTTGGAGAAGGGTTCGTCGAGCATGACCAGGGCCGGGCGGGGCGCCAGGGCGCGCGCCAACGCCACCCGCTGCTGCTGGCCACCCGAGAGGTTGTGCGGGTACCGCTCGCCCAGCCCTTCCAGCCCGACCAGGCGGAGCAGCCGCTTCACCCGCTCCTGCCGTTCTGCAGCGCTGTACCGGGCCAGCCCGAAGCCCACGTTCTCGGACACGGTCAGGTGCGGAAAGAGGGCGTAGTCTTGGAAGACCATACCCACGCCCCGTTGCTCGGGCGGGAGCCACCGGCCCTCTCCGGCCGCGACCCGGCCGGCTACCACAATCCGGCCGGAATCGGGCCGCTCAAAGCCCGCCACCAGGCGGAGCGTGGTGGTCTTCCCGCAGCCGCTGGGCCCCAGCAGGGTCAGGATTTCGCCTTTCTCCACGGCCAGGTCGACCCCGCACAGGGCGGCGGTCCGGCCAAAGTTCTTGCAGACATGTTCAAGCTGTAGCGGCATGGCGATTCCCTCCTACGAAAGTCGGGCCCGGCCCTGGAAAATGCGCCTGAGCAGCAGCGCCATGGGCACGGCCGCAATGAGCACCAGCAGCAGGGCGGGTGGGGCGGCCTGGGCGTAGAAGCCCTCGTCGGCCTCGATCCAGACCCGCACGGCCAGGGTGTCAAAGCCGGCAGGACGGAGCAGCAGCGTGGCCGGCAGTTCCTTCAGCGTGTTCAGGAAGACCAGCGATGCCCCGGTGATCAGGCTCGGGGCGATCAGCGGCAGGGTGATGCGCCGCAGCACGCCCAGCGGCCCGAGCCCCAGGCTGCGCCCCGCCTCCTCCAGGCTCGGGGCCAGGGCGCCGAGCCCCGCATGGGTGGCGCCGAGGGACTGGGGCATGAATCGAATCACATAGGCCGCCAGCATCGCCCACACCGTGCCGTACAGCGGGTTCACGTACCTATGAAAGAAAAAGATGATGGCCAGGGCAACCACGACCCCCGGCAGGGCGTAGCCCGTGTAGGCGGTCCGGAACAGGAACCGGCTGACCGGCCCCGGATACCGGGCCGCCAGCACCGCAATCGGGAAAGCAAGCACCGTGGCCACCACCGCCGCACCCCCGGCGCTGATCACCGTATTGCCCACGTACTGCAGCACATCGACTTTGAAGACGCCGGC
>JARBUG010000034.1 GCA_029239785.1 Symbiobacteriaceae bacterium | reverse complement strand
TTCCGGCCCTGTACCGGGAGACCTCGCTGTGGGTGGTGCCCATGGTCAACCCGGATGGGGTGGAGCTGGTACAAGAAGGCATCGACCCCGATAACCCCTACTACGACCTGGTTCTGGAGGCCAACGGGGGCTCGCTCGACTTCCGTCCCTGGGCGGCCAATATTCGCGGGGTGGACCTGAACAACCAGTTCCCGGCCGACTGGGAGCGGGAGGCGGCCCGCGGCGAGACCGGCCCCGCCCCCCGCAACTACTCCGGCCCGTCGCCGCTCTCCGAGCCGGAAGCGCAGGCCATGGCCGACTTTACCCGGGAGCACGATTTCCGGCTGGTTATCGCCTGGCACGCCCAGGGCGAGGAGATTTACTGGGGCTACGAGGGGCTCGAGCCGGCTGAGTCAGAGCACATCGCCACCGTCTTTTCGGAGGCCAGCGGATACCGGTCGGTCCGGTATGTGCAGAGTTGGGCCGGCTATAAAGACTGGTTCATTCAGGATTGGCGGAGGCCCGGCTTTACCGTGGAAGTGGGGCGTGGCATTCAGCCGCTGCCTATCAGCCAGTTCTGGTCGATTTGGAGCCGGACCATCGGTATTATGCTGGCCGGATTGGATCTGTAGGAAAACGCCCGACACAAGTTGATGTGTCGGGCGTTCTTATGCCTGCGTGATGGGGAGGGAGAGGGTGAAGCGACTCCCGTCTCCCGGGGTTGAACTGGCGGTCAGCGTACCGCCGTGGGACGCAGCGATGCCCCTGGCGATGGCCAGCCCCAGACCGGAGCCGCCGCCGCTGCGCGACCGGGATTTGTCGCCGCGGTAGAAGCGGTCGAAAATGTGAGGGAGGTCGGCGGGGTTGATCCCTTCGCCGGTGTCGATGACGGCGAACTGCACGTCCGTCGTGGTGGCGGTGACACCGAGGGTGATCGCTCCGCCTAGGGGCGTATGCCGGAGAGCATTCCCCAGCAGGTTGAGCAGCACCTGCTTGATGCGGTCGGGGTCGGCCATGATGGTGGGCGCCGTTCCGACTGCGTCTACCTGGAAGTCGATCTCCTTGCTGACGGCTGCGGCCCGGAATGCAGCGGCCGCCTGCTCGGCCAGTTCTGCGGGGGCGACCGGGCGCCTGTGGAGCGGCAGCTGCCCGGCATCGGTCAGCGACAGGACCTGGAGGTCGTCCAGCAGGCGGGTCAGGCGCAGGACCTCGTCGTGCATGGGCAGCAGCGTCTCCGCAGTGGGTTCGGCTGCGCCGTCCTGAATGGCTTCGAACTGGCTGCGCAGAATGGCCACGGGTGTGCGCAGTTCGTGGGCAACGTCGGCGACCATGGTCCGCCGCAGTTGCTCCTGCCGGCCCAGTTCTTCGGCCATGCGGTTGAACTCGGTGCCAAGCTGGGCGAGCTCGTCGGTGCCCTGCACCTGGACACGGGCGGTCAGGTCGTGCCGGGCCATGCGGCCGGCGGCGGCGGTCAGGGTCTGCAGGGGCCGGGCGATGCGCCTGGCCAGTATGGAGCCGGCCAGACCGGCCAGCAGGGCGGCGCCCAGGCCGCTGGCCACCGCCGAGAGCGTCGTGCGGCGGTTGTAGGCCGCGTCAACCATGCTAAGCGGGGGAACGGCGGGCCGGTCGATCAGGAGGATGCCCACAACCTTGTTTCCGACCGAAATGGGCAGGCCGCCCGCCAGGGTCGCAGGTGTGAGCATCTCCCCGGCCTGGCCGCCCGTATCGGCAATCAGCCGGCCGTCAGGGCCGGCCAGCTGTACCCGCTCGGCGCCCAGGTCCATGAGCGCCATCATGGTCGGCATGGCGGTGCCCTGCATCCCCATGCCGTGGCCCATGCCCGGGCCCATCCCCATCCCCGGGCCCATGCCGGCGCCCATCCCCCGGTGCTGCTGGAGCATGCCGTCGTGGCCGGGCGCCAGCAAGCTGGACACCCCGTCCCAGGAGCCCCGGGCGGCATAGTAGGCGCCCAGCAACTCCTGCACCTCCGCCACCCGCAGGTCGCCCCGCTCGGCCCGGTACCCGGAAAACGTGCGACTGGCCGACCAGATCACCGCGCCGGCCGTGGCCGCACCCGCGACCAGCGCCACTACCACAAGTGTCAGGGTCAGCCGGGTGCTGATCGAACGCATGCGACTCACCCCTTTGCGAACTTGTAGCCCAGTCCGTGCACGGTAAGGATCCAGCGCGGCTCGGCCGGAACCGGCTCCACCTTCTTGCGCAGGTTGCTGATGTGCGTGTCGATGGAGCGCTCGTAGCCTTCATAGTAGCCGCCCATGACGACCTCCATCAGCTGGGTCCGGGAGAAAAGCCGGCCCGGCCGGCGGGCCAGCGTGGTGAGCAGTTTGAACTCGGTCGATGTGAGTTGGACCGGGTTGCCCTCCACGGTCACTTCGGCGGTGCCGAGGTCGATGGTGAGGGAGTCCACCGTAATCCGGTCATCGGGCGCCCGTATGCTGGCGTCCGCCCCGCCGGTCCGGCGCAGGACGGTTCGCATGCGGGCCGCCAGTTCCCGCACGCTGAAGGGCTTGGTCAGGTAGTCGTCGGCGCCCAGTTCCAGGCCCAGGAGCTTGTCATCCTCGGCCGTGCGGGCTGTCAGCATGATCACCGGAATGCTGCTGCGGCTCCGGATTTCGCGGCAGACCGACCAGCCGTCCCGCCCGGGCATCATCACGTCGAGTACGACGAGGTCGGGGGTGTGCTTCCAGGTCAACTCCAGCGCCGTCTCCCCGTCGGGGGCGGTCAGCACCCGATACCCCTCCGCCTGCAGATACTCCCGCAGCACATCGGTCAGCCGCACTTCATCATCGGCCACCAGAATCAGTTCGCCCGCCACGACACCGTCACCTCACATGGGAAAAGCGCAGGCGTTGCGGCCTGCGTTCCCCGGTTCTGCGCTTTTAGTTGTTGCCGGTCTGCAGTGGCGCCATCGGGCAGTGGCCGGCACCCTGCCCCATGCCCTGGCCCATCATGCCGGCGCCGCCGTTCAGGGTGGCGGTGCCCATGAGCGCCATGTGCTCCAGCATCAGGTCCGCCTGTTCCTGCGTCAGCGTGCCGTCTGCCACCAGTTCGTCCAGTCCGGCCTTGCGGGCCGTCACCTGGGCTTCGGTTACCTTGGCGGCATCGACCTGCTTCTCTGCGGCCAGGTCAAGCACGCTGGTGCCTGCCTGCAGTGACGCTGTCAGGTCCTCGGGTGTCATGCCGAGCACCGCAGCCACGGCGGCGAGCTCATCCTGGTGAATGGCCAGCATGGCGGGCATCATGGTCATCATATCACCATTCATGCCGCGGTGCATGCCACCGCCCATCATCCCCTGGTGCATCCTGGCGCCGTTTCCCCGGCCAGCGGCGCTGGCACTCTGGGGCATCAGAAAGAAGCCAACCGCAGCCACACCACCGATAACGGCTGCACCGATCAGCATCTGCTTCCACTTGTTCATCATCCTGCATTCCTCCGTTCGTTTGGGCTGGCTCAAGCATATCGCCCCAGTATGGAGGATCTATCAAGAGAATGTCGGGATTTTGTCAAGACGGGCAGTCAGCCTGACGTAGTTGGGCGGCGGGAGAGCGTCCAAAGCATAGGGTCGACACAAAGCGAAATGACCCATCATCGTGAATCACGGGGGGGTGGCAAGCCGTGGCCGATACTGCGGCCGACTCATGATTCCCTTGCTGTACGGTGCGGCGGCCGTTATGGTATCCGCCGTCATCGAAGGACTGGGCGTTCCCTGGCCTGCCGAACTGCTCCTGACCACCACCGGGGCCCAGTATGAAGGGTTCCTGGCCGCCATCGTCATCGGTGGGGCTTTTGCCATCGCTTATACCGCTGGCGCAACGGTCCAGTACCTCATTGGCCGTTTCTTCGCCCACCTGCTCGACCGGTGGGTAGAACCCCGCACCCTGGCGAAACTGGATCGGGTCTTTGCGAAGCACGGGCAGTTTGCGGTCCTCTGGATGCGGCCCGTGCCCGCCCTGGGCAATCTGCTCTCCATTCCGGCTGGTATGATGCGCATGCACATCGGCAAATTCGTGCTCTATACCCTGCTCGGCATCTGGCCCTGGGCTGTCGCGACCACCTACCTGGGCACGTTGGCAGGCGGGGTGCTGGGGCCATACGTCCGGCTGCTGCCGTACATGGCCGGGGGCATCGTGGTCATCACCTTGGCTTCGGGCATTCGTGCCCTGTACCTCCGGCGAAAGTAAAGACGAAACGCCTCCCCTGCTGCGGGAGGCGTTTCCGTTTGACGATGTGGCCGACATGGCGCCATTGCACTGCCCTGCATAGACGGGTTGCGCTATTCCGGGAACTATCCCTTATTTCCAGCCGTTTTTCGCAGGAAGGCCGTAGGATATACCGAAACACCCACCGTAGGAGGGTTGCCAGTGCAGCCGAAGCGGGACTCCTCTGTCAAGAGCCTGACCAAGGCCCTCGATCTGCTGAGTTACATGGGCAGGCAGCGGCACGCGGTGGGCGTTACCGAACTCGCGAACGAGATGGACCTGAACAAGTCCGTCGTGCATCGCCTGCTGCAAACGCTGGAGGCGTGCGGATTTGTCGTGAAAAACCCGGCGACCCGCCAGTACTTCCTCGGTCCCCGGCTCTTTGTGCTGGGCAAGGTGTACGAAAACACAGTCACCCTGCGTGGCCTCGCCCGCCCCGTTATGGAGCGCCTTGCCCGGCAGATGGGCGAAGCGGTCCACCTGATGGTGCCCGCCCCGCCGGAGGGCGGTCTGCCCAGCATCATCCTGCTGGACAAAATCGAATCGACCTACCAACTGACCATGACACCCAACCCGGGCGCCGTCAGCCCGGCCCACTGCACCGCGGGCGGCAAGGTGTTGCTCGCGTACGGCGCGCTGGACGCCGTGGCGGAGCCCCTGCCGAAGCACACCGCACATACCATTACCGATTTGGCGACGCTGCGGTCGGAACTGGCGCAGATTCGGGCCTGCGGCCACGCCATCGACCGGGAAGAGCTTGAAGTTGGCCTCACCTGCATCGCAGCGCCTGTCTTTGAAGGCGACAAAGTGGTGGCGGCCCTCAGCGTGTCTGGCCCCAGCAGCCGCATGGGCGCCGACCGGCTTGATCTGGCACGAGAGGCGGTAATCGCAGCCGCCGGAGAGATCCGGAACCTGCTGCGTTGATTTTTTTGTGCCGAATGGCGAAACGGCGTTCCGCATTGCAGAACGACATGATATGGGGTGGCATCTATGACGACACCGACCCGACACCTTATTCTTGCGATCAATCCCGGCGCCACATCGACCAAAATCGGCCTGTATGAGGGCGACGCCTGGCGCCTCCGCCAGGTGATTCCCCACGACGCTGCAGACCTGTCCCACTTTGACGGCATCATCGCGCAGTACCCGTACCGGCTGGAACTGGTCCGGCGGACCCTGAACGAGGCGGGCGTATCGCCGGAGGATCTGACGGCGGTGGTCGCCCGGGGCGGGCTGCTGCGCCCCTCGCCCGGCGGCACCTATCGCATTAATGAAGAGATGCTGAAGGACCTCGAGGCTTGTACCTACGGCATTCACGTCTCCAACCTTGCCCCGATTATCGCCTACAACATCGCCAATCCCCTGGGGATTCCCTGTTTTATTGTCGATCCCGTCACGGTCGATGAGTTCTGGCCGCTCTCCCGGCTGTCGGGCATGCCGGGCCTGGACCGGCGGAGCCAGACGCATGCGCTCAACAGCAAGGCCGTGGCCCGGCGGGTTTCCAATGAACTCGGGCGGCCGTATCACGACCTGAACCTGATCACGGTCCACCTGGGTACCGGCATTTCGGTGGCGGCCCATTGCCATGGCCGGATGGTCGATGCGACCAGCGGCAACCAGGAAGGCGCCTTCTCGCCGGACCGTCCCGGCGGGTTGCCGGCCTGGGGACTGCTGCGGCTGGCCTGGTCTGAGAAGTATACGCGTGAACAGCTGACGACCCTGATGACTCGTGAGGGTGGCATGTCGGCCTACCTGGGCACCAAGGATGTGCGCGTGGTCGAGCAGCGCATCGCCGCCGGCGATGCCGAAGCCAAGCTGGTGCTGGACAGCATGTGCTACCAGGTCGCCAAGGAGGTCGGGTCCATGGCCGCTGCCCTGGCGGGTTCGGTGGATCGGATCATCATTACGGGCGGCATCGCCTATTCGGAGTACGTGGTCGCGCGCATTCGTGAGCGGGTGGAGTTCCTGGCGCCCATTACGGTGGCGCCGGGCGAGGAGGAGCTGGAGTCGCTGGTCGAAGGCGCCCTGCGGGTGCTGAACGGCCAGGAGCAGGCCCGGGAGTACCCGGCGCAGGAGGTGCAGAGCCATGTCGTGGTCTAACTTCGATGCCATGCTGGAGACGGCCCGCAGCCAGGCGCCCCGTACGGTGGCGGTGGCCGCCGCCGGCGATGTGGATGTGCTGGCAGCGGTTCGCGACGGACTTGCCCTGGGCCTCTGCAAGGCGATTCTGGTGGGGCCCGTGGCGTCCATTGTGAAGGCGGCTGGTGAGGTCGGACTTGACCTTTCTACAGTTGAAGTGATCGATGCGCCCAACCCCAAAGCGGCGGCGCTGGAGGCCGCCCACCTGTGCGGCGAGGGCCGGGCCCAGGTGCTGATGAAGGGCATGGTCTCCTCGGGCGATTTCCTGGGCGCCGTGCTCCACCCGGATTCACAGCTGAAGAAGTCGTCGCTGCTGAGCCACCTGGCCTGCTTTGAGGTACCCGCCCTGGGCCGGCTGCTCTTCGTGACCGACGGCGGCATGGTGCCCTACCCGGACCTGGACCAGAAGGTGAAGATTCTCGAGAACGCCGTTGGCGCCATGCACGCCCTGGGCTGGGCGCAGCCCAAGGTCGGGGTGGTGGCTGCGATCGAGACCGTCAACCCGAAGATGCAGCCAACCGTGGACGCCGCGTTGATTGCGAAAATGGGCGAGCGCGGCCAGATCAAGGGCGCCATCATTGATGGGCCGCTGGCCTTCGATGGCTGCGTCAGCCCCGAGTCGTGCCGACATAAGGGGATCGGCGGACCGGTGGCGGGACAGGCTGATCTGATTTTGGTGCCGACGATCGAGGTCGGCAATGTGCTGGGCAAGTCGCTGGTTTACGGCGGCGGTGCGACCATGGCCGGTATGGTGCTGGGCGCCGCTGTGCCCGTGGTCATGGTCTCCCGGTCGGATACGCCCCGGGCAAAGCTGGTTTCGCTGGCGATGGCGATGCTGGCGACGCCGGCCCCGGCCGTCGCTCCGGCGGGCGCCGGGGCCCGATGAGCGCCCCGCGCATCACCGTACTGGCCGGCCACAGCGGCAGCGGCAAGACCGAAATCGCCGTCAACCGGGCGATTCGCCTGGCCCGGGACGGCCGAAAGGTCGCCCTCGTCGATCTGGATACCGTCAACCACTACTTCCGCAGCCGGCTGGTGCTCGACCAGCTTCGCACCGCCGGCGTGCGGGTGGTGCTGCCGCCGCCTGGCATGCAGAACGCCGACATTCCGGTGGTCTCGCCCGAAGTACGGGGCGTCATGAAGGACCCGGCCTGGGAAGTTGTTGTTGACCTTGGCGGCGATGCCACGGGCAGCCGGGTGCTGGGGCAGTTTGCCGAAGTACTAGCCGGACAGTCTGAGATGCTGCTGGTCATCAACCCGTACCGGCCGCGCACCACCACCGCTGACAAGGCGCTGAACGAGGCCGCCGACATGCTGGCGACAGCCAAACTGGCCTGGACCGGGGTGCTGGCCAACCCGAACCTGGGTCCGGCCACGACCGCTGACGATGTGATCGGTGGGCTCGCGGCCGCATATGCGACTTCCGCGGGCCTCGGCGTGCCGTTAGTGGGCCTGGCCGTGCGGCGGGACCTGGCCGCCGCGGTGGCCACCGCCACGGGCGCCCCCGCCATCGAGCCCCTGGACATCCACCTGGACCGCACGGTCCCCGTCGAGCGCATGGGAGGGAGATCACATGGGTTACGTCGTGATTAACACCGAGCTATGCAAAGGCTGCGAACTATGCATCAGCGCCTGCAACCGGGGCGCCCTCAGCCTGAGCGAGACCCAGAACCGCAAGGGCTACCAGCCCGTTTCCCTGGCCCGGCCCGAGAAATGCAACGGGTGCAGCCTCTGTGCCATCATGTGCCCGGACGTGGCAATCACCGTCTACCGATAGGGGGCCAGCAAGGTGCAAAAGCTTCTCGTCAAGGGAAACGAAGCGATCTCGGAAGCGGCCATTCAGGCGGGCTGCAAGCTCTTCTTCGGCTATCCCATCACGCCGTCTAACGAGATCATTGAATACATGGCCCGCCGCCTCCCCGAAGTGGGCGGCCACATGGTCCAGGCCGAAAGCGAAGTCTCCTCCATTTACATGCTGCTCGGCGCCGCCGGCGCCGGCGAGCGTTGCATGACCGGCACCTCCGGCTGCGGCTTCAGCCTCATGCAGGAAGGCATGTCCTTCCTGGCCGCCTACGAACTCCCGGTCGTCATCGTCGACGTCGCCCGCCTCGGCCCCGCCCTGGGCAACCTCGACCCGAGCCAGGGCGACTACTTCCAGTGGACCCGCGGCGGCGGCCACGGCGACTACTACAATTTCGTGCTGGCGCCATCGGGCGTGCAGGAGGCCGCCGACCTCATGGGCCTGGCCTTCGACCTGGCCGACCAGTACCGCATGCCCGCCGTCGTCGCCATGGACGGCGTTCTCGGCCAGATGATGGAGCCCGTCACCTTCCGCCAGACCGACACCGCCCACCTGCCGCCCAAGACCTGGGCCGCCCGGGGCAAGAAAGGCGGACCGAAGCACGACGTGGTCGGCTACATACTCGACCCCGTCAAGGCGGAGCGCTCCGACATCCAGCGGGCCGCCAGGTACGACCAGATTCGGGCTACCGAGCAGCGCTGGGAAGAGATCGCCCTGGACGATGCTGACCTGGTGGTCGTCTCCTTCGGCACCGCGGGCCGGGTCGCCCGGGCCGCTGTGCGGGAAGCCCGCCAGCAGGGCATCAAGGTCGGCCTGATCCGCCCGATCACCCTCTGGCCCTTCCCGACGAACCCCATCGCAACGGCCTTGACGCAAAACGCCAAGGGCTTCATGGTCGCCGAAATGAACATGGGCCAAATGGTGGAAGATGTCCGCCTTGCCGTGAACGGCCGGGCGCCCGTCTATCTCCACCGGAACATGGGCGGCTCCATGCCCACCACCGAGGAACTGGTCGCCCGCATTCGCACCCTGGCCGGGGAGGTGTCCGTCCATGCCTGAGGCCGCTGAAAAATGCGTGTTCAAACCCACCGAGGGCCTGACTGAAAAGCCGCTCCACTACTGCCCGGGCTGTAGCCACGGCATCATCCACCGGCTGATCGCCGAAGTGCTTGAAGAGATGGGCCAGCTCGACAACACCGTTGGCGTCGGCCCTGTGGGCTGTGCCGCCTTCTGCGAGCAGTATTTCAACGTCGACTGGGTCGCCGCGGCCCATGGCCGGGCGCCGGCCGTGGCCACCGGCGTGCGCCGTGCCGTGCCCGATGCGGTCGTCTTCACCTACCAGGGCGACGGCGACCTCGCCGCCATCGGCATCGCCGAGGCGATGCATGCCGCCATTCGCGGCGAAAAGATCACCACCATCTTCGTCAATAACGCCATCTACGGCATGACCGGTGGCCAGATGGCCCCCACCACGCTCATCGGCATGAAGACGACCACCTCGCCTTACGGCCGCAAGGCCGAGGAGACGGGCTACCCCGTCGACATCCCCAAGCTCTTCAGCGAAATTCCGGGCGCCGCCTACGTCGCGTCGGGCTCCACCGACTCGCCCAAGGCGGTCCTCCAGACCAAAAAGTACATTCGCCGGGCGTTCGAGACCCAGCTCGCCGGCCACGGCTACTCGCTGGTCAGCGTGCTCTCCAACTGCCCGACCAACTGGGGCCTCACGCCGGTCAAGGCGATGGAATGGATTCGCGAAAACCTCGTGCCCAACTACACCATGGGCGAACTCAAGGTCCCGACGGCGGCCAAAGGGGGCGAGCAAGCATGATGGAACGCATGCGCCTCGCCGGCTTCGGCGGCCAGGGCATCATGTTCCTGGGCAAGGTGCTGGCCCACGCCGGCATGCTGGGCAACAAGCACGTCACCTGGATTCCCTCCTACGGCCCGGAAATGCGCGGCGGCACCGCCAACTGCTCCGTGATCATCTCCGATGTGGAGATTGGCGAACCCGTCGCCAGCCGCCCGGATATCCTGGTCGCCATGAACGAGGTCTCCCTGCGCAAGTTCCAGCCGGTGGTCCGGCCCGGCGGCATCATCTTCGTCAACAGTTCGCTGATTAGCGGGGTGCCCATGCGTGACGATGTCACCGTCGTGACCGTGCCGGTCAACGACCTGGCCCGCTCGGCGGGGGTGCCCGGCGCCATCAACATGGTCATGCTCGGGGCGATGCTTCCTTACCTCAAGGGCGTCGACCGCCACCTGATTGAAGAGGCGGTTCGGGAGAATGTGCCCGCCTCCCGCCAGCATATGCTCGATGGCAACCTGGCCGCCGTGGCCGTCGGCGTAGACGCCGCCCACGTACCGGCGTAGCGACTGCAATACCCCCGGCCTTGTCCGGGGGTAGCTCTTATAAAAATCAAATGAGGTGCTGACCGATGAGGCGGATGGTCTTCTCGGCCCTGTTTATCGCCTTTGGGCTGCTGATTCCCGCGATCTTTCACGCAGTCGGATTGGGCGGTCCGGTCTTTCTGCCTATGCACATTCCCGTTCTGATCGGCGGGCTGGTGCTGGGGCCGGGCGCCGGACTGGTCATCGGCCTGCTTACACCCGTGCTCAGCTCCGTCCTGACGGGGATGCCGCCGCTCGGCTCACCCATCCTCGTGCTCATGATGGTGGAACTGGCCGCCTATGGTCTGATCGCCGGCGCCCTGATGAAGTGGCGGCGTAACCTGCTGCTCTCCCTGGGCGGCGCCCTGCTCGGCGGCCGGATTGCCATGGGCCTGGCCGTGGCCCTGGTCCGCCTGGCCATCCCCTTTCCCGGGACGCCCGTGGCCTACGTGACGGGGGCACTGGTTACCTCGCTCCCCGGTCTGGCCATTCAGATCGTCGTGGTACCCCTGCTGGCCGCGGCCCTGCTGCGTACCCCGGTCGGCCTGCTGGCCCGGGAGGCACAATCGTGAGCACCTTTGAAATGCTGACCCGCGAGTACCCCTACCTGATGGGCTTCATCAAGGTCGGCCTGCTGGCCACGCTGGGTGAAATCCTGGCCCTGCGCATCGCCCGGGGCAAATGGGCCGTGCCCGTCGGCCTGTGGATGAAGGCCGTCATTTGGGGCTTCCTGGGCATGAGCTTCACCCTGACTTTCTCGGTCTTCGGCAGCGGCGTGACGGCGGCCGGCGCCGCCGGGCTCCTGCCCGTGGCCGGGGGCCTGTGGGGCAAGGTGCTCTCCGCCCTCCTTATCAGCACCATGATGAACATCTGCTTCGCCCCGGTGATGATGGGGTTCCACCGCATTACCGACACCTTCATCGATCTGGCAGATGGCCGGTTCGGCGGTCTTGCACGGGTCAGTCTGAAGGATGTGGTCGCCCACATCGATTGGTACGGGTTCCTCTCGTTCGTGCTCATCCGCACGATTCCGCTCTTCTGGATTCCGGCCCACACGGTTACCTTCTTGCTGCCCGCCGAATACCGGGTGCTCTTCTCCGCCCTGCTCTCCATCGCCCTGGGCGCCATTTTGTCGATGGCGAAGCGGTCGGCCGCAAAAAAGGCTTGACCCGCACCGTCGCGGTGCTATAATCAGGAACAAATCCAAATGGCGATGAAAGAGCAAAGTACGTGGAAGGGGTCCATTCAGGGAAGCGGCGTCATTGACTGAAAGCGCTGCTATGGAAATCTCCACCGAAGTTCGCTCCGGAGCTGCAGGCTGAACACCCGCAACGCGGGTACGTAGGCCGTGCCGGTCCTCCCACCGTTACAGGGGAGCGGTATCGAAAGGGGTTTGCCCTTTTCCGTACCTGCAGGCATGAAGCGGGCCGTATTTGTTGTACGGCTCACAAGGGTGGTACCACGGGCACAAACGCTCGTCCCTTTTTGGGGACGGGTGTTTTTTTATTTTCAGCCGAAAGGGGCGGATGGAGCATGGCCGGGAACCAGAACGCGATGGCACAGCAGCAGAAAAAGGTGGGGGCACAGTTTGGGGGCCTTGCTATTGGCTCAGGCCGCCCGGTGGTCATCGCCGGACCGTGCAGCGTGGAGAGCGAAGCGCAAATCCTGGCAGCGGCCCACGCCGTCAAGGCCGCGGGCGCCGCGGCCCTGCGAGGCGGGGCCTTCAAGCCCCGCACGTCGCCCAAGTCGTTCCAGGGGCTTGGCGAAGAAGGCCTCAAGCTGCTGGCCCTGGCCCGTGAGCAGACCGGCCTTCCCGTGGTAACCGAGGTGATGGACACAGGGGAGATCGACCTGGTGGCCAGGTACGCTGACGTGCTGCAGATTGGTTCACGCAACATGCAAAACTTTGCCCTGCTCAAGCAGGTGGGCTGGGCCGGCAAGCCGGTCATCCTGAAGCGGGGCCTCGCCGCCACCATCGCCGAGTGGGTCAGCGCGGCCGAGTACATCACCATGACGGGCAACACGCAGGTGATTCTCTGCGAGCGGGGCATTCGCACCTTCGAAACCCACACCCGCAATACGCTGGACCTTAGTGCGGCCGTGGCGGCCCGGGAACTGACCGGCCTGCCCGTTATGGTCGACCCGAGCCACGCCGCCGGGCGCCGTGACCTGATTCCGGCGCTCTCCAGGGCTGCGCTGGCCGCCGGGGTCGACGGGCTGATGATCGAGGTGCACCCCAACCCGGAGCAGGCGCTCTCCGACAAGGAGCAGCAGCTGACCTTCGCCGCCTTCGGCTCGCTCATGGCGGAACTCGGGCTGCTCCCGGCGGGCGCCCTGGCGTCCCTGGACGCCTGCCGCCAGGTCATCGACCAGATTGACGATGAACTCCTGGCCTTGCTGGCCCGCCGCATGGAGACGGTCCAGCGGGTGGGCGAGCTGAAGCGGGTCACCGGCATGCCCGTGCTGCAGCCAGCCCGGGAGCAGGCCCTGCTCGACCGGCTGACGAGCGGAGCCGCCCGGGAACTCGAGGGGCACGACGTGCGTACGATCTGGCAGGCGATTCTGGCCTGTTCCCGCCGGCACCAGCAAACCGCAGGGTAGATTTACACGACAAAGAGCCCGACGTTCTTGCGCGAACGCCGGGCTCTTTCTTATGTCTCTGCGTGAACAGCGCGCACCTGGTCCACAAACCGGGTCATGGAGCCGGACAACTGCTCCAGCATCTGGACCCACAGGCGGAGCCGCTCCTCCCCAGCCTCCGTCAGTTGGTAGCGCCGCCGGGCGGGGCCAGTCCCGCTGAGATCCCAGGTGGATGCGACCATGCCCGCCAGCTCAAGCTGCCGCAGTGTCCGATACGTGACGGCGCTGTCGGTGGTGGCATCTGTAAGGCTGTGCGCAGCCAGCGCCGTCATCAACTCGTACCCGTGAGCGCTCCCCTTGGACTTGAGCAAATAGAGCAGGACTGGCTCCACGAACCGATACAGGTTCCCCAGGGAACAGGTGCAGGCCTGCCCGGGAGCGTGACCGCGACAGCAACCGCGGGGCATGGCGCGTTCCTCCTAGTGGTGGCATCCGTGGCCGTGGTCGTCGGCATGCCCATGGCCGCCGCAGCCGCAGGAGGCGGCACCGGTCACGAGCGTGCCGTCGAAGTAGGCCTTGACCAGGTTTTCGGGCGTGTCAACCGGCGCCCCAGCCATGAGCGCGATGCCTTCTTCCGCAAGCAAGGTGGCCGCCCCGCCCCCAATGCCACCGGCGATGACGACCTCGACGCCATGGTGCTTCATAAACCGGGGCAGGACACCATGAGCGTGGGGCGGCGCCTGCCATAGTTCGGTCTTGAGCACGTTCCGGGTCTCCGGGTCGGCATCGACCAGAGCTACCTGAGGGGCGTGGCCGAAATGTGGCGAGAGCCGGCCGTTCTCCATGGGAATGCCGAAGCGCAGCATGGACGAAACCTCCTTCGCGGTATATGTAAGTTACACATATATGGTCGCGCTTGTGAAACATCATCGCTATGACACGAAAGCACCATCTGATGGTCAGGTACTGGGACAGCACAAAAGCAGAGCCCAGCTCCGGCGCTCACACCGCCACAGCTGGGCTCCGTATTACTTCACGAACACGACGACCTCGGCTGCGGTGCCCTGGCCCGGGTAGGACCTGAGCATCGGCCCCGTCCAACTCACCTCGATTTCGGCGCCCACCGCCAGGTCAGCGAAGGTGCCGGCACGGGTCGCCTCGCCTTCCTTCACCGTGACCACCGTCTCGTCCTTGATGGTGGCCCAGTTGAGCGAACCCTCGCCGTTCGACATGGGCTTGCCCGCAATCAGAATCCGGTTCCGCTCGCCCGTCTGCACCTCTTTGATGGTGCCCGGTTCGACCGCCCAGACATCCGCCTTCGAGCCCTTGGCGGGCGCCGTCAGCGTCAGCGCCCCGCCGGCGCCCAACTGCACTTCGAACCCAAAAACAGCGGTCAGGGCATCGGCCGAAACGAGCGTCCGCCCGCCCAGGAGGAGGGGGGCCTTCGCCATTTGAACGAGGTTCCGCTGCACGTACTGGACGCCGTCCAGGTGCATCTCGGCGTCGCCCTTGCCGATGCGGAGGATGATGGTCCGGTCCGGCATCTTGATATGGACCAACTGCATCCCTTCGTCCCAGGTCACTTCGGCGCCCGCAGCCTCGGCGATGAACCGCACCGGGATGTAAAGAACCTCATCGTTCATGACCGGCGCCTGGTCAAAGGTGACGGCCTGCCCGTTTACGGTCAGACCCATGGGCAGGTTGGTCAGCCACGCCAGGTCGATGGGTGCGCTGATCGGCACAACGTTGATCGGCGCACTGATGGGCACGGCGATGATCGGGGCGCTGATCGGCACAGCGTTGATCGGCCGGATGTCGGTAACAGGGGCGCTATCACTGGCCCAGGCCGGGGTGGCGAGGGCTGTCACGAGGCACAGGGAAAGGGCCGTCCGCTTAATGCTCACATGCATGGTGGGTACCTCCTTGGGGGGCGTTGCATCAGAACAGACGGACCGCCCTTCGATTCCGTTTCAGTACGACATCTCACCGAATTGATGGACTTTGTCCCAAACCATGCCACCCGCTTGACCGAATCAGGCTGCCACATCTATACTCATGGAAGTTGAGATGTTTACATTTCTGATCGGATTAGTCGGATATGAAACTGATACAAAGAGGTGTTTTCGAATGCGTAAGCTCCTTGCCCCGCTGCTCGCAATCTCGATGCTGGTGCTCACCGCCTGTGGCAGCGGCAGCAGCACGCAGACCACCACCCCCGGCACCACCACCGGGACGCCGGCCACCGCCGCTCCCAAGGAACAGAAGGCCGTTATCGCCGTCGGCGGCGAAGCCCAGACCCTCGACCCCCACAAGACCTTCAGCGGCAACTCCTTCGTCGTTACCAACCAGATTTACGAAAGCCTGCTCGCCCGCGGCACCGACGGGTCGCTTCAGCCCCGCCTCGCCACCGAGTGGAAGGCCGTCAACGAGACCACCTGGGAGTTCAAGCTCCGCCAGGGCGTCAAGTTCCAGGACGGCACCCCGTTTAACGCCGAGGCCGTCAAGTTCTCCGTCGAGCGGCTGAAGAACCCTGACACCAAGGGCCCGGGCGCCTACATCGTCACCATGATCAAGGAAGTCAAGGTCGTTGATGCCAACACCGTCCAGATGATCACTGACAAGCCCTTTGCGCCCTTGCCCGCCCACCTGGCTCACCCCGTGGCCGCCATGGTCAGCCCCGAGGGCGCCAAGGGCGACTTGGGCAAGAACCCCATCGGCACCGGCCCCTTCAAGCTCAGCAACTGGAAGGCCGGCGAGTCCGTCACCCTGGTTGCCAACCCCGACTACTGGGGCGGCAAGCCCAAGCTGGAGACCGTCGTCCTGCGGGTGATTCCCGAGGCCGGCACCCAGCTGGTCGAGCTGAAGGCCGGCACCATCGACCTCTTCAGCGGCGTGCAGCCTGAGAAGTTCGACGAGATCGAGAAGGACCCGCAGCTCAGCGCCACCAAGTTCCTGGGCTGGGGCAGCTTCTACCTGACCTACAACACCAAGGAAGGCCCCACCGCCAACCCCGCCGTCCGCAAGGCGATCGCCATGGCGCTCGACCGCAAGGGCATGGTTGACATCCTCCGGGCCGGCATGGCCGAACTGGCCAACGCCCCGGTGCCCAAGACCGTCTTCGGCGCTTCCGCCAGCCTCACCCCGATCGCCTACGACGTCAACGCCGCCAAGGCGCTGCTGAAGCAGGCCGGTGTCACCACCCCGCTCAAGCTGAAGCTCCAGACCTACGAAAACGCCGAAACCAAGCAGATCGCCGGCGCCATCCAGGCGCAGCTCAAGGAGATCGGCATCGACCTCGAAATCGCCGTCACCGACAGCGCCGCCTTCACCAAGGACTCCCTCAAGGCCGACCACGGCCTGCTGCTCAGCAGCTGGGGCACCGTCACCATGGACGCCGACTACGCCTTCTGGGCCTGGTACCAGTCCGGCCAGCATCAGGCCGATAACAAGGCCTTCTACGCCAACCCCGAGGTCGACAAGTTGCTGGCCGACGCCCGCGGCACCGCCGACGAAAAGGCCCGCCTGGCCGCCTACCAGAAGATCCAGGAGATCGTCCAGAACGACCTGCCCTACCTGCCGCTCTACTTCGGGCTCTCCAACTACGCCAAGAACGACCGGCTGGTCGGCGAGGTCTATCCCTTCGCCATGATCAACCTCGATCTGCGTAAGGCTGAAATCAAGTAGGAGATATTCATGACGCGTTATATCATCAAGCGGCTGGTGCTGATGGTGCCGGTGCTGCTTGGGGTAACGCTGCTGGTCTTCCTCATCTTCCACCTGACGCCGGGCGATCCGGCCCGGGTGCTGCTCGGGGAGATGGGCCAGGGCGCCACCCCCGAGGCGATCGAGGCCCTGCGGCACCAACTGGGACTCGACCGTCCCTGGTACGTGCAGTACGGCGACTTTCTGCTCAAAGCGATCCAGGGCGACTTCGGGCGGTCCTTCCGTGGCGACCGCCCGGTCCTGCCCGAACTGCTGGCCCGGTTCCCGGTCACGCTCCAGCTGACCCTCTCGGCGCTGGGGCTGGCCGCCCTGACCGGCATCCCCCTGGGGATTATCGCAGCGGTCAAGCGGCACACCTGGGTCGACCACCTCGTCATGGTGGTGGCGCTCCTGGGCGTCTCGCTGCCCTCCTTCTGGTTCGGCATCATGCTGATGCAGATGTTCGCCCTGAAGTTCAAGGTGCTGCCGCCTTCGGGTACCGGCACCTGGCAGCACATGATTCTGCCGGCCGTCACCGTGGCGCTATCGAGCGTGGCCTTCATCGCCCGGATGACCCGGTCGACCTTGCTCGATCAGCTGCGGGAAGACTACGTGCGCACAGCCCGGTCCAAGGGGCTTCGGGAGCGGGCGGTCGTCTTCCGGCATGCCCTGAAGAACGCCTTCATTCCCGTGCTCACGACGCTTGGGCTCCAGTTCGGCAACCTGCTGGGAGGCTCCGTGGTGACCGAGTCGATTTTCAGCCTGCCGGGCCTGGGGCGCCTGGCGGTGGAGGCGATCAAGGGGCGGGACCTGCCGTCGATTCAGGGCTCGGTGCTCTGGGTGGCGCTGGTCTTCAGTCTGGTCAACCTGGCGGTTGACCTGGGGTACGCGGCCCTCGACCCGCGCATCCGCTATGAGTGAGTGGAAGCGCTTCATGCGCAACCGCATGGCGGTAATCGGTCTGATCGTCTTCATCCTGCTGATTCTGACGGCGGTCTTTGCGCCCCAGCTGGCGCCGTTTGACCCGGATAAGCAGGACTGGCGGGCCCGGCTCCAGGGCCCATCGGCGGCCCATCTTTTCGGAACGGATGAGTTCGGGCGGGATATGCTCTCGCGTACGCTGTTCGGCGGCCAGATCAGCCTGGTGGCCGGCGTGGTGCCGGTGATCATCGGGGCGACGCTGGGCACGCTGATGGGCCTGACCGCCGGCTACCTGGGCGGCCGCTGGGATCAGCTGATGATGCGCTTCCTGGATGTGCTGCTCGCCCTGCCGTCGATCTTCCTGGCGCTGGCGATTGTCGGCACCCTGGGTCCGGGGCTCTTCAACGCCATGCTGGCCGTGGCGGTGGTCTCGATTCCCGGGTACGCCCGGGTCGTGCGGGGCCAGGTGCTGACGCTCAGGGAGCGGGACTACATCACGGCAGCGGTGGCCGCGGGCGCCGGGCATGCCCGGGTCATCTTCCGGCACTTGCTGCGTAACATCCTGAGCCCGCTGCTGGTCCAGGCGACGCTGAGCGTGGGCTTCTCGATTCTGACCACGGCGAGCCTCAGCTTCCTGGGCCTGGGCACACAGCCGCCCACGTCGGACTGGGGCGAAATGCTGGCCTCGGGCCGGCAGTACTTGCCGGATGCGTGGTGGCTGGCGGTCTTCCCGGGGCTCTTCGTCATGCTGGCCGTGCTCTCGGTCAACCTCCTGGGTGATGGGCTGCGTGACTTCCTGGACCCCCGGTCCCGGAACGACTGAGAGGTGGGTCGCCCGGATTCAGGCCGGGCGCGAGTCCGTAAGCATCCCGCAAGCACGCCCCAAGCACCTCACCAGCACCGCCCGAGCACCCAGTCTGCACCCTGCCAAGGGCCTCGCGAACGCCAAACGCTCGCGGGGCCCTTTTTGTGCTGCAGACTGGGTGCAGGAGGGGTGCTCACGCGGTGCTTACGTGGTGCTCATGCGGTGCTTACCTAGTGCTTACCTGCTGCTTGCGTGGTGCTTCCAGCCTCGCGGCCTCCGTCGCTGATACTGCAGGCCGGCCGGTGAATACGCAGGCCCCATCTGAATCCGCCGGGCACCCGGCACATCGGTTAGCCGACCGACGTCTCTCCCATTGGAATCGAGCGCGATGACACATTGGGTCTAAAGTTGGATATGGTCCTCCGACTTCTGAAGGAGAGTTGCCCTCCCGCACGAATACAAATTGGCGAAGTGGTAATACCACTTTACCAGTATCCCAGTAAACCAGTTTACCACGGGGATCCCCTGACAGCCTTCCTGGCGGCTCATCTGCCGGGACTTCCCCGGGAATGATATGTGAAATTGTGCACGTAGGGAGGCATCTTCTCTTGGCCAGATTTATGCCGAAGGGCATCATCCCCGCGATGGCGACCCCTTGCGATCGTTGGGGCAACGTAAATGAATCGGCCCTCCGCAAGCTCGTCAACCACCTGATCGCCGGTGGCGTTCACGGCCTATTCCCGCTCGGCAGCCAGGGCGAGTTCTTTGCGCTGACCACCGAAGCGAAGAAGCGGGTCCTCGAAGTCGTCGTCGAAGAGACAAACGGCCGGGTCCCGGTCTACGCCGGCACCGCCGCACTCACCACCCGTGAAACCATCGAACTGACCAAAATGGCACATGAGATCGGCGCCAGCGCCGTCTCGATTCTCACGCCTTACTTCACCAACCTGAGCCAGCGTGAATTGAAAGCATACTTTACTGAAACCGCCAAGGCTGTGCCGAACATCCCGGTGCTGCTCTACGCCAACCCCGCCCGGGCCAAGGTCGGCCTGAACGTCGAAACCGTCGTCGACCTGGCCAAGGTCGACAACATCGTCGGCGTCAAGGACTCCACCGGCGACCTCTCACTCACCGGCGACTACATCCGGGCGACCCGGGGCATGGACTTCCACGTGCTCTCCGGCCGTGACACGATCATCTACGCCAGCCTCTGCCATGGCGCCACCGGCTCCATCGCTTCCTGCGCCAACGTGGCGCCGGCCCTCATGGTCGAAATCTACGAAGCCTACCAGGCGGGCGACCACGCCCGGTCGCTGGCCGCTCAGTACAAGCTCGCCCCGCTCCGCCTCGCCTTCGAACTGGGCACCTTCCCCGTCGTCGTCAAGGAAGCCCTGACCCTGATCGGCATCGATGCCGGCGAGCCCGTTCATCCCGTTCTCCCCATGCTTGATGAGAACCGGGCCAAGCTCAAGCAAGTCCTGACGGACATGGGGCTCATCTAGGCACCCTCAATGGGTGCCGTAACCCGTCAGGCGTGGGCCTAATCTCGACCGGCCCATGCCGAGAGGGGCTAAGAAACACCTGGCATTACTACACAGTAAATGGAGTGTCACTGTGAACAACGTAACTTCTGGCACCCCGATCATTACCGAAATGCTCGTCATTCCGGTTGCGGGTCACGATAGCATGCTTCTCAACCTCAGCGGCGCCCACGGCCCTTTCTTCACCCGGAACATCGTCATCCTCAAGGATAACGCCGGCCACACGGGCGTCGGCGAAGTGCCCGGCGGCGAAAAGATCCGGCAGACGCTGGAAGATGCCCGGGCCCTGATCATCGGCAAATCGATCGGCACTTACCACAACATCCTCCTGGCCATGCGCCAGCAGTTTGCCGACCGTGACAGCGCCGGCCGCGGCAACCAGACCTTTGACCTGCGCATTACCATCCACGCCGTAACCGCCGTGGAAGCCGCCCTGCTCGACCTGCTGGGCCAGTTCCTGAACGTGCCTGTGGCCGCCCTGCTCGGCGATGGCCAGCAGCGTGACGCCGTCGAAATGCTCGGCTACCTTTTCTACATCGGCGACCGGAACCGGACCGACCTGGCCTACCGGAGCGAGCCTGACGCCGACAACGACTGGTTCCGCATCCGCCATGAAGAGGCCCTGACCCCGGCCGAAATCGTGCGGCTGGCTGAAGCGGCTCACGACCGCTACGGCTTCAACGACTTCAAGTTGAAGGGCGGCGTGCTGCCCGGCGAGCAGGAGATCGAAGCGGTTACCGCCCTGCACGAGCGGTTCCCGCAGGCCCGCATTACGCTGGACCCCAACGGCGCCTGGTCGCTGGAAGAGGCGATTCGGCTCTGTAAGAACCAGTACCACGTGCTGGCCTACGCCGAAGACCCCTGCGGTGCCGAGAATGGCTACTCCGGCCGTGAAGTGATGGCCGAGTTCCGCCGGGCGACCGGCCTGCCGACCGCCACCAACATGATCGCCACCGACTGGCGTGAAATGGGCCACGCGATTCAGCTGAACTCCGTCGATATTCCCCTGGCCGACCCGCACTTCTGGACGATGCAGGGCTCGGTGCGTGTGGCGCAGATGTGCCACGAATGGGGCCGGACCTGGGGTTCGCACTCCAACAACCACTTCGACATTTCGCTGGCGATGTTCACCCACGTGGCTGCGGCCGCCCCGGGCAAGATCACGGCGATTGACACCCACTGGATCTGGCAGGATGGCCAGCGCCTGACCCGTGAGCCCTTCAAGATTGAAGGCGGCCTCGTGGCGGTTCCCGAACGGGGCGGCCTGGGCGTCGAGATCGATATGGAGCAGGTTGAAAAGGCCCACCAGTTGTACCTGAGCATGGGGCTGGGCGCCCGTGACGACGCCATGGCCATGCAGTATCTGATTCCCGGTTGGAAGTTCAACAACAAGCGTCCCTGCCTGGTCCGGTAATGTGAACGGCCTGGCATCGGATGCGGCTTATGCACAGGGGTGACCAATTATGGCGATCCGACCCGTTAAGCGAACCCGTGCTTATGAAGATATTGTGAGGCAACTGGCTGACATGGTACGCAAAGGTGAGTTGCAGCCGGGTGACCGTCTCCCCTCCGAGCGGGACCTGGCCACGGCCTTCGGGGTCGGGCGCCCCACCCTGCGCCAGGCGCTTACCGTTCTGACCCAGGCCGGCGTGGTCGAAGTGTTGCCCGGCTCGGGCATCTACCTGCGCAAATCGGTCCCGGGGGGGCCCGGCGAAACGCCCAGCCAGGCCATGGCCCTGTTCCTGATGACTGAGCAGCAGAACCTGCACGACATCATCGAACTGCGGACGGCGATTGAGGGGGAGGCCGCGTACCTGGCCGCCCTCCGCCGGACGCCCGAGCAGGCCCAGAAGATTGAAGATGCTTTCAGCCGGCTTTGTGAGGCCTACGACACCCGTGGCGTCGCTGCCGAAGAGGACTACCAGTTCCACTTCGTGGTCGCGGAAGCGACGGGCAATCCGATCCTGCTAAAGGTGATGGTGTCGCTGACCGACCTCAACCGGCAGCAACTGGTCGCCACCACGCTCTCGCTCTACCACGAGCCGGACCGCATCAAAGCGCTGCGCAAGGAACATGATGACATCATGCGGGCCATTGTGGAGCAGCGGGCCGATGATGCCCGGGCGGCGATGGTCAAGCACCTGCGCCGGGTCTCTGACCGGCTGACGCGGGCGAAGGAAAAGATGGAAGCCAACCAGAGTGTACCGGTTGCCATGCCGTCCGCCGTGCCGACGGTGGAGTAAGGGGAGGATAAGCCCATGCGGATCATTATCGCACCGGACTCCTACAAGGGCTGCATGACCGCCGCCGAGGTTGCTGAGGCGATGGGCCGGGGCGCCCGGCGGGTCTTCCCGCAGGCCGAACTGGACCTGGTGCCCATGGCCGACGGCGGCGAGGGTACCGTGCAGGCCATGGTCGACGCCACCGGCGGCCGGCTGATTCAGGCCACCGTCACCGGCCCCCTGGGCGAGCCCGTTACTGCCACCTTCGGCCTCATGGGCGACGGCGAGACGGCGGTCATCGAAATGGCGCAGGCTTCCGGCCTCCCGCTGGTGCCGGCGGACCGCCGCAACCCGCTCCTGACCACCACCTACGGCACCGGCGAACTGATTCGCCTGGCCCTGGAACAGGGCGCCCGCCGGCTGATCATCGGCATCGGCGGCAGCGCCACCAACGACGGCGGCGCCGGCATGGCGCAGGCCCTGGGCGCCCGGCTCCTTGACGCCGCCGGGCACGACCTCCCCCACGGGGGCGGCGCCCTGGCGAACCTCGACCGCATCGACATCAGCGGCCTTGATGCCCGCCTGAAGAACTTCGCCATCACCGTGGCGTGCGACGTAGATAACCCCATGACCGGCGAGCGGGGCGCCGCCGCCGTCTTTGGCCCCCAGAAGGGCGCCACGCCCGAAATGGTAGCCACCCTCGACCAAAACCTCCAGCACTTCGCCGCAATCATCCGCCGCGACCTGGGTCAGGATGTGGAGCAGGTGCCGGGCGCCGGCGCCGCCGGCGGCCTGGGCGCCGGACTCATGGCCTTCCTGGGCGCCACGCTCCGCCGTGGCGTGGAAATCGTGGTCGATGCGGTGGGCCTGACCGGCCGGTGCGAGGGCTCCGCCATGGTCCTCACGGGCGAAGGCGGCACCGACTTCCAGACCGTGCGCGGCAAAACGCCCATGGGCGTGGCCCGGGCGGCCAAGGTTCACGGTGTGCCCGTCATCTGCATCTCCGGCGGCCTGGGCCGCAGCTATCAAGAGATCTACGAAGTCGGCATCGACGCCGCCTGCAGCATCGTACCCGGCCCCATGCCGCTGGCCGAGGCCCTGGAACGGGGCCCCGAACTGGTGGAAGACGCCACGGAACGTGCGCTCCGGCTCGCCCGCATTGGCCTTCGCTAAAGCTCCCTTAAACAACAAGGGGTGAATCTAGACTGTGAAAAAGTACGAGCGCATCGCGGCACTCTTCCTTATGATCTTGAGCGTCACCACCGGCCAATACTCGATCTTCACCCTGAAGCTTGGCAGCATGCAGTTGCCCGCCGCCGGATTCATGCCCCTGCTTGCCAGCGCCGTTCTGTTCGTCGCCAGCTTCCTCTGGCTGCTCGGCGCCCTGGGCCAGGACCCCGACCCCCGGCCTTTCTGGGAGGCCCGCGGCTGGCTGAAGCCCCTGCTGGCCGCCGCCGTGGTCTTCGCCTATGCCTTCATCATGGACGAGGCCGGTTATCTCCTCTCCACCCTGGTCTTTATGCTGTCGTGGCAGTTCATCATCGAGCGTGAAAAGCCGGTGAAGGCCGCCATCATCGCCGTGGTTACTACGCTGGCCATGTGGCTTCTGTTCAGCAAACTACTCAACGTGCAGGTGCCTGCGGGCATTCTGCCGATCTAAGGAGGTGCCACCGCGATGGAGACGATTAACGGCCTGATCCAGGGCCTCGGGGTGGCAATCGCCCCCATGAACCTGCTCTTCGCCTTCGTGGGCGCCCTCCTGGGCACCGCAGTCGGCGTACTGCCCGGCCTCGGCCCTGCGGCGACCATCTCTCTGCTGCTCCCCATGATCTACAAGATCGGTGACCCGGCCACGGCGGTCATCTTCCTGGCCGGCATCTACTACGGCGCCATGTACGGCGGCTCCACCACCTCGATCCTCCTCAACCTGCCCGGCGAGGCGGCCTCGGTCGTCACCTCGCTGGACGGTTATAAGATGGCCCTCAAGGGCCGGGCCGGCGCCGCCCTGGGTATCGCCGCCATCGGCTCCTTCATCGCCGGCACCATCGGCGTGCTGGGCCTCACCTTCGTCGCCCCGCCCCTGGCCGAGTTCGCCCTGAAGTTCGGCCCGCCCGAGTACTTCTCCCTGACCCTGGTCGGCCTGCTGCTGGCGGTCTTCCTGTCTGGCAGCTCCATCGTCAAGGGCATGATCACCCTGGCCCTGGGCCTGCTCTTTGCCGCCGTCGGCCTTGACCCGGTCACCGGCAACGTCCGCTTCACGCTCGGCACTACCCATCTGCAGAGCGGCTTCGACTTCGTCACCCTGGCCATGGGCATCTTCGGCCTCGGCGAGATCTTCTACAACCTCGAGCAGACCGAAGCCGGTCAGATCGTGACCACCAAGGTCGGCCGCCTCTGGCCGACGCTCCAGGACTGGGCCGAGTCGAAGTGGGCCATCTTCCGTGGCTCCGTGCTGGGCTTCGTCGTCGGCGTGCTGCCGGGCGGCGGCGCCGTCCTCTCCTCGCTCGCCTCCTACGGCCTCGAGAAGCGGCTCTCCAAGAAGCCCGAGGAGTTCGGCGAAGGCGCCATCGCCGGTGTCGCCGGCCCCGAGTCGGCCAACAACGCCGCCTCCAGCGCCTCGTTCATTCCGCTGATGACCCTGGGCATTCCGGCCAACGCCTCGATCGCCATGATCTACGCCGCCCTGCTGATTCAGGGCATTCAGCCCGGCCCCTTCCTGATTACCGAGCACCCCGATGTCTTCTGGGGCGTCACCGCCTCCATGTATATCGGCAACGCCATGCTGCTGGCGCTCAACCTGCCGCTCGTCGGCCTGTGGGTTCAGCTGCTCCGGGTGCCGTTCAGCATCCTGGGTCCGGTGGTCGTCCTTTTCACCACGGTTGGCGTCTTCTCCATCGCCAACAACGTGACCGACATCTTCTCGCTGCTCTTCTTCGGTGTGGTCGGATACCTCCTCAAGAAGTTCAAGTTTGAGGTGGGCCCCCTGCCGATGGCCTTTGTTCTGGCGCCGATGATCGAAAACGCACTTCGCCAGTCGCTGCTCATCTCCAACGGCAGCCTGTCGATTTTCGTGGTCGATCGGCCGATTTCGGCCACCCTGCTGGGCATTTTCGCCGTGATGGTGCTCAGCCAGGTCGTCAAGTTCTTCCGGAACCGGACCCGCACCGCCTAGACTCACCACTCTCAAGGGGGATTCTCAGCATGCGTCGCATTCGCACATGGGCTGCTCTCGTACTCACCGCCGCCCTCCTGACCGCCTGTGGCGGGGCCAAGCCCAAGACTGAGCCCACGCCCACCACCCCGGTTCCCACCCAGACCCAGACCCCGGCTCCGGCCGCGAAGACCTGGGAGCCGACCAAGCAGGTCACCCTGATGGTTCCCTACTCCGCCGGCGGCTCCACCGACCTGCTCGCCCGTGCGATCGAGAAGGTGTGGCCCAAGTACGTCAAGCAGGGCCTCGTCGTTGTCAACAAGTCCGGCGCCGGCGGCTTCGAAGGCCGTGAGAGCGTCGTCCGCGGCGCTGCCGATGGCTACACCCTCATGATGGGCTATGGCTCCGGCGAAGACCTGGTCGTTCCCCAGCTCCGCCAGACCAACGTGGATGTCTTCAAGGACCTCCTGCCGGTCGCCCGTATGTCCGTCCACTCCGTCCTGGTCGCCGTCCCCGCCGCCTCTGAGTTCAAGAACCTCAAGGACGTCGTTGACTGGGCCAAGAAGAACCCCGAGAAGCCCGTCACCGCCGCCGTCGCCACCGCTGCCGGCGCCCAGGATATCGTCATGCGCGGCATCGCCAAGGTTGCCGGCATCAAGGTGACCCCGGTTCCCCACCAGGGTGGCTCCCAGGCCATCACCGCCCTCGTCGGCGCCCAGACCATGATCGGCGGCGGCCATCCCGCCGAGGTGATGCCGCACGTCAAGTCCGGCCGTCTGCGTGTCATCGGCGTGGCGCTTCCCGAGCGTGACCCCTCCCTGCCCGACGTCCAGACCCTCAAGGAGCAGGGCGTCAACTTCTCCACCTGGGGCTCTGTGAAGGGCATCGCCGTTGCCAAGGGCACCGCTCCTGAGATCATCGCTTACTACGAAGGTGTCATGAAGCAGATCGCCGACGACGCCGACTTCAAGAAGGCCATGGGCGACCTGTACCAGCCGATCATGTACCAGAACGCCAAGGACTTTGGCTCCTTCATGACCCAGGCCTACGGTGACTACACCAAGATCATCAAGGACCTGGACATCAAGCTCCAGTAATCCGTTCACAACCAACAGCGGCGGCGGACCCCCGGGCCCGCCGCCTTCCCTAACCCGCCTTTGACAACTCCGGAGCGTGGGTCTTCCGCAGCTCCGTTGCAAATAGAGCAACACACACCGAGAGGAGTCCACGAATATGAGCAAGATTGGATTTATCGGCCTTGGTATTATGGGCAAGCCGATGGCCAGGAACCTGGTCAAGGCTGGCTACGAACTGGTTGTATATGATGTGAACGCCGCCCCCATGGCCGAGTTAGTGGAGACCGGCAAGGCTGAAGCCGCCGCCAGCCCCGCCGAAGTGGCCGCCAAGTGCGACATCACCCTGATCATGGTGCCGAACTCCCCGCACGTGAAGGCCGCCGTGCTTGGCGCCAACGGCGCCATCGAGGGCGCCGCCCCCGGCAAGCTCGTGGTCGACATGAGCTCCATCGACCCCATGGTCTCCCGCGAAGTGGGCAAGGCGCTGGAAGCCAAGGGCATCTTCTTCATGGACGCCCCGGTCAGCGGCGGCGAGCCCAAGGCGATCGACGGCACCCTCTCGTTCATGGTCGGCGGCCGCCAGGAAGACTTTGACCGGGCCGAGCCGATTCTGAAGTGCATGGGCGCCTCCGTCGTCCGCTGCGGCGACATTGGCGCCGGCAACGTCACCAAGCTGGCCAACCAGATCGTCGTGGCGCTCAACATCGCCGCCGTCTCCGAGGCCATGGTCCTGGCGACCAAGGCCGGCGTCGACCCCGAACTGGTCTACAAGGCGATTCGCGGCGGCCTCGCCGGCAGCACCGTCATGGACGCCAAGGTGCCCCTGGCCCTGGCCCGCAAGTTCAACCCCGGCTTCCGCATCAACCTGCACATCAAGGACCTTGCCAACGCCATCTCTGTCGGCCACGAAGTCGGCGTGCCCCTGCCGCTGACCGCCCAGATCATGGAGACCATGCAGGCCCTGCGGGTCGACGGCATGGGCGACCTCGACCACGGCGCCATCATCCGCCACTACGAGAAGCTGGCCCAGGTCGAAGTGAAGAAGCAGGGCTAACCTGTAGATCTACGCGAACAGGCACCGGCCGGTTATTTTCGGCCGGTGCCGCCACTAAGAAAGGGACGACAATAATTTGAGCACTACTATTCTCTGGGTGATCTTTGCGGTCATGGTCGTCAGCGGCCTTGGCATTGATCTGGGCCTCGCTCATAAGGAGTCCAAGGCTGTCACCACCAAGCAGGCCGCCATGTGGACGGCCATCTGGGCTACCATGGCCCTGGTCTTCAACGCCCTGGTCTGGTGGACGAAGGGTCCGGCCCCGGCCCTCGAGTTCCTGACCGGCTACCTGATCGAGTTCTCCCTGAGCGTTGACAATATCTTCGTGTTCATTATGCTCTTCTCGTACTTCGTCGTGGCCCCGGCCTACCGGCACCGCGTGCTGTTCTGGGGCATCATCGGCGCCCTGGTCATGCGTGCTGCCATGATTGGTGTCGGCACGGCCCTGATTACCCGCTTCCACTGGGTCATGTATATCTTCGGCGCCTTCCTGCTCTTCACCGGCGTGAAGATGGGCATTTCCAAGGAAGATGGCGAACCCGATCCCGATAAGAACCCGATCGTGGGTGCGTTTAAGAAGCTTTTCCCCACCACCAGCGAGTATCATGGCGAGTCCTTCTTTGTGAAGGAAGCCGGCAGCACCGCCTGGAAGGCGACGCCGCTCTTCATCGTCCTGCTCGTGGTCGAAACGACCGACGTCATGTTCGCCCTCGACTCGATTCCGGCGATTTTCGCCATCACCAAGGACCCGTTCATCGTCTTCACTTCCAACGTCTTCGCCATTCTCGGCCTGCGGTCGCTCTACTTCCTGCTCGACGGGATCATGGGGCTCTTCCGCTTCCTGAAGATCGGCCTGGCCGTTGTGCTCAGCTTCATCGGCGTGAAGATGCTGATCGCCGAGTGGTACCACATCGAGATCATGGTCTCCCTGGGCGTGGTCTTCGGCGTGCTGGCCGTGTCGATTCTGGCCTCGATCCTGATTCCCGCCAAGGATGGCGAGGGCCACAAGTCTCACTAACCTTCGATCGGGGCCTGCATCTGGCGTAACGGCTGGATGCAGGCCCCTTTTTGTTTGACACGCAAGCTCTGCTTCAGTAGGGTGGGGGAGAGACGTCAACGCAGAGGAGCCATACGACATGCCTTTATTCGGTGCAGTGGAAGCAGGCGGCACCAAGTTTGTATGCGCAGTGGGCACGGGGCCGCACGACCTGCGGCCCGTGACCCGCTTTCCCACCACCACCCCCGAGGAGACACTTGCCCGGGTGGTGGCCTTCTTCCGGGAGCAGCCCGAGCCGGTCGCAGCAGTGGGGGTGGGCTCCTTCGGGCCGGTCGACCCGAACCCGGCTTCACCTACATATGGATTCGTGACCTCGACGCCCAAGCCCGGCTGGCGCAATGCCGACGTGCGGGGCCCGATTGCGGCCGCCCTGGGCGTGCCTGTGGGCTTTGACACAGACGTGAACGCCGCCGCCCTGGGCGAGTACCGCTGGGGCGCCGCCGCCGGGCTCGACACCTTCGTCTACCTGACCGTGGGCACGGGCATCGGGGGCGGCGGCATGCTGGCCGGCCGCCTCATGCACGGCATGATTCACCCCGAAATGGGTCACATGCGCATTCCCCACGACCGGCAGGCCGACCCGTACGCCGGGTTCTGCCCGTACCACGGCGACTGCCTGGAGGGGCTGGCTGCCGGCCCGGCGCTTGAGCGGCGGTGGGGGAGGAAGGCGGCGGAGCTGCCACCCGACCACCCGGCCTGGGCCCTGGAGGCGGAGTACCTGGCCCTGGGCCTCATGAACCTGGTCTGCACGCTCTCGCCCCAGCGCATCATTCTGGGCGGCGGGGTGATGGGGCAGGCGCATCTCTTCCCGCTGGTCCGGGCGCGGGTGCAGGCGCTGCTGAATGGCTACGTGGAGGCGCCGGCGATCCTGGAGGATATCGACCAGTACATTGTGCCGCCGGGGTTGGGCGAACGGGCCGGGGTGCTGGGCGCCATTGCCCTGGCTGAGGAGGCTGCGCGGGGCTAAGAATCACGTTCTGTCACGGGCAACCGAAATCTGACCCACCGCTCGTGGTTAAGCTGACCATACCACCGGCGGTTATCAGGTCTATGGAACGCCCCGGCCCATGCTCAAACCTCAAAAAAGTGCACGCCGAGGGTAATGTCCTCGGCGCGTCCGCGTTCGACTTCGGCCCGATTCTATTACGGGAAAAGACATAATATGGCCACGGATTACGCGGATTACGCGGATTTCCGGGCAAGAACACGGATGACCAGGCCCAAAATCGGGCGGTCAAGAAACCGCACATACCCGACGTATAGACCTGGTCAATCTGTGTCCTGTCTCCATTATCCGTGTAATCCGTGTAATCCGTGGCCGAATAAACTCCCGATTATCAGTTAACCCGGACGATCCGAAGAATAGGCGCCTGCTGGTCGTATTGCATGACCATGCAGGCGCCTATCCACACGGTCGCAGCAGACGCCGGCCCGATTCTTCCGGGCATGGAGACATATTTGTCGCCGCAGATGCCGCAGATTTCGCAGATGATTCATCCGGAACATAATCTGCGTATCCCGCTGGACACTGGGATATGCAGGTTTTATCTGGTCTTTATCTGCGTCATCTGCGAAATCTGCAGCAAAATAATGTCCCTGTTCCGTTACCAAACGAATGGGTTGCTGCCAGGTACGACAGAACTGTGGCGCCCGCACCCACTTGACACGCCTACTCGACGACTTATGGGTTATGTAGTTAAAGGAAACCGCCCGTTTCTTCATGGAGTGCCTCTAGGGGGTTCGCATGACTTCGGTATAGCCATGCCTGGTCAATTGGCCATACCCCTACCCTAGTGGGTCAACTACTTCGCCATGGTGGGTCAATTTCAGACCGCGGGTGACAGTTCCCGACCATCGTCGCTACTTCCGGGGATTCGCGGGTCCCTCCAGGCGCATGATTCGCTTCCCGAATGCTCCCGGGTTATCTCAGCGCTCTCCAGACCTTCGCAAAGGTCCCCGAGGCTTCCCGACGGTTCCCAAGCGTTCCCGAACGTTCCCGAGAGATCACATACAAACGCCCCCGGACTTACTCCGGCGGGCGTTTCCCGTATTGTCGAGCGTCGCCCCAAGCGTCCCCGAACGTTTCCAAACGTTCCCAAGTGTCTCCGAGCGTTCCCGATCGACCCCAACCCTTTCCGAAGACCTCCCCAAAAACCCGATCGACCCCAACGCAACACCTGTCACCCGATCCCGCCCGGTAATGTTGCACAAACGTTACAAAAAATATTTATCGTACACCTAGACACTGGGGTAGATATGCTATACACTGGACATGTCAACGGCTTACAGGACCGGGTGATGGCTGGAAAAGATTCGCCTTGACTGGAGGAGGAGTTCGACGTGTCGCACATGGACGGAGGCACCCCGGAGAATAACGGTCTGAATTTCGAACGGGTTGGTTCCTACAAGGTCACCAAGGCGAAGCGGGCTCCGGCTCAGGTCGAGACCGAGAAGAGCGGCAGTACCAGGACCAACGTCGAAGCGACCGAGCTGATCCTGTCGAACCTCCACCACTTTCTGGGTGTCACCCGCGATAACATGAAGTATTGGGTCGGTGCCGACCCCATCACCGAAGCGGTCGCCCTCTATTTCGAAGCAGCGGGCGTCGACCTGATGAAGCCCCGCGACTGGGAGACGAACCTTGGATTCCACATCGGCGGGGTCTATGAGCAGTACCCGCAGATGCGGCCCAGTACGAAACTCCAGTGCGACCTCAAGCTTGACCGTGACAAGCTGGGCCGCCCCTGCTTCACATTCAACCTCCGCGAGGGCCTCGCCAAGAAGCGGCAGGGCATCGCCGGGGGGCGCCCCGCACCCGAGAAGAAAGTGCGCCGCCGTCGCCGGAAGGGCGAGTCCCCCGGCGATGCGGCAGCCTCCAATAACACGAAGCAGGCTTCAAAGAAGAAGTCTGCCCCGCCTCCCGAGCCCACCCAAGAAGCATAACCTGCGCAGCGCGCAGGTCGGTGCACGCTCAACCCGAGCCGCGCGCAAGACCGTATCGAGCCGCCATCGTGTAACGGTGGCGGCTTTCCGCGTCAAAACGGTTACCTGATCTCCAAAGTTGCACGACCTGTTTGGAGGGATTCTTCATCAAAACCAGAGAGTCTACGTCAAAATCCTCCCAAAGTACTATCAAAATCTCCTCCACTCAGAGGAGGAATCCTCCGCAATCCGACGAAATGCATGAAGGACATCTTCAAGATTGCAGGTTATCTTCTCCGAACAGCCCGACTCGACCCACCGCGGGGGCCGAATCTGCAAAAACGGAGGAGAAAACCTTCAAATACTCGAACCAAAGGAGTACGAGAGATGTCCACACGCAAGCTCCTGGCGGCTGCGCTCTCCGCAGCGCTCCTGACCCTGGCCGCCGTCCCCGCAGGCGCAAGCGAAGCTCCCGCCGACGTCAACTTGGCACTCAACAAACCCTACACCATTGAAGTTCCCTACCCGGACACCATGTGGGCCGGCAGCGAAAAGAGCTGGGCCGACACCGCTAACCGGGAACTGACCGACGGAATCAACGCCACATGACCGTCCGTCAGGTGCAGGCCAGCTTCTTCCAAAACAAGGGCTGGGGCGTCTACTTCCCGCAAACCGTCACCTTCTCCCTGTCTCAGAACGGTGTCGCCTGGACCACCCTCGGCACGGTCGGCACCAAAACCGATCTCTCCGCCACCGGCAGCCTCTTCCAGAAGTACACCGTGGACGGCTTCAGCTACATCGGCCGGTACATCAAAGTCGAGATTCCCACCAACGTCTGGGTCTTCATCGATGAAATCCAGGCCTTCGGACAGCCGGAAATCACCGCCGATGCGGTCAAGCCGCAGCCCTCGCCCGCCCAGCCCCAGCCCCGCCTCGGCTTCCCCCGGGCCGGCGCCCAGACCGGCGGCGCCAGCCAGCAGGTGCTCATTTACGGCGGCGCCTACCCGGCCGACCCGAGCCTGATCACCTGGACCGAGGCCGAGTTCAAGCCCTACGTCACCTACGTCGATCCGAGCGGCAGCAGCCGCGACTGGTTCTACGACAGCTTTCTCTTCATTCCCCTGGCGAAGGCGGCTTCCGGCCGTGACTACGGCCCGGTGGCCAACCCCTCCAATAAGGCCGACTGGGAAGCCTACCTGGCCCACACCTTTGACGCCAGCAACCAGCTCGCCGCCCTCGACGGCACGGTCGCCACGGCCCGGCAGGAACTGAACGACCACAGCCACAAGGCGAAGGTCGTCATCACCATCCCGTACGCCTCACCGCTCCAGGCCAACTTTGGCGACGTGGACGGCGACGGCGTCACCGAGAACTTCAACCACGACCTCGTCGGCGCCGACCAGGCCGCAGCCAACCGCAGCAAGGTCAGCCGCTGGTACGTCGACCAGGCGCTGGCCCGTTGGAACGCCGCCGGCTACCAGAACCTTGAACTGGTCGGCTTCTATTGGTACAGCGAAACCGTGCGGTATAACCTGAGCCCTGTGGAAGAACAGGTAATGAGCGACGTAATACGCTACGTCCACGACCGGGGCTACAAGGTCAACTGGATTCCGGCGGTGCAGGCTGAAGGTTTCCGCCGCTGGCAGCAGATCGGTTTCGATCAGGTCAACATGCAGCCCAACTACGCGTTCCACGCCGTCACCGTAGACCGGCTCCAGGCCAACGCCGACATGGCCGACCAGTACGGCATGGGCATCGAAATGGAACTGGACAACCGGATTCTGCAGATGAATGCCGCCGGCGCAGCGGCCCGGACCAAGTTCCTTCAGTACATGGACTACGGCGTCAAAACCGGCTACATGCACGCCTTCAGCAACTGGTACCAGCAGGTCCGGACCCTCAGCTACGCGGCGAAGAGCCCCTATCCCGAAGTCCGGCAGATGTATGATCTGGCGTACCAGTGGGTGAAGGGAACCTACAAGCCGAGTAACCACCCCGGCGACGGAAATGGCATCAACGATCCCATTCCCGGCGAACCGGAAGGCCCCGGCCGCACCAGTCAGGATTCCACCGAAGTGCCCCCGCTTCAGTAAAGCAAGTTGGAGGCGGGTGAGCGATTCGCCTGCCCACCCCCTTCACGGGAGGAGACGACCATTCATGATCCTGGAGCAGATCCGTGGCCAGCTCATCGTATCCTGCCAGGCCCTCGATGACGAACCGTTGCACGGGTCCGACATCATGGCAGCCATGGCACGGGCGGCCGAAGAAGGCGGCGCCGCCGGGATTCGGGCCAACGGAGGACCGGACATTGCCGCCATTCGCAGCGCCACCCGCCTCCCCATTATCGGACTGAAAAAAGTGGTGGTGCCCGGCTTCGAGGTCTACATTACGCCTCACTTTGCGGCGGCCGCCGAAGTGGCCGGCGCCGGTGCAGACCTGATCGCCATCGACGGCACCGGGCGGCACCGCCCGGGCGCCGACGACCTGGCGGGCCTGATCCGGCGGATTCATGCCGAACTGGGCAAGCAGGTGCTGGCCGACTGCGCCACCCTGGAGGAGGCGCTGTCGGCCGCCGCCGCAGGCGCCGACGCCGTGGCCACCACCATGTCCGGTTACACGGAAGAGACCCGTGAAGTCTCCTGCTTCCAGCCCGACCTGGTCCGGGCCTTTGTCCAGGCGGTCAGCGTTCCGGTCATCGCCGAAGGGCGCATCTGGACGCCCGAAGAGGCGGTGGCGGCGCTGAACGCCGGCGCCCACGCCGTGGTCGTCGGCTCGGCCATCACCCGGCCTCAGGAGATCACCCGCCGTTTCACCAGCGCCATCCGGAGGCGATAAGCATGGCAGCGCAGGTACGTCTCGGGATCGTGGGTGCGGGCTACATGGGCATGGAACACGCACATGGCTTCAGGCTCCTCCCGGATGTGCAGATCGCGGCCGTTTGCGACCGCGACGCTGCTGCCGCCGAGCGGCTGGCCGCTGCTACGGGCCACCAGCCCCGCATCTGCACCCGCTGGGAGGAGCTGGTCACCCAGCCCGACCTGGACGGCATCATCATCACCGTGCCGAACTTCCTCCACCACCCGGTGGCGGAAGCGGCGCTCAAGGCCGGCAAGCACGTGCTGCTGGAAAAGCCCCTCGCCACCACGGTGGAAGGCGCCCACGCGGTCCTCAAGGCCGCCGAAACCAGCGGCAGGCAGGTGCAAATCGGCCTCGTCTACCGGTACTCGCACCTTTATAACAAAATGGCTGAGATTCTGGCCGACGGGCAGTTTGGCCCCGTCACCATGCTCTGGTGCAAGGAGTTCCGGGCCAGTTTTCCGCCCAACCCCTGGTTCTACAGCCAGGAGGCCAGCGGCGGGTCACTGGTCGAGAAGAACTGCCACCACTTTGATCTGTTCAACTGGTTCGCCGGCAGCCGCCCGAAGAAAGTCTTCGCCATGGGCGGCCAGCACGTGATCCGGCAGGGGCAGCCGACGGAAGTGGGCTGGTGGTACGTCCAGCAGGACGGCGCTGAGCCTCTGACGGTCACCGACAGCCAGGTGATCGACAACGCCTGGGTGACGGTCGAGTACGAAAACGACGCCCGCGCCAACCTCGGCCTCTGCCTCTACCTCAGGCCCAACAACCTCGCCGAAGAAGGGCTCGAAATCGGCCTGATCGGCGAAACCGGCGCCCAAATGGTCGCCTACGCCAACAAAAAGATCGGCCTGTCGGGCGGCCCCTTCGGGGACCTGCGCTACATCGTGCCGGACCGTGATACCTTCAGCCCCTGGCACATCGGCGGTCAACGGGAACGAACCGAGTTTCTGGAGACCTGCCGCACGGGCAAAAAGCCCTGGGCCGACCTGCAAATCGCCTACGACAGCCTGCTGGTGGCCCTGGCCGCCGAGCGGTCGATCAAGGAAGAGCGGGTTGTCTACCTGAGCGAGGTAAGCGGCCATGCATAAGGGCGTCAACCAGTGGTGCTTTCCAGCCGACTGGTCTGTCGGACGCATGCTGACCGAAGCCGCCGCCGCCGGGTTCGAAGGGGTGGAACTGAACGTATCAGAAGCCGCCACCGACAACAGCTCCGCCCTCGTGCAGAGCCTCGGCCTCAAGGACGCCCCCGGCCTCACCACCGCATCGACCCCGGCCGAAGCCCGGGCCATCGCCGCCAGGGCGAAGGAACTCGGCCTCACCATTCCCAGCCTCGCCACGGCCCTCCACTGGCAGTCCCCCCTGACCGACCCGGTCCACGGGCCAAAAGGCCGGGAGATCGTCCGGCGCATGCTGGAACTGGCCGAAGCCGCAGGGGCCGGCGCCATCCTGGTTGTACCGGGCCTGGTGACCGAACAGGTCCCCTACGACACCGCCTACGAACGGGCCGCCGAAGCCCTCTCCGACCTGGCGGCCACAGCCAAAGCCCACAAGGTGATCATCGGGGTCGAGAACGTCTGGAACAGGTTCCTGCTCTCGCCCCTGGAGTTTCGCCGCTTCCTGGACGATATCGGCAGCGACTGGGTCAAAGCCTACTTCGACTGCGGCAACGTCCTGGTCAACGGCTTCCCGGACCAGTGGATCCGGATGCTCGGCTCCCGGCTGGCCCGGGTCCATGTCAAGGACTTCCGCCAAAGCGTGGACAACATCCACGGCTTCGTCCCGCTCCTGCAAGGCGACGTAAACTGGCCCGCCGTAAAGCAGGCCCTGCACGACGTGAACTACAACGGTTACGTCTCGGTTGAAGTACCGCCGCCCGCCCACTTTCCGGAAGCGGCCCTGCGCCAGGCGGCGCAGGCACTCGATTTGATCCTGTCTGCTATGCCCGCTACATAGTACGAGGAGGAACATATACCATGCGAAAGACCTGGGTACTGCTCCTGACCCTCCTGGTCACCGTAGGCCTGCTCTCTGGCTGCCTGCCCGGCCAATCCAAGGAGACCGAAACGAAGGACCCCGCGCCCACCACCGGTCAGACCGAACAGAAGACCGAGGGCCCGAAGAAGGGCGGCACCTTCACCAGCTTCATCATCAACCCGACCAGCATGGACCCCCACATTTACTCCTACGGCGCCCACATTCACCGCATGGCCCTCTCCGAAGGCCTGGTGACCTGGAAGAGCAGCAAGTTCGAAGTCGGCCCGGCCTCCGCTGAGAGCTGGACCATCTCCCCGGACAAGCTGACCTACACCTTCAAGCTGAAGAAGGGCCTCACCTGGTCCAACGGCGATCCCCTGACCGCCAAGGACTTTGAGTACTCCCTCAAGCGGGCCATCGACCCCAAGACCTGGGCAGGCGCCTACGCCTCCTACCAGGGCGCCGGCATTCTGAACGCCGCCCAGTTCCAGCGTGGCGAAGTAACCGCCGATAAGATCGGCGTCAAGGCCATCGATGAGACCACCCTGGAGATCAAGCTGGACAAGCCCAACGACATCTTCCTGATGCGCCTCGCCGAAGTCTGGGGCCTGCCGGTTCACCAGGCGACCGTCGAGAAGTTCGGCAAGGACTGGACCAAGCCCGAAAACATGGTCACCAACGGCCCGTTCAAGCTGAAGTCCTGGACCGTTAACAGCGAAATCGTCATGGTCCGCAACGATAACTACAAGGGCCCCAACCCCGGCAACCTGGACCAGATCAAGCTCTTCCTGAACGCCGCCAACATTCTCGCCTACGAGAACAACGAAGTCGACTCCGTCGAAGTCACCTCGGCTGATATCGACCGCATCCAAAAGAACATGCCCGACCAGCTCATCGCCACCGAAACCGGCGCCGTGCAGGGCTTCTGGCTGATGTTCGGCGATAACCAGACCCTGATGGACAAGCGGGTCCGCCAGGCCCTGGCCATGTCGGTTGACCGTGCCAAAATCGCCAAGCTCGTCTCCAAGGATACCGTCGCCCCGGCCGCCTCGCTCTTCCCGTCCGTCGTGGGCGGTGACTGGTCCACCAAGTACGCCTACAAGTACGACGTGGCTGCCGCCAAGAAGCTGCTGGCCGACGCCGGCTACCCCGACGGCAAGGGTCTGCCCGAAATCACCCTGCTGATCTCCTACAACATCGCCGCCACCGACCCGTTCACCATGGCCGTCATCGACGAGTGGAAGACCAACCTCGGCGTCAAGGCGAAGGTAGAGAACCTCGAATGGGGCCTCTTCTCCCAGAAGCGCTTCGCCTACCAGCCCGCCGACTTCGCCGGCATGTTCAACTTCTCCTGGACTTCGCCCTACCCCGACGCCATCAACTACATCCGTGGCAACTGGGGCCTGGAAACGCTCTGGGCTGACGGCACCAAGTACCAGGGCTACCTGGACATCCAGAACGACAAGAACCTCGACGCCGCCACCAAGTCCAAGAAGATGGAAGAGTACCGGCTGGCCAACGCCTCGCCCGAAGGCAAGCGCTGGATCGAGCTGAAGGCCGCCATCGACAAGGAGACCGACCCGGCCAAGCAGCTGCCGCTCTACCAGGAGATGGCCCAGCTCCGGCTCGACGCCGCCATGTACATTCCGCTCAACATCGCCAAGTCGTTCCGGGTTGTGAAGCCGCACATCAAGGGCTACGAAATGAACCCGTTCCTGATCGGCTACCCGATGTACTATCGCTCCCTCTACAGCACGAAGTAAGCGTGCCGCTGCTCGGGCTCACTGCGGGGGGACCGGCTGCCAGGCCGGTTCCCCCCGGGGAGCCTCCCCCGACCTTAAGGAGTGTGATCCAAGGATGCTGCGCTTCCTATCCAGGCGGTTGGGCTTTATGGTGATCGCCCTGGTCTTCGTCTCGCTCCTCACCTTCATTCTCATGCACATGGCCCCCGGCAATTTCCTGGACGCCAAGCGCATCTCCAGTGGTGACGTGAGCGGCGACGAACAGGCGTCTGTCGATGTCATCGCTGAGATGGAGAAGCGATACGGACTGGACAAACCCTTATACATACAGTACTTGACTTACATGAAAGGCATGGCCACCTGGGACATGGGGCCCTCGTTCCAGTTTCCGCAAATGGATATTCAGGAGATCATCGCCAAGGCGTTCCCTGTCTCCCTGACGCTGGCGCTCTTCTCGGTCGCGCTCTCCATCATCATCGCCGTGCCGCTCGGCATTTTGGCAGCGGTCAAACAAAACACGGTGTGGGACTACTGCTCCATGTTCCTCTCCATGATCGGCAACTCCATACCTGCCTACGTGCTGGCGGTCTTTCTGATCCTGTTCTTCTCGCTCAAGCTCCACTGGCTGCCCACAGCCGGCTGGACGGAGCCGAAGCATGTGATCATGCCGGTGCTGGCCCTGGGCCTGGGCTCGGTGGGCGGTATTGCCCGCTACATGCGGACCAGCATGGTGGAGGCGCTGCGGCAGGACTACATTGCTGCGGCATGGGCCAAGGGCGGCTCCTTTACCCGGGTGGTACTGGGCCACGCCCTGCGCAACTCGCTGATTCCGCTCATTACGGTCGTCGGCCCGCAACTGGCCCGCCTCATGGTCGGCACCGTCTTCATCGAGTCGATGTTCCGGGTGCCCGGCCTGGGCAGCTACTTTACCCTGGCCGCAAACACCCGCGACTTCCCCCTGCTAATGACCTCGTCGGTCTTCTTCGCCTTCGTCATCATGATGATGAATCTGGTGGTCGACCTGATGTACGGCTTCCTCGATCCGCGCATTCGCTTTGAATAATTGAGGTGAGGTCATGTGGGTCCGAGCCTGGCGCAAGTTTCTGCGCAATAAGCTTGCGGTGCTCAGCGGCATCTTTGTGGTCCTGCTGATTCTCACCGCTTTTGTGGGACCGTTCCTGCTCCCGTACACCTACGATGGCGTCGATTACGCGGCCGTTTACCAGGGCCCCAGCCTCAAGCACTGGTTCGGCACCGACGAACTGGGCCGGGACATCCTCAGCCGCCTCGTATACAGCCTCCGCACGGCCATGACCGTCGCCTTCGGCGCCGAATCGATCACGCTGGTCGCAGGCGTAGCGGTGGGCGCCCTGGCGGGCTACATGGGCGGGCGGGTCGATAACCTGCTCATGCGCTTTACCGATATCATGTTTGCCTTCCCCAGCTTCCTCTTCAACGTCATGCTGATTGCCGTGATGGGGCGCGGCATGCTGACCATCTTCATCGCCATCGGTCTGACCTCGTGGGTCGGCCTGGCCCGGCTGGTGCGGGCCGAAGTGCTCAAGATCAAGTCCCGGGAGTTCGTGGAGGCCGGTCACGCCATGGGCGCCTCCCACTGGGACATCGTCACCAGGTACATTCTGCCCAACGTGCTGGGGCCCATCATCGTCACCATGTCGTTCGGCGTGCCCGGCGCCATGATGACCGAGTCGGCCCTTTCGCTCATCGGCATGGGCGTGGCGCCGCCTGCGCCCTCGTTCGGCGCCCTGATCACCGCCGGCCAGCGGTTCGTGCTCTCTTACCCGCACATGCTGCTCTGGCCCGCCCTCATCTTCGCATTCACGCTGCTCGCCTTCACCTGGATGGGCGACGGCCTGCGCGACGCCTTCGACCCCCGAGATCAGTAAGCGAGGTGGCCGTCCGTGGAGAACCTGCTGGAGGTCTGTGACCTCAAAACCTACTTTCATCGCCCGGAAGGCGTCGTCAAGGCCGTCGACGGCATTTCGTACACCATCGCTCCGGGTGAGACGATGGCGATTGTCGGCGAGTCGGGCTCGGGCAAGAGCGTGGGCGTCAAAACACTGATGCGGCTGATCCGGCCCCCGGGCCGGGTGGCGGGCGGACAGGCCCTGTTCATGGGCAAGGATCTGCTCACCCTGGGCCCATCGCAGATGCAAAAGATTCGGGGCCGGGAGATCAGCATGGTCTTCCAGGACCCCATGAGTTCGCTCAACCCGACCCTGACCGTGGGCCGGCAGATCATGGAGCCCATGCTCTGGCATGGCATTGCCGACCGGGCGGGCGCCCGCCGGCGGGCGATTGAACTGCTGGAGATGGTGGGCATTCCGGCGCCCGAGCAGCGGCTGAACGAGTACCCGTTCCAGTTCTCGGGGGGCATGCGCCAGCGTGTCATGATCGCCATGGCCCTGGCCTGCAAACCCAAGCTCCTGATCGCCGACGAGCCGACCACGGCGCTGGATGTGACCGTGCAGGCGCAGATTCTGGACCTGCTCCGGGCGATGCAGAAGGAGCTGAACATGGCGATCATCCTGATCACCCATGACTTCGGCGTGGCGGCGGAGTTTTCCAAGAAGGTGGCGGTCATGTACGCCGGCCGGATTGTGGAGACCAGCCCCATGCGCGAGTTCCTGAAAGTGCCGATCCACCCGTATTCGCAGGGGTTGCTCCGCTCCACCCCCGAGGTGGGCCGGGGCCGGGAGAAGCTCGAGCCGATTCCCGGCTCGCCGCCCAACCTGATGAGCCTGGGCGCCGGGTGCCCGTTCGCCCCGCGCTGCGCCCGGGCGGACGCCGGCTGCGGGCAAAGCCGGCCCGAGCTGACCGCGGTGGCCCCGGGCCGCCGGGCGGCCTGCTTCAAGGTCGGAGCCGAGGAGGTGGGGGTCCGTGGGTGAGCTGCTGCGGGTCGAAGGCCTGAAGAAGCACTTTACCAAAGGCCGCCAGACCCTGAAGGCGGTCGATGGCATCACGTTTGATATTCGCCGGGGCGAATGCCTCGGTCTGGTGGGCGAGAGCGGCAGTGGCAAGTCGACGGCCGCCCGGGCGATTCTGCGGCTCCACGAGCCGACCGCCGGCAAGGTGACCTTCGAAGGCAAGGATTTCTTGAAGATGGACGGGCCGCAGCTCCGTGAAATGCGCCGCCAGATGCAGATCGTCTTCCAGGATCCGTTCTCGTCGCTGGTGCCGCACTGGTCGGCGGGGGCGAACATCATCGAGCCCCTGCGGGTCCACAAGATCGGCACGCAGCAGGAGCGGGAAGAAGAGGTCCTCCGGCTGATGGAGTTGGTCGGCCTCAACACAAAGGCGATTGGCACCTTCCCCCATGAGTTCTCGGGCGGCCAGCAGCAGCGCATCGGCATCGCCCGGGCGCTGGCGCTCAAGCCGAAGTTCCTCGTCTGCGATGAGCCGGTCTCCGCGCTGGACGTCTCGATTCAGGCGCAGATTCTGAACCTCTTGCAGTCGCTGCAGGAGGAACTAGGCCTCACCTATCTGTTCATTGCCCATAACCTCGGTGTGGTGGAGCATATCAGCCACCGGGTCGCAGTCATGTACCTGGGCCAAATCATGGAGCTGGCCGAAACGGAGGAGCTGTTCCATCACACGCTCCACCCGTATTCGCAGGCGCTCATGTCGGCCGTGCCCCGCATTGATGTCGATCAGAAGCGGGAGCGGATTCACTTGTCCGGGGAGATTCCCTCGCCTCTAAACCCGCCCAGCGGGTGCAGCTTCCACCCGCGTTGCCCGGTGGCGCGGCCGGAATGTAAAGCGGAACGCCCGGTGCTGCGTGATGTGGGCAGTGGCCACTGGGTGGCCTGCCATCTTGTGTAGGGGATGAACATGGAAAATATCGCACTCGCATCGTTCGGGACGCGGGCCGCGGCGGACAGCTTTCTGGGCTGGTACCGCACGTGGCCCGTCCACGACGGGAAGCGGAACGAACTCTCCGAGGAGGGCCGGTGGGGCAAGGTCCGCTGGCTCTCCGCTTCTACATCGGAGGACCACTGGATCCAGTTGCTCTTTCCGGGGCCGCAGTCGTTTGAACGGGTGGAGATTTACTGGGCGCAGGAGAACGGGGGCTTCCTCAAGCCGCGCTCGTGGTCGCTTGAGGTATTCACAGGCCGCTATTGGGTCGCGCTGGAGGCAGCCGAGGTGGTGGAGGAGGCGCACCGGTCGGTGCTCACCTTTGCCGAGCCGGTGGCGGCGGAGCAGGTGCGGGTCTTTATGCCTGCCGGGGGCGGTCCGGCGGCCCGGCCCACTGTGCTGGGGATTGCGGAGCTTGAGGTGTACTCGGCTTCGCCCAGGGCGGGGGCGCCGTCGACCCGGGTGGTGCTCGCGCCGAGCTTTGCTTCCCGGGCCAATCCGCCCTGGTTCAACTGGGCCCCGGTGCCCGGGGCGGTGGGGTATCGGGTTGCGCTTCTGCGTGACGGGGTTACGCTGACGTATGAAGTGGCGGGCAACGAGTTCATGCCTGATGCGCCGCTGGAGCCGGGCACCTGGGTGTGGAAGGTCGCGCCGTTGCTGCCCGGCGGGCCGGGGGCGTGGTCGGAGCCTGCCTTTGCGGAGGTCTCCGGGGAGTTTACGTTCCCTGTGGCGTTTGGTGAGGCGTGGCTTTCGGGTCACCCCCGCCTGCCCGCCGCCGCCTTTGACGCCGCCCGCCTGCGGGCCGAGGCCTCGGGACCCAAGAAGGCCCTGTGGGAGAAGATCGCGCAGCGGCTCTCGGCTTCGCAGGCTGGCAGCCCCGTGCCCATGGAGAACATGCGCCGGGCCGAAGGGCCCTTGGCAGGCCTGCCCGCCGAGCCTCCGGGCTTTGAGCATCAATACTGGACCATCGAACGCTGGCGTGAAATCGTGGCGGCAGGCGCCGCCGTGCTCGACTGGTGCTCGCTCAGTTCCTTCGCCTATGCCCTGACGGGCGAGGCGGCGTACCGTGAACTGGCCCGTTCGTGGCTCCTGCACGCGGCGGGGTGGGACCCTGTCGGGTCCACGGGCATCGAAAGCGTCGACCACGCCGCCCACGACACCCTCGTCGGCATCGCCTACGCCTACGACGCCCTCTACGCTGACCTGTCGGCGGAAGAGCGGGCGACTGTGCGAAACGCCATCGCCGCCCGGTGCCGGGCGCTCTATCGCTATCTGAACCCCTTTGAGAACGACCCCAACAACAACCACCCCTGGTTCCAGACCACCGCCCTGGGCATCGGCGCCCTCGCCATCTGGGAAGAGGAGCCCGAGGCCCGGGTCTGGGCTGAGTTCGCCGTGCGCATTTACGTGGGCCGCTACCTCTGCCTGGGCGGCATCGACGGCGAGTGGCACGAAGGCAGCGACTACTGGAC